>ONFJ01000001.1 GCA_900317085.1 uncultured Eubacteriales bacterium | reverse complement strand
CGGCTGCGGCGCTTCAGCGTGTCTTCGAGGTCTTCGATCTGCTTCTGCAGGTCTTCGACGTCCTTCAACCGCTTCAGGATGAACTCCCGGTTCAGGTGACGCAGCTTGATCTCCGCGACATACTCGGCCTGGATCTCATCGATGCCGAAGCCGATCATCAGGTTCGGCACGACCTCCGCTTCCTCTTCGGTCTCGCGGACGATCTTGATGGCTTTGTCGATGTCGAGGAGGATCTTCTCGAGACCCTGTAACAGGTGCAGGCGGTCTTTCGCCTTCTGCAGGTCGAAGTACGTTCTGCGGCGGACGCACTCTTCCCGGAAGGCGATCCACTCAAGGAGCAGGTCTTTGACGCCGAGGACCCTCGGCATGCCGGCGATGAGCACGTTGAAGTTGCAGGGGAACGCCTCTTCGAGCGGAGTCATCTTGTAGAGCTTCCGCATGAGCTTGTCGGGGTCGGTCCCGCGCTTCACGTCGATCGTGATTTTGAGGCCGTTCTTGTCGGTCTCGTCACGGACGTCGGAGATCTCCTTCAGCTGACCGGACTTGGCCTTCTCGATGATCTTGTCGATGATGGCCTCGGACACGGTGGTCGGCGGGATCTCGGTGATGTCGATGCAGTGGTTCTTCTTGTCGTAGGTGTACCGGGAACGGACGGTGATGCCGCCGCGACCGGTGTCGAAGACTTTCGCCATCTGGTCCCGGTCGTAGATGATCATACCGCCGCCCGGAAAGTCCGGCGCCTTCAGGTAGTCCATGATGTCGATGTCCGGGTCCTTGATAAGGGCCATGGTCGTCTCACAGATCTCCTGCAGGTTGAAGGAACAGATGGAGCTCGCCATACCGACAGCGATACCCACGTTGTTGTTGACGAGGACGCTCGGGAAGGTGACCGGCAGCAGGGTCGGCTCCTTCATGGAGGCGTCGTAGTTGTCGACGAAGTCGACGGTGTCTTTATCGATGTCCCGGAACAGTTCCGAGGCGATCTTTTCGAGTTTGGCTTCCGTGTATCGCGAAGCCGCCCAGGACATGTCTCTCGAATAGGCTTTACCGAAGTTGCCCTTCGAGTCGACATACGGGTGCAACAGTGCCTCATAGCCGTGGGACAGCCGGACCATGGTGTCGTAGATGGCAGCGTCGCCGTGGGGGTTCAGCTGCATCGTGCGTCCGACGATGTTCGCGGACTTGATGCGCGCGCCGTTTAAGAGTCCCATCTTGTACATGGTGTACAGGAGCTTCCGGTGAGACGGTTTGAAGCCGTCGATCTCCGGGATGGCGCGGGACATGATGACGCTCATCGCGTAAGGCATGTAGTTGACTTCGAGGGTGTCCGTGATGTGCTGCTGGACCACCTCGCCGGCGCCCATGATGTGAGCGTTCGGGTTCTCGTCGCGGTCGACGGGGGCATCCTTTTTGGTACGTTTCGCCATTCTTATCCCACCTCCTTACGACAGGTCCGTCATGTCGAGGAACAGATGTCCATCGGTGGCGATGTGTTCTTTTCTTCCCGCGAGGTTGTCGCCGAGAAGCATGTCGAACTGTGCCGCCGTGGCCTCTGCGTCGGTGGGACGGATCTGGATGAGCCGGCGGGTCTTCGGATTCATGGTGGTGAGCCACATCATGTCGGCGTCGTTTTCACCAAGACCTTTGGACCGCTGGATCGTATATTTCTTGTCTCCGAGTTCCTCGAGGACCTCGGTCTTTTCCTTTTCGGTGTACGCGAACCACACTTCGTCCTTGTGGCGGATCTCATAGAGCGGGGATTCCGCGATGAACACCTTGCCCTCGGAGATGAGGGTCGGCATGAGGCGATAGATCATCGTGAGGATGAGGGTACGGATCTGGTACCCGTCGACGTCGGCGTCGGTACAGATGATGACCTTGTTCCAGCGCAGGTTGTCGAGGTCGAAGGACGTCATATCCTTCTTCTTGACCGCGACTTCGACGCCGCAGCCGAGGACTTTGATGAGGTCCGTGATGATGTCGCTCTTGAAAATGCGGTTGTAGTCTGCCTTCAGGCAGTTGAGGATCTTGCCCCGGACCGGGATGACGGCCTGGAACTCCGAGTCTCTCGCCTGTTTGCAGGCGCCCAGAGCCGAGTCTCCTTCCACGATGAAGACTTCGCGTCTCTCGACGTCCTTCGTACGGCAGTCGACGAACTTCTGGACCCGGTTCGACATGTCCATGTTGCCGGTCAGGGTCTTTTTGAGGTTCTGACGGGTGGTCTCCGCGCGGACGCGGGACCGCATGTTGACGAGCACCTGGTCGGTGATCTTGTCGGCCTCCATCTTGTTCTCGATGAAGTAGACCTCGAGGGACTGCTTGAAGAAGTCCGTCATGGCCTCCTGGATGAACTTGTTGGTGATGGCCTTCTTCGTCTGGTTCTCATAGGACGTTTTAGTCGAGAACGACGAGATGACGATGTCGAGACAGTCTTCGATGTCCTGGAAGGAGATCTTCTTGTCCGACTTGTTGTATTTGTTGTTCTGCTTCAGGTAAGCGTCGATCTGGGAGACGAACGCGGAGCGGACCGCCTTGTCCGGCGCGCCGCCGTGCTCGAGCCAGGAAGAGTTGTGGTAATACTCTTTCATCTGGACCTTGTTCGAGAAGCAGACCGCCGCGTTGATGACGACCTTGTAGTCCTCCTGGTCGGCGCGGTCCCGGCCGGAGGTCTCGGTGTTCCAGAACTGGACCCCGGTGAACGCCTGTTCTTCCACGTTCTCCTTGAGGTAGTCCGTAATACCGTTCTCGTAGACATATTCGTAGGTCTCGAAGCAGGACGGCGTGGTGCCCTCCTTGATCTGGTTCCGCAGGATGAACTTGAGACCGTTGTTGACGATGGCCTGGCGGCGCAGGATGTCCTGGAAGTACTCCAGCGGGATGTCGATGTCCGTGAAGACCTCGAGGTCCGGTTTCCAGGCGATGCGCGTCCCCGTCTTCCGACCGCTGAACTCTTCTTTCTTCAGCTTGCCGGAGGGCTTGCCCTTCTTGAATTTGATGTTGTACTGGAACCCATCTTTGAAGACTTCGGCTTCCATCCACTCGGAGGCGTACTGGGTCGCGCAGAGGCCCAGACCGTTCAGACCGAGGGAGAATTCGTAGAGACCGGCGCTCGAGTTGTTGTCATACTTGCCGCCGGCGTACATCTCACAGAACAGAAGTTTCCAGTTGTATTCCTTTTCGTTTTCGTTGTAGTCCATCGGGATGCCCCGTCCGAAGTCCTGCACCTCGAGACTCTTGTCGAGGTAGCGGGTCAGGACGATGTGGTCGCCGTAGCCCTCTCGCGCCTCGTCGATGGAGTTCGAGAGGATTTCGAAGACCGAGTGCTGACACCCTTCGATGCCATCCGAGCCGAAGATGACCGCGGGTCGTAACCGGACCCGGTCAGCGCCTTTCAGCTGCTGGATGGTCTCATTGGAATTAGTGGACTTTTTCGCCATGTTTCCTCCAAAAATACGCCTGTGGATTTGCCCGTTCGCGTAATATCACAAATACGTATTTTATCCCATATCTTGTGGATTTGTCAAGCAACGGAGCCCCACCGATGGTGGAGCTCCGGGAACTTGACAGGATTCAGTTGTCAGATGATGTCGTCATCGTCGGGGTCGACGGGCGGCACCGGCGAAGGGGCCTCTGCGGGGGCCGGTTCTGCGGGCACATCTTTGATCGCCTCATAGGCTTTCTGTGCCGCTTCGGTCATGGAAGCACCGTCTTCCATCGCCTCTTTCACCGCGTTGCGGGACAGGGCTTTGGAGTGCTCGGCGGTCTCACGGACTTCATCCACATAGGACGAGCCTTCCGGGAGTTTCGAGTTCTCGTAGTCGAAGTCCGCCGGCAGCGGTGCGAAGGTCGGGTCGTTCATGAGCTTCTGGAACTCCGGCGCGTCGATCTTCTCGTTGACGATCAGATACTGGGCGAGCTTGTGGAGGAGGTCCTTGTGCTCGGTGAGGAGACGCTCCGCCTCTTCGTAAGCGTGGTTGATGATGTCATAGACTTCCTTGTCGATGGCAGCCGCCGTCGCTTCAGAATAGTCTCTGGCACGACCGTAGTCCATGCCGAGGAAGACTTCGTTGTTGCTGGAACCGTACATGACGGTACCGAGCTTGTCGCTCATGCCGTACTTCGTGACCATGGACTTCGCGAGGTTGGTCGCTCTCTCGATGTCGTTGGAGGCACCGGTGGAAATGTCGCCCATGATGAGGGCTTCCGCCACGCGTCCGCCGAGCAGGGTGACAAGGTTCTCGAGCATGACTTTCTTGCTCATGTAGCTCTTGTCTTCGACGGGGACCGACATGGTGTATCCGCCTGCCGCGCCGCGCGGGATGATGCTGACCTGGTGGACCGGGTCGAGCAGCGGCAGGAAGAAGTTGGTGACGGCGTGTCCGGACTCGTGATAGGCCGTGAGTTTCTTCTCGCGGTCGTCCATCTTCCGAGACTTCTTCTCGGGGCCGACCATGACTTTGATGGTGGCCTCTTCGATGTCGTCATTGGTGATGGCTTTCCGGCCGTTTCTGGCGGCGAGGAGAGCCGATTCGTTCATGAGGTTCTCGAGGTCCGCACCGGTGAAGCCGGCGGTGGACCGGGCGATGACGTTGAGGTCGACGTCGGGGCCCAGAGGCTTGTTCTTCGAATGGATCTTCAGAATGGCCTCTCTTCCCTTGACATCCGGGTACGTGACCGTGACCTGACGGTCGAAACGGCCGGGACGCAGGAGCGCCGGGTCGAGGATGTCGGGACGGTTGGTGGCGGCGATCATGACGATGCCGAGGTTGGCTGCAAAACCGTCCATTTCGACGAGCAGCTGGTTCAGAGTCTGCTCACGCTCATCGTGGCCGCCGCCCATGCCGGCGCCTCTGTGGCGGCCGACGGCGTCGATCTCATCGATGAAGATGATGGCGGGCGCGCTCTTCTTGGCCTGGTCGAACAGGTCGCGGACTCGGGACGCACCGACACCGACGTACATTTCGACGAAGTCGGAACCGGAGATGGAGAAGAACGGAACGCCTGCCTCACCGGCGGTGGCGCGGGCCAGGAGGGTCTTACCGGTACCGGGTGGGCCGACCATCAGGACACCCTTCGGAATGCGGGCGCCGAGGGCGTCGTACTTCTTCGGGTCCTTCAGGAACTCGACGATCTCCTGGAGTTCTTCCTTCTCTTCATCGGCACCCGCGACGTCGGCGAATGTCGTCTTCTGCTCTTCTCCGCCCTTCTTGACACGAGCTTTACCGAAGCCCATGCCTCTCTGGGCATCTCCCATGATGTTGTTGTTCATGCGCCGCATGAACCAGATGATGATGCCCGCCATGATGAGCGTGGAGAACAGGAGTGGCAGGATCTCGACCATCCAGGACCGGGACGAGCCGGCGATGTAGTTCTGTTTGATCGGTTTGTCCGGGTGTGCCTTGTTGTATTCATGGACACTGTCGTGGACATCGTTGACGAAGAGTTCCACGTTCGGGACCGTATAGGACCGCGCTTCCTTCTCGCCCTTCAGCGTGTAGACGAGTTTTCCGCTCGAGAGGTTCAGCGAGTACTGCTTGACCTCTCCCTGGTCGAAGTACGAGATGACCTCGTAGTATTCGTCCCTGGTCTTGTTCGCGTTCGAGTTGAACGAGAAGAACATGGAACCGATCAGGAGCAGCGGGATGACGATCCAAATGATGGTCGCCATCAGGGAACCTCTGCGGTTCGGGTCCTGATTGTTCGGTCCGAGACCGAACCCGTTGTTGTTATTGTTGTCCGGCAATGGATTGCCCTCCTTCTGTTAGTGTGCGAGTACAGTACACTAAAGATTATGCTAAAAAGCTAAGATGAACTTTAAATGACTTCGTTAATCTTCCGGATCGTAGATGCCGACATATGGCAGGTTCCGGTAGGCCTCGTCGTAATCGAGACCGTAGCCGACGACGAATTCGTCGGGGATGACCTTTCCGGTGTAGTCCGCCTCGATGGTGGAGACGCGGCGGTCCGGCTTGTCGAGGAACGTGCAGATCTTCAGGGACGCGGGGTTGCGCATCCTGAGGATCTCCATGAGAGAGGCCAGCGTGCGGCCGGTGTCGAGGATGTCCTCGACGATGAGGATGTCCTTGCCGGTGAGGTCCGTGTCAAGGTCCTTGATGATCTTGACGGTGCCGGTGCTCTCGGTCTTGTTGTAGCTGGAGACGACCATAAAGTCGATGGACAGCGGGATGTCGATGGCACGCATGAGGTCCGCCATGAAGACGACCGCACCCTTCAGGACACTGACCAGTACGAGGTTCTTGCCCTCATAGTCTTTCGAGATCTGTTTGCCGAGTCTCTCGACGATCTCTTTTGCTTCTTCTTCGGATACCAGGACGCCCTTGACGCGTTCTTCCAGTGCACTCATCGTAATACCTCCACAGTCCATACATATCTGGTTCCATCGCTTGGAGCAAATCCCTCGGCGGCGCCAAAACCTTCCAGCCAGGCGACTTGCCCGTTCTGTTCCAGGATGACCCGGTCTGCCCGCTTGTCGGCAGAAACTCCGGCTTCCTGATACAGCGTTTTCAATTTCTTCGTAAGGCCCCGGCCTTTCGGAGCGAATGTGTCTCCTGGGCGCCGGGTCCGCAATACAAAATTGAAGTCTATTTTATCATAGATAAGGGAATTTTCCAACAGGTAAGCATCGAAATCCGGCCGTCTTGTGTCTCTTTTCAGGAGTCTTACCGTGACTTTCGTCGGTGTTTCCGACACGAATTCGAGGCACTCGGCCATGGTGACCGTCCGTTTGAACGTCCGCTCGACGTCCTCCCCTTCCTCTTTCGGCCAGTGCAACAGCAGTTTGTCTCCCGCCAGAGTGACGAACGCGCCGCCGGGGACCTGCATCTGTTTGAACTTTTCACCGGTGCGGATCCAATTCAAAAAGTCCTCCAAATGCCGCTGTTCCGCGGCCACGTCCGTGAAGGACCGCATGGCAATGGCCAGGGTGCGGATGAGCACGGCGTCGGGCGCTTCCCGAAGGACCGAAACGTCCAGGGTGTCCTCCCCTCTCCGGCTGCGCTCGAGGAGCTGTCTTGCGAGGGTGTCGAAGCAGTCGACGTCCCGCTGGAGCGTCACCGCTGTTTTGGCGATGTGCCCCGCCGCCCCGGAATGGATGTTTTCGAGGACCGGCAGCACTTCATGACGGATCCGGTTCCGCGTATAGGACACGTCGTCGTTGGTGCTGTCGACCATGAACGGAAGACCCTGTTCTTCACAGTATGCCTCGATGTCTTCGCGGCTGCATTCGATCAGCGGCCGGATGACGCTGCCCCGCACCGGCGGGATGCCGGCAAGGCCGGAGAGGCCGGTGCCCCGGGCGAGGTAAAAGAGGACGGTCTCCGCGTTGTCCGACGCCGTATGGGCGGTGGCAACGCGCACCCCGGACAGGTCCGGGTGCTGCCGCAGGATGCGGTCGGAGACCTCCTCGAAGAAGCCGTAGCGCACCTTCCGGCCGCAGTGTTCGACGGACTCGCCGCTCTCCTTCGCCAGTGCGGGCACATCGGCATGGAGCGCGGTGAACGGGATGTCCCGTTCTTTACAGAACGTCCGGCAGAACTGCTCGTCCCGGTCGGCTTCCGCCCCGCGGATGCCGTGGTGGACATGACAGGCGTACAGAGGGAACGCCGGTACATCGCCAACGCCTTCGGAGAGTTCGTGCAAAACAGAAAGAAGCGTCACCGAGTCGGCTCCTCCGGAAAAGCCCACCAGGACGGCAGTGTGTTCGGGGAGCATCTCGTAACGCTTCAGGGTCGAAATGACATGGGACAGAAATTCGCTGTGCTGCATGTCGGCGTCCTCCTGTCCCATTCGTTGTTGATGTTATGCAAAGATGTCGTCTTCGCTCCGTTTTTCGATGCTCGTGAACAGCGTGAACTCGGAGTTCCACGCGAGGTCCACGGAACCGACGGGGCCGTGACGGTTTTTGGCAACGATGATCTCCACGGTGTTGATGTCGTTGCGCTCCATGTTCTCCTCTTCCGCACCGGGCTGCTGATAGTAGTCGTCGCGGTACAGCATGAGGACGATGTCGGCGTCCTGCTCGATGGAGCCGGATTCACGCAGGTCGGCCAGCTGGGGCCGGTGGCTCTTGCCGCGCGCCTCCGTACTACGGGAGAGCTGGCAGAGAACGATGACCGGGACCTCGAGGTCCTTCGCCATCAGCTTGAGATTACGGGTGATCTGCGAGACTTCCTGGACACGGGACTCGGTACGGGTCCCGGACTGCATCAGCTGCAGGTAGTCGATGATGACGACGTCGATGTCCTTCATCCGGCGGACTTTTGCCTTCATCTCGTTGACCGTGATGTTGGACGTGTCGTCGAAGTACAGCGGGATCTCGTGGAGAGCGCCCGCGACGGTGGAAAAGTTGGTCCAGTCCGAGGGCGACAGACGGCCGTTCCTCATCTTCTGGCCGTGGATGCGCGCCTCCATGGAGATGACACGTTCCGCGAGCTGTTCCTTCGTCATCTCGAGGGAGAAGAACAGGACCTTGTTCCCCTTCTTCGCGACGTTCGCCGCGAGGTTCAGCGCGAAACTCGTCTTACCCATGGCAGGACGGGCGCCGACGATGATGAGGTCGGACCGGTTCAGGCCGGAGATCATCGTGTCGAGGTCTCCCCAGCCGGAGGGGGTACCCAGGTACTTCTCCCGGTCCGGTCCGGACAGGTTGGTCAGGTGCGGGACGACCTTGTCGAGCAGGATGTCACCAAAGCGCGACGCGGCACCGGTGTTCTTGCCCTGACGGATATTGAAGATCTTCTGCTCCGCGAAGTCGAGGATCATTTCTGCTTCTTCGGAGTCTCCCCTCGCTTCGTCGAGGATCTCGTTCGCGGTCTCGATGAGGGTCCGCTTCATGAACTTGTCTTCGACGACCTTCGCGTAGGACTCGGCGTTCTGGGTGGACGGGAGCAGGTCCGCGAGTTCCCGGATGTACTGCCGGACGGCAGCGGGGTCTCCGAACTGGCTCGAGTCCTGCAGTTCCGTGATGACGGCAACGGGTTCGACGACGTCGCTGCGGGCATCGATGGACAGCATGGCATTGTAGATGGCCTTGTGTTCCTGCCGATAGAAGAACTCGGTCCGGAAGCCGCTCGCCTGGATGCGGTCGAGGCAGTCCGGGTCGAGGAGCAGGCAGGCCAGCACGGCGCGCTCCGCCTCAAGGCTGTAGGGCAAATTCATCCCCTCCGGGACAAAAGCTTCTGCCATGGCGCGTTTCCTCCTCTTCGTAGTCTTCTGTGGCGATTTACGCCTCGGTCACTTTGACCTTCACGGTCGCTTCCACGCCCTGGAAGAGCTTGACCGTGGCATTGTAGGTCCCGAAGGCCTTGATGTCGGGCGCAGTCACTTTCCGCTTGTCGACACTGATGCTGTAGTCCGTGCGGATCTTCTGCGCGATGTCCTTCGAGGTGACGGAGCCGAACATGTTCCCGCCGGCGCCGGCCTTCGCCTTGAACTCAAGGGTCTGGTCGTTCAGCCGGGCGGCGTTGGCCTCGGCCTCCGCCTTCTCGGTGTCGTATTTGAACTGCTTGCTCGCAGCTGCGTTCTTCATTTCGGTGACGTTCTGGGCGTCGGCCGGCGCTGCCAGGTTCTTCGGCAGCAGGAAATTGCGGGCGTATCCGTCGGATGCGTTGACCATATCGCCCTTCTTGCCGAGGCCTTTGACGTCTGCTTTCAGAATGACTTTCATTGTGGTTCCACCTTCTGTTGCTTATTCCATTTCGAGGTACTCATCGATGGCAGCCTTCAGCTGCTCGATGGCCTCCTGCATATGGGTCTCCGTCATCTGGGCCGCTGCCATCGTGAAGTGGCCGCCGCCTCCGAGACGTTCCATGATCCACTGGACGTTCATGTCGCCCAATGACCGGGCCGAGACAAAGACGCTGCCGTCCTCTTCAAACAGGACATAGGAGGACTTGACGCCGGTGACACTCAGCAGTTCGTCCGCGACCTGGGAGGCGATGATCCGCATCTCCGGATAGATCTCCGTGGAGACGGCCATCGCGCAGTCTTTGTACTGCGTCGAAGTAGTGAGGATCCTGGCCTTGGCCTTATAGTTTTCGATGCTGTTCGCAAAGAGCTGTTTGACCGCTACGGTATCGGCGCCGGCGCCCTTCAGCCAGGCAGCGGCCTCGAAGGTCCGGACGCCCGTCCCGAGGACGAAGTTCCGGGTATCCAGCATGATGCCGGAGAGCAGCGCGTTGGCGCTGACCGGGTCGATGCTGGTCTGCAGCTGGATGTACTGGAGCAGTTCGGTGACGAGCTCACAGGCCGACGACGCGTTGGGCTCCGTGTAGTAGAGGTCCGCGCCCTCGATGATGTTGGTCGTTCTCCGGTGGTGGTCGATGATGGCCACGGCGTCGAACTTGCTCATGAGGTCGGGGTACTCCAGCGAATTGGGGCGGTGCGTGTCGCAGACGATGCACAGACAGCGCTTGCCCCGCATGAGGGACTCGGCACCCTTGTCGTTGACGAAGATGTCGTTGCCCGTTTTGTCGATGTAGTGTTCGATGAGGGCCGGGGCCAGGCTCTTCTGCCGGTTGAGCAGGACGAAGCTGGGACGGCCGACGATCTTCGCGAACTCCGTGATACCGATGCAGGACCCGACGGAGTCGAGGTCGGAGAACCGGTGGCCGGTGACGAAGACCATATCGGACTTCCGGATGAGTTCGGCCAGGTTCGTGGCCATGATCCGGGACTTGACGCGGCTCGAGGTCGTGGTCCGTCCCACGAGGCCGCCGAAGAATTCGAGGTTGCCGTCGGTGCTGACCGTTGCCTGGTCGCCGCCTCTCGACTGAGACATCTCGAGGGCCGCCATCGCGTAGCTGTCGCTCTCCGGCAGAGAGCGGCCGCGGCCGGCGCCGATGGAGACGGTCATCTCGACGAGACTTTCGCCGAACTTGTATTCGCGCACCTTCTTGAGGATGTCGAACTTTTTCTCCATGATCTCCTGCAGGCCCCGCTCTTCCATGATGACATAGTAGCGGTCGGAGCTGAGCTTCTTCATGATACAGGGGTACCCGGAGGCCCAGGTCTCGAAGATGTTCTCGATGCCGGAGGAGATGGCCTCGCATTCACTGCTCTTGTAGTGGCGATACACGTCTTCCTGGTTGTCGAGTCTCATGTAGAGGACACAGGGCTTCGACTGCCGGTACTCGCCGGCGTCCCGTTTCAGTTCGGTGTTGTCGAGGAAGAAGAAGCAGGCGGAGCCGGTCTTCTCATCCATTTCACCGGCATAGACCGTGTACATGCGGCCGCCGAATTCGAGGTCCAGGCCTCCATTTCGCCGGCAGACCTCCTCGAAAGGTACATCGCCGATGAACTCGGAGATCCTGCCGGAGGAGATGAGGTTGTTCCCCATCATGGTCACCCGGAAGAGGTCGTTATACCAGACGATGTTGCCGTTCTTCCCGACCACGGCCACGGGCATGGGATAGCTCTCCGCGCCCCCGTGGGACTCGAAGTACTTCTCCGCCGCGCGGATGACCGAGTTGTAGTAGCGCCGTTTCGAGTACCAGAAGATGAAGTACGCGATGATGAGCGCGAAGAAAACGGCGAACTGGATGATGCCGTACAGGTGATTGAAACCGTACAGGACCAGTGTCGATGCCATGGCGGCCAGTAAGATCAGGAACGCCAGGATACCAGTAACGATAGTCAACGAAGTTATACCTCCATGATGATGGGAAGGATCATCGGGCTGCGCTTGGTCTTGTCATAGACCACGTGGGACACTTCGTCCCGGACGCGCTGTTTGATGGTGGACCAGTCGCGGATGTCGTTCTCGAGGCAGTTCTCGATGGCCCACATGGCTGCTTCCTGGGAATCCATGATGAGGTCCTCGGACTCCCGGACGTATACGAAACCGCGGGTAATGATGTCGGGGCCAGACACGACCTCGCCGGAGGCGCTGTCCATGGCGACGACGATGGTGATGATGCCGTCTTCCGCCAGACGTTTCCGGTCTCTCATGACGACGTTTCCGACGTCGCCGACGCCAATGCCGTCCACGAAGACGTGGCCCGCCGGAACGGTGCCGGAGATCTTCATCTCGTCTTCCGAGAGTTCGATGGTGCGGCCGATGTCCGTGATGATGATGTTCTCGGATGGGATACCCATCTTTTCCGCGAGTTCTTTATGTTTCTGGAGATGCTTCTGCTCACCGTGGACCGGTACGAAGTACTTCGGTTTGATGAGACCGAGCATCATCTTGAGTTCTTCCTGATTGGCGTGGCCCGAGACGTGGATCTCGTACATGCGCTCGTAGACCACTTCGGCCCCCAGTTTCATCAGCTCGTCGACGACACGGCCGACCATCTTCTCGTTGCCGGGGATGGCGGTGGCGGAGATGATGACATAGTCGTTCGGCGTGACCCGGACTTTCCGGTGGTCGGAGAAGGCCATACGGGACAGTGCCGACATCGGTTCGCCCTGGCTGCCGGTGGTGATGAGCACCAGCTGGTCGTCGGGGTACCGGGAGATCTGGTCGAGGGGGATGATGAGTCCGTCGGGCACGTCGAGGTAACCGAGTTCCTGACCGACGGCCATGACGTGTTCCATGCTGCGGCCGGAGAGGGCGACTTTCCGCCCGGTGGCCACGGCCTGGTTCACGACCTGCTGGACTCTGTGGATGTTGGACGCGAAGGTGGCGACGATGACGCGCCGTTTGCCCGCCGCCTTGAACAGACGGTCGAAGCTGTCTCCGACGGAGGATTCACTGGCGGAGTAGCCGGGCTTGATCGCGTTGGTGGAGTCCGCGAAGTAACAGAGGACTCCCTCCTTCCCCAGTTCGGCGAACCGGGCGAGGTCGATCATGCGGCCGTCGACCGGAGTCGTGTCGATCTTGAGGTCGCCGGAATGGATGACCGTGCCGACGTCGGTCGTCAGCGCGAAGGCCAGAGCATCCGGGATGGAGTGGTTGACGTGGATGGCCTCGATGTCGAACTTGCCGAGTTTGAACCGGTCGCCCGCTTCGATCTCATGGAGCTCTGCGCTCTGCAGGAGGCCGTGTTCCTCGAGTTTGCCCTTGATGAGGCCGATGGTCAGCGGCGTGCCGTAGACCGGCTTGTTGACCACCTTCAGGAGGTATGCGAGGCCGCCGATGTGGTCCTCGTGACCATGGGTGATGATGATACCTTTGATCCGGTCCTTGTTCCGCTCCACGTACGTGAAGTCCGGGATGACGATGTCGACACCGAGCATCTCCGGTTCCGGGAACGACAGACCGCAGTCGAGGATGACCATATCGCCATCATACTCGAACAGGGTCATGTTCTTGCCGATCTCGTTGAGACCGCCGAGGAACGAGACTTTGAGCGGCAGCTGGAACGTTCCGCTGTCTTTTTTATGAGACCCGTTCCGGCGCCGGTAGTTCTTGTTGTAGTTTTTTCTTGCTGGCATAAATACTCCTTTTGGAAATGGGTTTTTGCGATCTATGCAAACGCTGAGTGTCAAATTCCGTGCCCACCCGCGCTTATATATTAATTAATAGAGAGCGAGACAACATTGTAATGCCCTTTTGGTCCAATGTCAAACTTTCTCACAATAAATTATACACTTTTTTTCCCGCCTCTCAAGTGTTACTATTATAAGAGCATAATCGATTTTCCTGACAGAGAGGTGTCTTACCATATGGGCGATTTACCGGTCGTAGAACTGTATACCGACGGTGCCTGTTCCGGCAACCCCGGCCCCGGCGGCTACGGTGCCATCCTGCGCTACGGCAGCATCGAAAAGGAGCTTTCCGGCGGCGAACCGGAGACCACGAACAACCGCATGGAACTGACCGCCGTCCTCGTGGGCCTGAAGGCCCTCAAGAAGCCCTGCAAGCTCACTATCTACTCCGACTCTCAGTACTTCTGCAACGGCATCACGAAGGGCTGGGCGGAAAGCTGGAAGCAGAACGGCTGGCGCAAGAAGGACAAAAAACCTGCCCTGAACCCGGACCTCTGGGACGAACTCCTCACGGAGCTCGCGAAGCACGAGGTCACCATCGAGTGGGTCAAGGGCCATGCCGGCCACCCGGAAAACGAGCGGTGTGACAAGCTCGCGGTCGGCGCTTATCAGAAATATCTGTAGATCGCCGCAGCAAAACCGGATACAGAACAGAAAAACCTCCGAACCGTGGTTCGGAGGTCTTTTTGTTGTTCGATTTACTTCCGGGTCGGAAGAACAGCAAGGATGCGGTCGGCGATCTGCTGATGGCCCTTCAGGGTCGGGTGGTTGTCGCCGCGGTACATCGGGGAATCGGGGTCGTTCATGTGGGAGCTGATGCCCCAGGTGTCGACGAAGGTGTAGTACCCCTTGCTGGCATACGGGCTGCCATTCTGCATGTAGTTGTTCATGTTCGCATAGAGGCTGCCGAAGATGTCGCCGATCGGGATGCCGATGCCGCCGGACGGGATGGTGTCGTTCTCAGAGGCATTGTACAGGCCGACCACGATGAGCTTCGCCTCCGGGTTGAGCTCGTGGATGCGGGAAACGATGGCGTCGAAGTTCTCGGAGAACATCCGGAACGAGGTCAGCTCAGCCTGCGCGAGAGCGGCATAGAACTGGGCGTCGACCACCAGCGTGTTGATGTTGTTCAGCGTGTTCTTCACGTAGTTGAACGGGTCGAGCAGCGCGGCCACCTGGTTGCCAAGGACACCGACATCTGCCGTCAGGGTCTCCATCGTGATCATCAGCGGCTGGGTGGAGTCGTTGATGCCGATGTTGAGAGTGATGAGGTTGGAGTTCGTGATGTCGTCCTGGAACGCTTTCCGCAGAACATTGAGCTGGTCGACGTTCAGGTGACGGGCGTCATTGTTGATGGAGGGCAGGCGCAGCGGGCTCATGCCGTCGCCGTTGTAGTCGTTGTACAGCAGGGCACGCAGGTCCGTGGTCCGGTAGCCGCTGTGGGCAAGCTGATGGACGGTCGTCGCATTGACGGCCTTGCCGAGGATGTCGGGATAGGTACCCGGGACCAGGTTCCACTCGACTTTGTTGTAGTCGTGGTTCATGTCATAGCCCGGGTGCGAATAACCGGCAGCCACACTGTCCCCCAGCACCGTGTACGTTTTGTATTTCTTCACGTTCCTGGCGGTCGCCGCGAAGGAAGACATGCTGAGTACCGCTGTCAGAGTCAGGACAGCGACCAGTGCTGCAATGAGCCGTTTCATGATTTTCTTCATGGTCATTCTCTCCTTCTGTCAGAATGAGTCTTTGCTTGTGTGAAAAGATTTGTGTCGAAATTATGAATTCAATTCATTTTACACGAAAGATCAGTCTTCGACAAGACCCAGTTCGTGGTCAAGGACTTCCTTGACGTCTTCGGGGTCGAGACCGTGGACCATGCAGGCCTCGGACAGGGACTCATAGAGCGCGGCACCGCAGGTGACACAGCTCATGCCGCAGTTCATGAGGACCTGAGCGGCATCCGGGTACTTCTCGATGATGTCGATGATGAGCATCTCCGGGTCGATGGGGCCGTCGGCGCTGACGGGCTTCTTCGCGAAGAAGGCTTCCACATCTTCCGCCGGGGTCTTCGCGGTGCGGAGACCGAAGTTCTTCTCAAAGACACCGATGATACTGTCGGTCATGTAGTCGGGATAGGACGGGAACACGGTGAGGTTCTTGGCCCCGATGTAGATGAGGGTCAGTAACGCGGTCATCGCCCGTTCATCGCCGAGGGAGACGACATAGGAGATCGGGACACCGTTGATGTCATATTTGCCGAGGTCGGCCTGGAGCTTCAGCGCTGCCATGCAGAAGGAGTAGGTGTCGTTGATGGCACCGATGTCCATGGTGCGGGGCATGCCGCGGAGCGTGCCGAGGTACTGGTCGTTGAACCGGAACTTGACGGGACCGTCGGTCATGACGATGGAGTTCTTCGGCAGCGAAGAAACCAGTTCGGAGACATAGGTGCGGGACGGGTCGGATGCGTCAGCACCGATGATGGTGATGACTTTGGCGATAGACTCATCCTCGATGGCACCGGTCAGCATCTCGCCCATGGAGTAGAGCTGGTCGTGGCCGAAGCCGGTGACGACCTCTCCCTTTCTCAGTTCGGTCGGCGCGGCGCAGGTCTTCGCCTGCTCGATGACGGCGGAGAAGTCCGTGACTTCATCCTTGTCCGTGGTCAGGTGCGGGACACCGGCGAAGCCGGCGACACCGGTCGTGTAGATGCGGTCGGCATAACCTTCCGCCGGCTCTTCCAGAGCGCCGCCGGTGACGACGATGGGGCCGTTGAAGTAATTGAAGTCCGACTTCTGGCTCGCCATGGAACCGCCGTAGTTGCCGGCGAAATGGTCGAGACCGGAGAGCTGTGGATAGCAGTGCGCGGACATGAGTTCATCGTGGGTGTAGACTTCGACGCCGGTGCCCTTCGTCTGCTCAAGCAGGCACTCGAGGGCACGGATGTCGGAGCCGCAGACCAGGATGCCCGGCTTGGTGCGGACACCGAGTTCGATGTTGGTCAGTTTGGGAGAACCGTACCGCTCGATGCGGGCGTTGTCGAGCAGGCCCATGGCGCGGTAGCCGAAGCCGCCGACTTCCATCGAGAGGTTGAAGAGCAGGCCGACGCTGAGGGTGTACTTGAGCGTCCGCTGCAGGACTCTCTGCAGAAACGGGTCGATGCCCTCATCTTCGTAGCCGATCTGGTATGCTTCCCAGGCAAAGCCGGCAATGCCCTTGAGGCCCGCCATGACGATCATGCGCAGGCTGTGGGCGTCGGCGTTCTCATTTTCTTTTTCGTCGATCTCCGCCAGTTTCGCGGCGTACTCTTCCGGACCGGCCGGGTCCCAGAGGGAGTCGACGGGAAGGACACGGGGCGCGGTGACGTCCGCGAGAAGAGTGCGCTTGTGCGCCAGGGTCTCCTCGATGGCGGCGCTCAGGACAGCTTCGTCCGAGTTGACGCCTTCCGCGGTCATGCAGAGGTTCCGTACGATGAGCAGGTCGACTGCTTTCGGAACATCTTTCATCTCGACGCGTAATTCAGTTGTGACAGCGGCCAGACTCTTGGTGGCAAGGTCCAGTACCGCGCGAAGTTCTGTGACGGTCATGGTAGTTCGGTCCTCCGATTTATGATTTGGATTTCACTTTGATTTTGATGGTTTTTGCGGTGGTCTCCGGTTCCTGGATGACAGGCTTTTCGACCTTCCGGACCGTGACTTTCTTCGGTGCCGGTTCCGGTGCGCACCGTTTCTTCACGACGACCGTTTTCGGATCGGTCTTCTGCACTTTCTTCACCGTCGCCTTTTTCGGCTTCGGTGTCTGCGGGGCCGGGGTCGTCAGGATCTGGTGGACGATGGGCTGGCGGCTGACCGTCAGCTCTTCCTCCGGGACTTCCTTCGGGACCACATAGTACTTTGGCTTCGGGTTGATGCCTTTGAACGGGACACCGTCCTCATCGAGGTACTTGCCGTACTTTGCGAGGATGTCTTCCGGGGTCTCGAGGTCATCGTTTTCGAGGTCCGCTTCCCGGCGGGAACGAAACGCATTTCGGGCAGACTCGTCCGGACCGGCGAACAGCCGGCCGAAGCCTTTGCCTTTTCTACCCTTCTTTTTCAATGCGGTACCTCTTTTCAGAATAGATCGAAGCACTGTTTCGGCTAATCATTATAACGCAGAAACAAATTGAACACAAGTTATTTTGACGATTTCAGCTGCCAGGCTTCGAGGTCTTTTACCTCTTCGTACATCGCCCGGTAACTGCGGTATCTCGATTCGGCGATGAGCCCCTCCTCGACCGCCGCCGTGACGGCGCAGCCCTTGTCGTTCAGATGGGCACAGGACGGGTGGAATTTGCAGTTGGCGATGTACGGCTCGAACTCCGGAAAACAGTCTTCCAGTTCGTCTTTCAGCACCAGTTCATCGCGGGCAAATTCGAGGGAGGCGAAGCCCGGTGTGTCGACGACATAGCCGCCGCAGACCTTCATGAGCGTGCATTCCCTCGTCGTGTGACGGCCTCTCCCCAGCTTGCGGGAGATCTCCGCCGTGGCGAGGTCCAGAGACGGGTCGAGGGCGTTGAGGAGCGTGGACTTGCCGACACCGGAGTTTCCGGTGAAGGCACAGGTCTTCCCTTCCAGGAGCGCTTTCAGTTCCTCGGTCCCCTCCCCGGTCAGGCCGTTGGTCGTGACCACCGGGAACGGGGTCTTCTCATAGGTCTCACGGAGTTCCGTGACGTCCTTGAGGTCGGCCTTGTTGAGGACGATGACGGGCTCGATGCCCTTGCGGACCGCGATGGCGGTCAGCCGGTCGATGACGAGTGGGTTCGGGCGGGGTTCCATGCTGGCCACCACGATGATGATGCGGTCGATGTTCGCGACCGGCGGTCGGCGCAGCTCGTTCTTGCGATCGAAGATCTCGTCGACGGTGTTCTCCGTGTCCCCGTCATTGACGGTGATGGACACGCGGTCGCCGACCAGAGGAGTCACGCCTTCGTTGCGGAAGGCCCCTCTCGCCTTGCATTCATAAATCCCGTCGGCGGCCTCTACATAATAGAAGCCGCCGATGCCTTTGATGATAGTTCCGGTCAGTGTTGTCATGAAATCACCAGGGCAGGATGAACCCGCCGTTTGCGGATGTGGTTGTTTCGGAATACGTATAAGTGTTGACGTCGGACATGGGGACCGAGCTGCGGGTGAAGTTAGCCTTCGCGTCGTAGACCTTGGTCTCGCCGATATAGATGTCGACGGGGACGTCGGTGCCGTTGCCGGTGATCTCGACGCTGTAGCTGCGGCCGTTCAGCAGGACCTCGGAGCTCTTCTGGAGCTCGTTCGCGACATAGACGCGGACAGTCTGGGTGCTGCCGGTGTTCGGGAGCATGATGGAGACCCGGCCGGTCTTCTGTGCGCCGGAGCCGGAGCTGACGGTCAGGTCGATGGCCGTGCCCTTATTGGCCTTCAGGCCGCTGCGGACGCTCTGCTCGATGATGGTGCCCTTATCTTCCGCGGAATCTTTTTCCGTGACGGAGCCCACTTTGAGGCCCGCCTTCGTGAAGAACTGTTCGACGGACGATTTGTCTTCGTAGTAGTTCATGCCGAGGACGTCCGGAACCGTCGTCTTCTCGTTGCTCTCATCGGTGGCGACGATCAGAAGGATGGTCTCGGAGGTGTCCGCCTCAGAGCCCTGGGCGGGGTCGGAACGGAGGACCGTGCCCGGTTCTGCAGTCGCGGAGAACTCGGTCTCTGCCTTCAGGTTCGTGAAACCTTCGGTCTGGAGGATCTCACTGGCCTCGATGAGGGTCTTGCCGTAGATCTCCGGGATCTCAGAGACAGTGCCCTTGGAGACGACTTCCAGTTTGATGGTCTGACCCTTGCGGACCTTGGTGCCGGAGACGGGATCCTGCTTGATGATCTCGCCCTCTTTGGCGGTCGTCGAGGAGACATATGTGAGGTCGAAGTCGAAGTCTTCGTACCGCTCGTTGCCGTCGATCTCTTCGGCATAGATCTTGCCAACGAAGTTCGGGACGGTCAGGTCGCTGCCGCCGAGGACATCGGTGAAGAGGCGCAGGAAGACCAGTACCGCCACGATGGCGGCCACAAGGCCGATGCCGACGCCGATGCCGATGTTGCGTCTCACATTGCCCTTCTTCGGTTCGTTCCGGTCCGGGATGACCGGGTTCGCACCGGAAGAGGAGGATCCGCCGCCCACACGGGGCGCGACGGGGCCATAGCCGGCAGCCGTGACGGACTCACGGTTGATGAACTTGGTCGGTTCTTTATCGACAAAGTAGGTGTAATCGAATTTGATGGACGGGTTGCGTTTCAGTTCGTCGAGGTCGAGGAGCATCTCCGCGGCGGACTGATACCGGTTCGCGGTGCTCTTCTCCATGGCGTGGAGCGTGATCTGTTCGAGGCCGACCGGGATCTGCGGGTTGATCTCACGGGGCGGGGTCGCCTCGTTCTGCACCTGCATGATGGCGACCGACACAGCGCTGTCGGACTCGAAGGGCAGGCGTCCGGTGATCATCTCGTAGAGAACGACACCGACGGAGTAAATGTCCGCCTTGTCGTCGGTCATCTCGCCTCTCGCCTGTTCCGGAGAGATGTAGTGGACCGAGCCGATGGCGGCTTCCGTCATGGTGCGGGTCTCGCCACGGGAGAACCGGGCGATACCGAAGTCCGTAACCTTGATGGTCCCGTTTTCCAGCAGCATGATGTTCTGGGGCTTGATGTCCCGGTGGACGATGCCCTTGTCGTGGGCATGCTGAAGCGCCCGGAGAATCTGGGTCGTGAAGTGGACCGCTTCCTTCCAGGGGATGACGCCCTGCTGCTCGATATATTCTTTCAGCGTGATGCCTTCCACGTACTCCATGACGATGTACTGGAGTTTATCGCCCAAAGAGACATCGTAGACCTTGACGATGTTCGGATGGGACAGGACGGCAATGGCTTTGGATTCGTTTTTGAACCGTCTGCGGAATTCCTCGTTGGCGAGGAACTCGTCTTTCAGAACTTTGATGGAGACCATGCGGTCGTCGATATTGTCGTAGGCCTTGTAGACCACGGCCATACCGCCGACGCCGACGATCTCGCGGATCTCATAGCGGCCGTCGAGCCGTTTTCCCACATAATTATCCATACACTCAGCCCTCCACAACGACGACGGTGATGTTGTCCCCGCCGCCATGTTCGTTCGCGAGGTCGACCAGCGTCTCCGCAAAGTCTGTATGCAGGCCTTTCAGGATGGTCTGGTGGATCTCCTCGTCCGTCACATAGTTCGTGAGGCCGTCCGTGCAGATGAGCAGCATGGTGCGCTCTCCGCAGGGCTCTTCGTTGAAGTCGACCCGGAGGTTCTCGTCGACGCCCAGGGCCCTCGTGATGAGGTTCTTGCTGGGGTGGCGCACCGCTTCCGCCTCGGTGATCTCTCCGTTCTCGATCATCTTCTGAACGACGGAGTGGTCCCGGGTGATCTGCCGGATGGATGACTTGTTGACGATGTACGCACGGCTGTCCCCCGCGTGGGCCACATAGATGTTCTCGTCATCCATGATGGCGGCGACGACGGTGGTGCCCATCCCGGTGAGGTCGGGGTTGGCAGAGGCCATGTCGAAAATCTCAAAATTGGCATTGGTAATGGCGGTCACCAGCAGATTGCGGATGGAGGAGGAACTCATGTTCTCCCGGTACGCCGTGGTGATCCGTTCAGAGATGGACCGGACCGCAGTGGAACTTGCGATGTTGCCGCCGACACTGCCGCCCATCCCGTCACATACGACGGCCCAGGCCACACCGTTGCGGAATTCTCCGGCGGCATAGGAGTCCTGGTTGCTGGAACGGACTTTGCCGGGGTCGGTCCTTGCAATGATCCTCATGTCTCTGACGCCTCCTTTGCGTGGTTTCTTCTCAGCTGACCGCAGGACGCCTCGATGTCGGGTCCCAGGGTCCGTCGAACGGTCGTGGTGATGCCGTTCTTCTCCAATATCGCGGCAAACGCCTGCAGGCGGTCCGCGGAGCTTCTGACGTAGTCGTTCTCCCGCACTTCATTGGCGGGGATGAGGTTGACATGGCACAGCATGCCTTTCAGACGGGAGGCCAGTTCTCTGGCGCACTCGTCCGTATCGTTGATGCCGCTCATCATCGCGTATTCAAAGGAGATGCGGCGGTTCGTGGCGGCGATGTAGTCCCGGCAGGCTTTCAGCAGCACTTCCACACCCCATCGGCGATTGACGGGCATGATCTTGTTACGGATGTCGTCGTTCGGCGCGTGAAGAGAGACCGAGAGCGTGAACTGGGGCCGGAGCTCCATCAGCTCGTAGATCTTCGGCACGATGCCGCAGGTGGACACCGAGATGTGCCGGGCACTGATGTTGGCGCCGTCTTCCCCGGTGATGATGTCGAGGAAGCGGAGCATGTTGTCGTAGTTCAGAAGAGGCTCTCCCATGCCCATGAGGACGATGTGGGAGACCCGGATGCCCAGTTCGCGCTGGGCGGTATAGATCTGCGCCAGCATCTCGGAGGTCCGGAGGCTCCGGGCACAGCCATCGATGGTGGACGCGCAGAAGGAACACCCCATGTCACAGCCGATCTGCGAAGAGATGCAGATGGAGTAACCGTACTTGTACTTCATCAGGACCGTTTCCACGGTGTTCCCGTCGTTCAGTTCGTAAAGGTACTTGACGGTCCCGTCGATGGCGGAGGTCCGCTTGAGGACAGTCTTCGCGTCGTAGATCTCATAGTGTTCCGCCAGGGACGCACGGAGGTCTTTCGACAGGTTCGTCATATCGGAAAAGGACGCGACGTACTTCTGGTGGAGCCAGGAATAGATCTGTTTCGCCCGGAATTTCGGGAGCCCGAGGGCCACGATGTCCTCCGTCAGTTCCGGCAGCGTCATCGCCCGGATGTCTTTGCGTTCCGTTACCCTTCCCTCGCCTTCTCGAAGACGGCATTGAAAAAGCCGTCACAGTGGTAGTCCTGCGGAAAATAGGTCTTCATGAGGACGAGGTTCCAGCCGTCGTGCTCCTCCAGGAATCGCTCCGCCACCGCTTCGTTCTCCGCGGGGTTCAGGGAGCAGGTAGAGTATACGAGGCGTCCGCCGTCCACTACATATTGTTCCGCCTTATCTAAAATATCATACTGTAAGGCAGGAAAATTGTCAACGGAACCGGGGTCTTTGAAACGGATCTCCGGCTTGCGCCCGATGTCTCCGTATCCGGCACAGGGCACGTCGCAGAGGACACGGTCCGCAGGGGGCCGCTCCGGGTCGTATTCCGTGGCATCTCCCACCGCGGGTTCCACGATGGAGAGACCGAGGCGTTCCGCGTTTTCGGCGATGAGCCCCACCCGCTTCTCATAGAGGTCAAAAGCGCGGACGACACCTTTGTTTTCCATGTGTTCCGCAAGGGTGCAGCTTTTCCCGCCGGGGGCCGCGCAGAGGTCATAGACCGTCATGCCGGGCTCCGCCGCCACGTTCGCGCAGCAGAGCTGGGACGCGGCGTCCTGCACGTGGAAGAGCCCGTCCCGGAAGGACGGGAGTGCTGCGAGGTCCCCGGCGGACTCTAGGATGAGTGCATCGCCCACTGCCTCATGGGGCACCGCCGTAACACCTTCGGTTTCCAGTCGGGCGATGAGTTCCTCCGCCGTCGTACGGGTCGTGTTCACCCGCACCGTCAGAGGACGGGGGCCCAGAGCGTCTTTCAGGATGCCTTCCGTTTTCTCGAACCCGTAAGCTTCCACCCAGAGGCGGATGAGGGGCACCGGGACGGAATAGAGGACGCTGTAATACGCATACTCCTTGTCCGTGAGGGGTCTTCCGTCCTCCGGCGCGGCAGCCGGTGCCTCCGGCAGGCAGAGCCCGTTCGAGGCCACTTTCCGCAGGACCGCGTTGCAGAGGCCGGACGCGAAGGACGCCCCGTTCTTGCGGGTCAGCTTCACACTCTCGTTGATGGCGGCGTGGTCCGGGACCTTTTCAAGGAACAGGACCTGGTACGCCCCCAGCAGCAGGGCCGCGTAGGCATTCGGGTTCAGTTTCTTCAGCGGCTGCTTCAGGTACAGGGACAGGTTGTAGTCGAGGGTCAGTTTCCGCTCGAGGACTCCGTACACAAGGGTCGTGAAAAACGACTTGTCGGCGCCCGACAGGTCAGAGGACCCCAGGACGCCGGCAATGGACAGATTCGAATAGGATTGATGCTTCTGGAGCTTCAGCAGCGTTTCAAAAGCGAGCTGTCTCGGGTCTTTCATATCAGCTGCTCCGTCTGCTGTTGCCCAGGAAGACGATGACGAAGCGGAGCAGGTTCGCAAGAGCGGTGGCGACGGCGACGACATAGGTCATGGCGGCCGCGGTCAGGACCTTGCGGGCTCCGGTGTACTCGTTGCCTTCGAGCATTTTGGTCTCGTCGATGACCTTGAGCGCCCGGTGGCTCGCGTCGAGTTCGACCGGAAGGGTCACGAACTGGAACAGCGCGACGAAGGCGTACAGTAAAAGACCGAAATAGACGAGGCCGGACATGTTGAGGAAAATGCCGATGAGGGCCAGCGGGATGCCGGCGGCCGATCCGATGTTGCAGACCGGGATGATGGCATTGCGCACTTTGATGGGCAGATAGCCCTGCGCGTGCTGTGCCGCGTGGCCCGCCTCATGACAGGCGACACCGATGGCGGCGATGGACGAATGTCCGTAGGTACTGTCGGACAGGCTGATGATGTTGGTCTTCGGGTTGAAGTTGTCCGAGAGCTCTCCGGGGATGTGCTGGATGCTGACATTGGTGATGCCGTAGTAATCGAGCACTCTCTGAGCGGCCTGCTCGGCCGTCAGTCCCTTGGATGCCTTGTACTCGTCAAACTTTGCGTAGACCGATTTGACACGGGAGGATGCGATCAGGGCTGCGAAGAAGCACACCAGCACCAGGATGTAGGACCACGTGTAAGCAGAGCCGATGCCGTAGGCGCTGAGATTGCCAAGACCTTGATAACCGTACATAACATACACCTCTCTTTGACAGATTTGGATGGGTTTACAGCTTCAATATAAGGACAAAAACTTAAAAATAACTTTATATTACGAAACACTCTGTCCCGCCTCGACGGGATGGCCGAGGAGGTACGACTTCGTGTCCATGGCACGGGAGCCCTGGGGCTGGACTTCGGTGAGTTCCACATAGCGTGCATCGCCGCAGCGGACATAGAGTTTCCCCTGCTCCGCGTAGAGGTCGCCGGCCTTCGTGCAGCCGGTCGTCTCGTCGGAGAGGTCCGGGGCAAGGAGCGAGCGGTGCAGCTTCAGCTGGGCGCCGTCTCTCATGGTGAGAGCGCCGGGCCAGGGAGACAGACCGCGGATCTGGTCGTGGACCTGCTGTGCGGTGCGGGACCAGTCGACAGGCGAATCCGCCTTGGACAGCATGCCCGCGTAGCAGGACTGCGTGTCGTCCTGGGGCGTGCGGGTCAGGGTGCCGGCCTCGATGGCTTCGAGGGTCTTCTGGAGGACCGTGCCGCCGAGGACCGCGAGCCGGTCGAAGAGTTCACCGGCGGTCTCGTTCTCGCCGATGGTGACGGTCTCGGACAGGAGGATGTCTCCGGTGTCGAGGTCTTCGTTCATCTGCATGGTGGTGACGCCGGTCTTGGTCTCACCGTTCAGGATGCAGGCGTTGATGGGCGCGGCGCCCCGGTACTTCGGCAGAAGAGACGCGTGCACATTGATGCACCCGTACTTCGGGAAGTCGAGGACATCGGACTTCAGGAGCATGCCGAAGGCGGCGACGACGATGACGTCGGGCTGCAGTTCTTCGAGGATGGGCTGCGCCTCCCCGTGTTTCAGGGACTCGGGCTGGTAGACGGGAATGTGGTGGAGCAGCGCGCACTCCTTGACCGGCGGCGCCGTCAGGATGTGTTTGCGTCCCTTCGGTTTGTCCGGCTGGGTGAAGACGCCGACGACGTCATGTCCTTCGGCGATGAGCCGCTCCAGGGAGGAGACCGCGAAGTCCGGGGTCCCCATAAATACGATTCTCAACTCAGGATTTCATCCTTTCTGCGCGTTCTGCCTTTTCGGCACGGCGTTTTCTCGCCATCTCCTCGAGTTCCTCCCGGTCATGGGGGTCCGGGTTCAGGCGGTCGAGGAACAGGATGCCGTTGGTGTGGTCGATCTCGTGGCAGTAGCAGACCGCGCGGAAGCCTTCCACGTCTTCGACATGGTGCTGACCGTGACGGTCATCGTACTCGACGGTGATCCGTTCGGGACGGATGGTCTCATAGTACTCACCGGGGATGGACAGGCAGCCTTCGATCTCGTACTGGGTGCCTTCTTCGTGGGTGATGACGGGGTTGATGAGCTCGGTGATGCCCCTGCCGTCCTGGATATCGACGACGACCGCCCGTTTGAGCGATGCCACCTGGACCGCGGCGAGGCCGACGCCTTCATCGGCATACATGGTCTCCGCCATGTCGTCGAGGAGTTCCCAGAGGCGCTCATCGAACTTGGTGACGACCCGGCTCTGCTTGCGCAGGATGGGGTCCTCTTTCTTTACTACATTTCTGGTTGCCATAATCGTTCTTCCTTCTTAACCGTTCTCCACATCGACAACGGTGGTGATGCTTTTGGATTCCGGTGCCCGGCCGAACTCCCGCAGGAGCTCCGACAGGAGGTTCCGGAAGGGTGCCTGGAACCGGCACTTGATGAGGACCCGGTAGCGGTAGGTGCCGCCCACTCGGACGACCCGTTCCGGCATGGGCCCGAGGGCGATGAGCCGGATGTCGTTCTGCGTGCCGAGCCGCTCTTTGAGCAGGTCGAGGAACGCCGCGGCGGCCTGTTCGACCCGGTCCTGTTTCGCGCCGCGGAACCCGACGGAGACGAGCGTGCAGAAGGGCGGATAGACCATCGCTCTGCGGACGCCGATCTCGTAGGAGTAGAAGGACTCGTAGTCCTGTTCCCGGGCGAACCGGATGACTTCATTCCCGGGGTTCATGGTCTGGATGACCGCCTTGCCGGACCAGCGTCCGCGGCCGGCGCGCCCCACGACCTGGGTGATGAGGTCGAAGGTCCGTTCCATGCTCTGGAAATCGTCATTGTAGAGTTCCTTGTCGGCGTTCAGGACACCGACCAGAGTGACGTTCTCGAAGTCGAGTCCCTTCGCCACCATCTGGGTCCCTACCATTATATCATATTCGCCGTCCCGGAACGCGCTGAGGTTCCGGTCGTAGGCGTATTTCTGCATCGTGGTGTCGGCGTCCATCCGCAGGATGCGGGCGCCGGGCAGGAGTTCTGCCAGTTCCTCCTCCACTTTCTGCGTACCGCTGCCGGAGTACCGGACGGCCTCTTCCCCGCACTCGGGACAGACCCGGGAGAACGGGACGGAATAGCCGCAGTAGTGGCACATGAGGCGCCGGTTCGCGTTGTGATACGTGAGGGAGATGCTGCAGTTCGGGCACGTGACGACGTTCCCGCAGCTCTCACAGGCCACGTAGGTGTTGTACCCCCGACGGTTCATGAGGAGGATGGACTGTCGTCCCTCGTCGATGTTCTTCTTCAGTTCCGCCAGCAGATAGCGGCTGATGGACGACTTGTTGCCGGCCGACCGCTCCTTGCAGAGGTCAACGGTGACGACCTCCGGCAGTGTCGCGTCTCCGTACCGGGTGCGCAACGCGTGGAAGCTGTAGCGTCCGGACTGTGCGGCGGCGAAGGTGCTGAAGCTCGGCGTGGCGGAGGCCAGGACGAGCAGCGCGTTCCGCTCGGCGCACCGGAACTTCGCGACGTCCCGCGCGTGGTAGCGGGGGCTCCGGTCGGACTGGTACGTGTGTTCCTGTTCCTCGTCCATGATGATGAGGCCGAGGTCTTCGACCGGCGCGAACACCGCGGAACGGGTGCCGACGACGATCTTCGCAAGCCCTTCCCGGACCCGCTTCCACTCGTCGAGCCGTTCTCCCGCGGAGAGGCCGCTGTGGAAGACCGCGACGGTGTCGCCGTAGCGCTGGTAGAAGAGGTCGAGGGTCTGGGGCGTCAGGGAGATCTCCGGCACCATGACGATGATGCCCTTCCCCGCCGCAAACACTTCATCGATGAGCCGCAGGTACACGGACGTCTTGCCGCTGCCGGTGACGCCGTACAGGAGGGCCACGCCTCCCCCGTTCTTCCACTGGGCGGTGAGGCCGTCGAACGCGGCCTGCTGCTCGTCCTGGAGCACGATGGGCTTCGGGTCTCCCTGCGGACAGATGTCATAGGGTCGGCGATACACTTCCTGCTCGTAGTACTCGATGACTTCTTTCGAAAGGAGTCCTTTGAGGACCGCTTCCGTGACTCCGGTGAAGTAGCACAGTTCCTTGACGGAACAGGTGCCGATGCGGAAGAGCTCCTCCGCGACGGCCCGCTGCTTCTTCGTGAGCTTTTCGGGCAGTGTGTCGAGGTCTTCTTCACTGCCGATGAGGGACGTGAGGCGGACCATGCGGACCGTGGCGTCGCCGACGGTGCGCACCGCGTCGTAGTCCCGCTGCAGGATGCCCTGCTTCGTCAGGTCTTCGAGGACTTCGGAATCGAGGTCCAGGCCGAGGTCCGAGAGGATGACCTTCTTCCGGACGTACCCGGTCCTGTGGGAGAGGTAATCGACGATGGTCTGTACATCGCCCTCGAACTCCGTACTGTTCCGGTACAGGTCCGTGACGGCAAAGGAGGCCATAGTCGTAAGGTTGACGCCCGCCGGGAACATCGTCCGCAGGGCATCAAAAAGAGTACAAAAGGTGCGTTCCCTCATGTACTCTGCCAATGCGATCATATGTCGATCGATCAGCGGTGTCTTGTCCAGCACCGCCGAGATCGATTTGTACTTGTCCAGAGGGAGACCGGAGCTTTTGACAGCTTCTTCCGCGGGGAGCAGACGGATGACGACAGCCTGGCGGAGCACCGTGCCGCGCCCGAAGGGCACCATGACACGACAGCCCACCTGAAGGTCGGCCGCAAACGTCTCCGGCACGAGGTACCCGAACAGATGGTCGAAATGGTAGGCCGTGTTCTGTACCGCGACTTCCGCAATGAGTCCCATGTCCCGCATCGGTCCTCCTTCTGGAATAGTGTTGGTTCTTACAGGTCCCGGATCTCCAGGGGCTCCTCGATGGTGTACTCACCGTCGAGCAGTTTTTCAAGAGCCAGGGAAACGGGCTTTTCGGTCAGGATCTCGCCTTCCATGTTGGCTTCGTCCGAGATCTCACGGGCGAGCTTCGCGGTGGCGGAGACCAGCGAATAACGGCTGACATTCTTTTCGCCGTTTTCTCCGTAGAGGAGTTCTTTCAGGTCGGGGTTGAAGGTCTGTTCTTTCATGTTTCTTACTTCCTTTGTGTTGTGGGTCAGTCGAGTTTGCTGGGGTCATCGGGCGTCCCTTCGCGCAGGTGGCGGCGGTGACGGTAGATGAGCTCCAGGATATTTTCTACGGCATTTTCCAGCCGGTCATTGACGATGATGTAATCGTAGTCGGTGGCCATCGTGATCTCTTTCCGGGCGATGGCGAGCCGCTGGGCGATCTGGTCCTGTGTCTCCGTCTGCCGGCCCTCGAGGCGGGTGCGGAGCGTGTGGAACGACGGCGGCATCAGGAACATCGTGCAGACGTCGGGCTGCAGTTCCTTGATCTTCGAGGCACCCTGGACTTCGATCTCCAGGATGACGGTCTTGCCTTCCTCGGTCCATGCTTTGACAGGAGCCTTGGGGGTTCCGTAATAGTTGTTGCCATACTGAGCGTATTCGAGCATCTCGTCGTTTCGGATCTTCTCTTCGAACTCCTCTTTCGTGACGAAGTAGTAGTTGACGCCGTCCACTTCTCCCGGGCGGGGCTGCCGCGTGGTCATCGAAATGGACACGATGGTCTTCTCGTCCTTCTTGAGCAGTTCATTGATGACGGTATCCTTGCCGACGCCGGACGGGCCGGACAGGACCAGTACGAATCCACTGTTCATTTGTCTGCCTCCTCCGGTTCCTCTTCTCCGGTGATCCTGCTTCTCAGTGTCTCCGGCTGGAGATAAGACAGCAGACAGAGATCTGTGTCGGTCAGGATGACCGCTTTGCTTTTCCGTCCGTGGGTGGCGTCGATGAGCGTGCCCTTTTCCTTGCACCCCTGCACGATGCGCTTGATGGGTGCGGACTCCGGACTGACGATGGCGATGATGCGGTCTGCGTTCACACAGTTCCCGAATCCGATGTTAACGAGTTTCAACGAAACACATCTCCATAAATCAGGTCCTTATTCGATGTTCTGGACCTGTTCCCGAATTTTTTCTACGTTGCCCTTGATGTCGAGGACTCTGGAGGTGATCTCCAGGTCGGACGCCTTGGAGCCGATCGTATTGGCCTCGCGATTGATCTCCTGTACAAGGAAATCCATCTTCCGGCCGATGGCGCTGTCGTCCTCGAACATGGACTTCAGCTGGTCGATGTGGCTGTGGAGACGGACGGTCTCCTCGTCGACGGCCACTTTGTCGGCATAGATGGCAGCTTCTGTCAGGAGGCGCTGCTCGTCGACTTTTACATCGCCGATGAGGTCGCGGATGCGGCCCTTCAGTTTCTCGTTGTACTCCCGGACCGTCTCCGGAGAACGTTCTTCGATGAACTCCGTCAGTTCCAGGATGTGGTCTGCCTTCTCGCAGATGTCTTTCTTCAGCTGTTCGCCTTCCCGTTCTCTCATGGCGATGAACTTATCACAGGCCTCGGTGAGGACGGGCAGGACCGCGTTCCAGATGGCCTCTTCGTCGGCGGCCACTTTGTGGACAGCCAGGACATCGTTGAACCGGGTCAGGGACATAGAGGAGACGTCGTTGCGGACTTCGTAGGTGTCGGTGATCTCCTTGAGCGCGGCCAGATAGGCTTTTGCCAGGCCGTGGTTCACCTGCACTTCGACGTCAGCGGCATCGAGCTCCAGGATGGAAACGCTGCATTCGACTTTTCCGCGGGCGATGCGGGTCTGGAGGTAGGATTTGATTTTCTCCTCCAGAAAGCTGTACTGCCTCGGGCACCGGGTGGAAAGCTCGAAATACCGGTGGTTGACACTCTTCAGCTCGACAGAGATGGAGAGCTCGGCGCTTTCCGACTGGGCACGACCGAAGCCGGTCATACTTCTTGTCATATTCGATTACTCCTCTGTAAGGCGATTTCGCAGGACTTACCGTGCGTTCTTTGCCTTAAACGTAACCTCTATTATACAAGAAACGAATAGTTCTTGCAAATGTCTGTGTTATTTCGCGGCGCGTTTCAGGGACGCCACTTCCTGAGGGGTCAGGTCCCTCCATTTTCCCTGCTGGAGCATACCGAGTTTCACGGGGCCGATCGCCGTTCTCTTGAGGCGGGCGACCTCGAGTCCGAGGGCCTCGCACATCTTGCGGATCTGCCGGTTGCGGCCCTCACAGAGGGTGACTTCCAGGACGGTCCGATCGTCGTACTTCTGCAGCACTTTGACGTCGGCGGGCAGGGTCTTTTTGCCGTCGATGAGGATGCCGGCCATCATCTGCGCCACCTGTTCGTCCGTGATGTCGGGACGGATGGTGACCCGGTAGATCTTGCTGACATGCTTCGACGGATGGGTCATGTTGTTGGCAAACTCCCCGTCGTTCGTGAAGAGCAGGAGGCCTTCCGAGTCGCGGTCCAGTCTCCCCACGGGGTACACACGGGTCCCGACGTCTGCCACGAGCTGGGCGACGCACTTGCGGTCCATCTCATCACTCATGGTGGAGATGAACCCGCGGGGCTTGTGCAGCATGATATAACGGACCTCCCGGTCCTTGCGGACCTTCCGGCCGTCGACGGTCACCTGGTCCCGCTTCGGGTCGACTTTGTCGCCCACCCTGGCGGTTTTGCCGTTGACCTTCACCTTCCCTGCTGCGATGAGCTCCTCGCTCTTCCGACGGGACGCAATGCCGCAATCTGCCATGTATTTCTGTAAACGGACGGTATTGTCTGCCATACGTCTGAAAAACTCCTTTGAACAGTTTCCGAATAAACAACAATACGCAACCACCCGGAAGGGGTGGCTGCGTCTGTGTCGTTAAAAACGATTATTTGTTGCGGTTGATGAAACCGGTGACCTTGTCGAACATGTCGGGGACAAGGTTGACCATTCTCTCAGCAGCGTTGTCATAAGCCGTGATGTGCTTGAGGGTGACTTCGCCGTTCTGGATGAGAAGGAAAGCGACCGGAGTGATGGTGACACCGGCACCGCCGCAGCCGCCGAACAGTTCCTGGCTGCCCGAAGACGGGAAGTCAGAGCCGCCGCTGGCAAAGCCGTAGGTGACCTTGGAGACCGGGATGATGGTCATGCCGGACTCGGTGTAGACCGGATCGCCGATGATGGTCGAAACATCGATCATGTCTTTTACTTTTTCGATAGTTGTTGCAAGCAGTCCTGCTGCAGAGTTCGTCTCTTTACTCATGAAAAGCACCACCTATTAATTAATTTCTTTTAAAGCGGACACAGCAGTCTGCCTTAAGTATTTTGCGTCTCGTTCTGCGATCATAGCCTTCTTGTTCGCGCTGATGCGGGAGCTGTTGTCTTTGACGACTCCCATCGTCTCCTTGCCGACCTTGCGGAGATACGGCAGGAACGGGCCAAGTACGCGGATCGGCCGGAACGCGATCTGATTGTGCAAGGAAGCTTTCTGCTTCGTTGCGAGGAAGTCCGGAGTAAGCTCGATATCGTACTTGCGGACTTTCATGTTTCTGGTCAGGAAACTCATGGCCGGGAAAATGACGGATGCGACCTGACCATACTTGATGGCCGTGTCGGCTGCGTCTTCGCCGGTGACCGTGAAGCCGATCGAGATCTCTTTGATCGTGAATCGCTTCCGGATCACCTTGGACAGGGTCCCCTTCGTCTGCGAGCCGATGAAGGCCAGCAGTGCCAGAACAGAGTTTGCATCGAAGCCGTCAATGAAGCTCTTGCCGTTGATATAGGCGCCCTCCAAGTCAAACGTGTCAACCTTCTCTTTGATGGTTGCCAGTTTGGAGACCTGAGATTCATCCACAACATCCGGTAACGGATTACCGGCTGCCTCCGCTGCTTCTGCAGCCTGAAGTTGTTCTTCAGCCTTTCTCATTTCAGCGTTGAGTCTTGCTTCTTCTTCCTGTAACCTGGATGCCTCACCGGCGAGCTTTTCAGCAGTCTTGATTTCATTCCTGACTGCCATTTTGTCTCTCATACCGATGGACTTATCCTGAACTCTCCCCACGACTCTGGGTCCGGCAGAACCTAAGTGATGTCGAACGAAGTTCCACATCTTCTTGAGCCGGTATTTCCGTTTTTCAGTGAACGGCCATACCGTCATCCCCAAGAATCCGTACTTGAGTTTCATGCCAAGTCCGTCATCTTCATCGTAGTCCACTCTGACGCCGATCTTGACCCAAAGAAGGAACAGTACCAGCAGGACTGCCAGAATGATGAGTACCCAGACGATGCTCATGATCCAAAGGAGTACTTTTAGAAAAGCCAATAGTCAACACCTCCTCATTTATGAAATTATCAATAAATAACTTGAGTTTCGTCAGAGGCCTCTTCTTCAGCTTCCGGAAGTTCGGTTTCTTCAGGAGCCTCGAGAGCTTCTTCAGGAGGCTCTGCGGCTTCTTCCTTTTCCGGGAGCGGAGGAAGTTCCTCCAGCGATTCTATGCAGAAGCACCGCAGAAATGCGGGCGTCGTGCCGTAAACGATGGGCCGGCCGGGGAGTTCGAGTCTTCCCTTTTCCTCGATGAGGCCCTTCTGAGTGAGGGAGCTGATGACGCCGGAGCAGTCGACCCCTCGTACCTGTTCGACGAAAGACTTCGTGACAGGCTGATTGTAAGCGATGACCGCCAGGACTTCGAAGGCGGCGCCGGAGAGCGGCGTGTTCTTCTTCATGGCGAGCACCGACCGGACCGGTTCGGAGAACTCGGTGCGGGTGCAGAGCTGGACCTGGTCTCCCAGGCGTTTCAGGACGAGGCCGCTCTCGCGGTCATCCAGCTGTGCGGCAAGTGCCGTGATGGCAGTATCGATATCGGAGACCGGCAGCTCCAGCGCCGCCGCGATCCGTTTGACCGGCAGCGGGTCCCCCGCTGCGAACAGGATGGCTTCGAGCGCACCCTGCAACTCTTGCTGGTTCAAACGTTTCAACTCCTCTTGATCTCTATGGTCATATCGTCTCCGTCATCCGTCGTGATGACCTTCTTGTCCCTTATAAGTTCAAGCAGGGCCAGGAACGTGGCCACCATCTCGGACCGGGAATTGGAAGACCGGATGAGCGAGGAGAACGTCCGTCTCCCCTTGCCGGAGATGCTCGTTAAGATAAAGCTGATCCGGGATTGGACCGAGACGATCTTGCGATGGACGATCTCGGTGAAGGCCTCCACCGGCGGCGGGAGCTTGCGTCCCCGTTTTCCGATGGCCGCCTGGTAAGCGGACAGCAGTTCGAAGGGCTCGTGGAAGTTCTCGTATGTCATGTCGGCTTCCACTTCGTCGGGTCCCTTCGTGTAAAGCTCGAACCCGCCCGCGGTGTCCTTCAGTTTTCCCGCCATGATCTGACAGTCGCGATACTCGAGGAGTTCGCCGGTCAGTTCCCGTTTCAGTTCCTCGGCCTCTTCGGACTTCGGAAGCAGCGAAACGGTCTTGATGTAGACGAGCCGGGCGGCCATCTCCAGGAATTCACTGGCGACGTCCATGTCGGCTTCCTGCATCCTGCGGACATAGTCCGTGTATTGTTCGACAAGCTCCATGATGGGGATGTCGTAAATGTCCAACTTGTGTTTGCTGATCAGGGAGAGCAGCAGGTCCATGGGACCTTCAAAAACTTCCAGTTTGTAATTGATCTGCTCCATGCTCAACCCCCGAAGGGCAGAGCCGACAGCCAGGAAAAGAACCGGATGACGAACTCGGAGAGTGCCGAGACCGGGTACGACAGGATGCCCGTGAACAGCAGGACGATGATGACGATGTACAGCGTCCTCTGGTTCCGCCAGACCCATTCCCTGGCTTTGCTCCCGTTCGGAAGGAAGCCTTCCAGGATGTGCCACCCGTCGAACATGGGGATAGGCAGCAGGTTCAGGACACCGAGGAAAATGCTGATGGTGGCGGAGTACTCAAAGAAGGTGGCGATGGACATCTGCAGGATGGAACCCTGGATGGCACTGATGTGCATGACCACCGCTTCAATAAACAGGAAAAGCCAGCCCAACAGCAGGTTCGATGCTGGGCCTGCGGCAGCGACGAGGACTTCGCCCCAGCGCTGATTGCGGAAGTTTCTGGGGTTGACCGGTGTCGGTTTGCCCCAGCCGAACCCGATAAGCGCGATGAGGACACCGCCGATGGGGTCCACATGTGCCATGGGGCTCAGAGTCAGGCGGCCGGAATTGCGCGGGGTGTCGTCTCCCTGCCGGTCAGCGGCCCAGGCGTGGGCGAACTCATGCAGCGGGATGACGCAAAAAACCAGGAATGCCGCGGCGAGAATGGCGATGACGATGTACATCGGTTCTCCGGTCCGAAGGGCTCTCAATAGCATAAAGTAAACACACTTCCACAAGATATAGCAAAATATTACTTATATACATACTACTAGAATTCCATCAAATCGTCAAGAAAAAACTAGGCCCGGAAACCACCACTCTGGGCAGCCCCGAATAGTCCTTCAAAACGTTGATGTTATCGGAAAAATCAGCAAAGATTTTCGCTACACTTTCCCCCTGCTGTTCCCCGATTTCCACGGCGATGAGCCCGTCCTGTTCGAGCACCGGCGACCAGAGTTCCGCGATGCCGTGGTAGAAGACCAGACCGTCTTCCCCGCCGTACAGCGCGAGAGACGGCTCATAGCCGACCTCCGCCTGCAGGCTCTCCATCTCCTCTTTCGTGAGGTACGGAGGGTTCGCGAGGATGAGGTCCGCTTTCTCGATGCCGAACGCGGCCGGGCCGTCGAACAGATCGCCCTGTTTCAGGGTGAACCGCTTTGTCCCGTTGCGTTCCATGTTGCCGCGGATGATGGCGCTCGCCTGGTCGGATTTCTCGACGGCGATGACTTCGCAGTTTTCGAAATTCCGCTCGACGGTGATGCCGACACAGCCGCTGCCGGAGCAGAGGTCCAGCACTCTGGCGGGACGTCCCTCCGAGTGGAACTGTTTCAAATACTGCAGCGCGATGTCCACGAGCAGTTCCGTCTCCGGCCGCGGGATGAGGACCCCTTCCCTCACGGTGAACGAGAGGTTGTAAAAGTCCCATTCCTGCAGGAGATACTGGAGCGGATAGTGTTCACATCGCCGACGGATGAGGTCGAAAAACCGCCTGGCGGTCTCCTCCTCCAGCTCCCGGTCGCGATGTAACAGGAGTTCCCGTGGCGATACACCGGTCACGTGCCCGAGCAGTTCTTCCGCGTCGTAGCGCGCGTTCTCGACCCCGGCCGAGACCAGGGCACGGGTACCGCCTTTCAGGACTTCTCCGAGATAATACGTATGGTTCATTGGATGTCTGCTGTCTCCGGGTCTTCCGGAAGGACGGCGAGGAACGCCGCGATGCCGCACTCGATCATGCTGTCTTCCGGCTCGATGGTCGTGATGCGCTGCATCCAGAGACCGGGTTTCGACAGGATGTTGGCGAGCAGGTTGTCGTGGCGGCCCGCATAGCGGATGAATTCATAGCCGAAGCCCATGATGAGCGGGATGATGAGGATCTTCACGAGGACCCAAAGCCAGCGGATGGTGCCGATGCCCGGGAACAGCAGCACGAGGATCGTCGAAAACAGGATACTGATGAGCAGCATGACGATCGTGAAGCTGGTGCCGCAGCGGGGATGGAACCGGGTCTGGGCGCGGACGTTCTCGACCGTGAGTTCCAGACCGTTCTCATAGCAGGCGATGGTCTTGTGCTCCGCACCGTGGTACTGGAACACGCGTTTGATCTCATTCATGCGCCGGACACCGGCCATGTAGAGGATGAGGATGATGATCTTGAGGACGCCTTCAAAGAGCGGATGCAGGTTGTGGGTCTCCAGGACATCGTGGGTGACATATTTGTCGAACATGTCGACGAGGAACGCCGGCAGCCACATGAAGAGCACCAGCGCGAGGGCGACGCCGAGGATGACCGCGATGATCATCAGAGCGTTGATGACGCCTTCCGTCAGATGGGCCTCCATCCACTGGTCGAGCTTCGAGGGCTCTTCCTCATAGACGGTGCCGTCGTCTTCCATCGACTTCTCGGCGGAGTAGTCGAGGTAGCGGTAGCCGAACTTCAGGGACTCGAAGAACGAGATGACGCCGCGGATAAAGGGCCATTTGGCGACCGCGTACCTGTCCTGAAGACGGTTTTCTTCATGGTGTTTGACTTCGATCTCGCCGTTCGGGAGGCGGATCGCGGTGGCCGCATCGTTCGGGCCTCTCATCATGAGTCCCTCGATGAGGGCCTGGCCGCCGATGCTGGTCTTATGACATTTTTTACTCAACTTCGGTTGTCTCCGTTTCTACTTCGGGCACCTCGGTGAGCTCTTCCATCGAAGCGAGTTCTTCGACCGAGACGGGCTCGACCGGGACAGTGTCGACCGGGAAGGACAGGATGACACAGGTGCCAACGCCGACCTCACTCTGGATGTCCATGGTGCCGCCATGCATTTTGACGATCTCGTCGACGACGGCGAGCCCGATCCCGCTGCCGCGAACTGAGATGTTGGATTTATAGAACTTCTTACGGACTTTCGGCAGTTCCTCTTTCGAGATGCCGCAGCCCGTATCTTCCACAAATACCCGGAGCGTGGACTTCTGCTCTTCCCCTTCGGGAGGCAGCATCTCGGCGAAGACCGTGATCTTGCCGCCCTGCTCGGTATATTTGAAGGCGTTGTCAAGGATGTTGACGAACACCTGATTGATGCGGTTGGGGTCCCCTTCCGCCGGTGCCGGCACGTGGGGGACGTTGTAGATGAGTTCGATGCCCTCGCGCATGGAGCGGTCCTTGAAGACGAAGATGGTGTCGTCCAGTTCCGCGAGGATGTCGATCTTCTCGTAGCGCAGAGTCATGCGGCCGTTGACGATCTTCGAGAGGTCCAGAAGGTCCTCGACGACGCCGGTCAGACGGGTCGCTTCATCGATGATGACCTCCATGCCGCGCTTCGTGAGCGTGGGGTCGGAGTCCCCGACGGTCTGCAGGGTCTCGGCCCAGCCTTTGATGGCGGTCAGCGGCGTCTTCATCTCGTGGGAGACCGTGGAGATGAAGTCGTTCTTCATCTTGTCGGTCGAACTCAGCTCATCGGCCATGAAGTTGATGTTCTCCGAGAGTTCGGAGATCTCATCGTGGTACTCCTGGGGCTCCATCCGGGCGGACATGTCTCCCCCGGCGATGCGCTTCGTGACCTCGTTGATCTGTCGGATGGGCTGCACGATGGAATCGATGAAGGTGATACCGGAGACCATCATGATGAGACCGATGGCGATCAGTACGATGAGCAGCGCGAAGAACACGTTGGCCACCTGCCGGTTGACCTGCTGGAGGGACACGACATAGCGGACCGCGCCCAGGGGTTCATCGCTCTTCATGAGGCGATGTGTCGTCGCGGTGATGGACTCCCCATAGATGTTCCGGCCGTGGAAGTTGGCAGTCCCGGTGCTGTTTTTGAGGGCGTCCTCAAAGTCCGGCATCGGCTGGTCTTTGACCGAAAACCCGGAGCTCGAGACGACGACATGACCGGAGGGGTCGATGACCCAGACATCCATGATGTCCTTGTCCTCGAAAGCCTCGACATAGAGGCGCGCGGCGTTCTCGAAGGACGAGTTGTCCGTCTCGGAGACGAAGAACTGCTCGACGGAGTTCGAGTACATGTTCTGCACCGCGTTGTCGGCCGCCGACCGGTAATAATACCGGCCGATGATGAACACCGCGACGAACACCAGGAACAGGATCGTCATGACGAGTGCCGGGCCGGACGTGAGCCAGCGGCGGTAAATCCCCGTCAGCCGGAGCCGTTTACGGGTCTCTTGTTCGTTCATGCGTTCTCCTTCGGTCAGTTGACCCATTTATATCCGATGCCCCAGATGGTCATGAGGTGCTGCGGCGACGAGGGCACGTCTTCGACTTTCATCCGCAGACGGCGGATGTTGACGTCGACGATCTTTTCCTCGCCGAAATACGAGCTGCCCCAGACCTGCTGCAGGATATCCGTACGGGACAGGGCCGCGCCGGGGTTGTTGAAGAAGTATTCCATGATCTGGAACTCGACCTGGGTCAGTTCGATGGGATTGCCGTTCTTTGTGAGAGTACGGCTGCGGACATCGAGGGTGAACTCGCCGAGGGTGATCGTGCTCTGGGGCTGTTCCGGAGCGGCGGACACCATCTCGACACGGCGGTAGAGCGCGTCGACGCGGGCCATGAGTTCTGCCGGCGAGAAGGGTTTGGTGACATAGTCGTCCGCGCCCACGAGAAGGCCGGTGACCTTGTCGATCTCCTCGGTCTTCGCGGTCAGGATGATGATACCGACCGTGGAGCTGCGCTTGCGCAGTTCCTTGCAGACTTCGATGCCATCCATCTCGGGCATCATGATGTCGAGCAGACAGACGTCGAAGTCGCCGTCCGCCTCGTCAAAGAGCCGGACCGCCTCTGCCCCGTCCGCCGCTTCGGTCACATCGTAACCGCTGCGTTTGAGGTTGATGACGATAAATTCGCGGATGGCGGATTCGTCTTCCGCTACAAGGATCTTTTTCAAAGCTGAACTCTCCTTTAATAGAACACCAGACTGTTCTGGATGGTTTCATTCGTGATGCCTGCCGCGGTGCCGGCACTCGTCAGGGTCCCGAACACGGCGCGGCTGCCCTGTTCACTGAGGAACGTGTATTCGCTGTTCCAGGATTCCGGTTTCCCGTCGGCGGAATAGACGAGACTGAAGAGGGGCTCTCTGGTCTCTTCGGAGCCGATGGAGTAGACGGTGATGACGCCGGTCTTCGTGTTCCGGTAGAACCGCAGGCTGTCGCGATACGCGGCGTCGACCTGAAGGACATACCGGTTCGTCGTGTCGATCATGCCGTAAGCCTTGGTCTTCAGGACACCGGGTTCCTCCGCCGTGGTCACGGACCAGGAGTTGAGGGCGATGGGGACTTCCTCGTCGACCTCTTCCCGGGAGGCCCTGCCGGACGATCCGGAGGTGCCGGCGTCGCCATAGGCAACGGGGATCTCGATGAGCCCGTCTTCGTCGATGTCTTTGACCGGGATGGCCGAAGCCCGAAGGGTCGAGACGTTCTTATGGGTCGCGTTTTCGGTGAAGGGCGCTCTCAGGACCTGATTGACGCCGTCCCACCAGAGCACTTCCGTGAACATGGTGTTGTCGTCCTTCAGGGCGTCGACGAAGACCATCGGGGTCTGTCCTTTCTGAAGGTAAACGCCGTCATAGACGGAGGCCGTACTGTCGAGGGTGATCTCATCGCCGACCTGTCGAAGGCCGCTGCCGGACATCTTCATGAGGGCCGCGTAGTTCTGCTGGACCTTCCGGGTGGTCTCATTCCAGAGGACCAGGATCTCCTGGCTGCCGTCGTTGTCCATGTCGTAGACGCCCATCGCCTTGTAGGGCATGTTGGAGAGCGTCTTGAACTCCGGCTTGCTGTCCCCCAGTTTCAGCGAATGGACCGTCATGGTCCGGGAACTGTCGGTGCCGGAAAGGCTCCAGGAAAGGATGCACTCCGCGGTCTTGTCGCTGTTGAGGTCGGCGAAGGTGACGGAGTCGATCTTGCTGCCGTAGCCGGTCTCGTCAAGGACACTCACCCACTCGTCGTCGATGAGGTCGAGGATGTTGACACGGACCGTGCCTTCGTCGGAGGTCTTCGAGTAGAAGACCAGCGCCTCGTTCTCCTCATCGCCATCGATGTCGTAGAGGACATATGCACTCCGGTAGTCCCCCTCGTCGGGGTACTGGAGCTTGTATTCGTTTCCGGAGCCTACAGCCTTCTCAAAGGCCTGCTGGAGCTTCCGGTTCTCGCCGTTGGGGTTGGGTGGTGCCAGGACTTCCTGTGGCGAATGGAGCCTCGTCATGATGAGGAGGAACGCCACGATGAGCATCAGCGCCGCCACGGCGATCAGTGGGATACGTTTTTTCAAGGGAACCTCTTTCTTTCAGGCGTCGTCACTGGATGGTGGCGCGGCAGGTGTAGCTGCCGTAGCACCAGCAGGTCTCGGAACTGACCGAGGGGGTCAGCGCCAGTCGGACGATGCCTTCTTCGATGTTCCTTCCGGTCAGGTCGGCCGTGAAGGTGATGGAGGATGCCGTCAGTGCCGCAAGGTCCTCTTCGGGGCCGATGAGGGTGACGGTCATGGGTTCTGCAGAAGGACGGACCGTGAGGTCGGTCGCGTTGTTCGTGACTTTGATGGACGGCTTGCTGATCTCGATGGTCCGGGTGGACAGGTTGCCCGTGTTGATGGTGACATCGAACTCAGCCGAGGAGTCCATGGGGATGCCCTCCGTCATGTCGGAGGCTTTGAGAGTCAGGTTCGTCGTGCCGGACTCGACTTCCGAGAAGTCGATGGTGCCGATGGAGATGCGCTTCATGCCGTCGAGCTTGTCCGGGTCGACCGCCACATGGATGGTCGAGGGACTGATGCTGACTTTCGGCGCCTTGTCGATGTAGTACGCCGGAGTGTTGGAGAACGAGACGGCGACGGGCAGCGTGACGATCTGGTAGACCGGGACCGTGACGGTGATGTTGTCCGCCGCGTCGGTCGTCAGATAGCTGACCGCGTTGTCCTTGTCATCGACGATCTTCAGGGTGGCGTCGAAGGTCTCCGAGTTGCGGAGGTTGCCGCTCGTGTCGGCGTAGGCATAGGCGTGGGAGATCTTCTCCACGTAAGTGGCCGGGCCCTTGACCGCCACGGACGTCTGGGACGGGATGGGGTCCTGGGTCAGGTACTTCGAGGTGTCGACCAGGTTGCCCGAGGAGCGGACGACCGGTTCGACGGGAACGTCGATGGTCTTCGGAGCGTCGAAGTAGACATCGACGGTGTCTTTGGATTTGCTGACGATCCGGTAATCCGGGTTGTCGTCTTTGGAGGCAGCGCGAAGCTGCAGGGTGTATTTTCCGGGAGAGTCGACCGACGTGGTGACCGCGGTCACGGTCAGGTCGTCGGCGGTGAGCACGTTGTCCCCCACTTCATAACGCTTGCCGGAAACGGTGACGTCGACATAGAGGTTGTCGGCGCCGAAGGCCTCGTAGCCGAGCTGGGCAGGCATGCTCTCATCGACTTCGACTTTGACGTCGCGGACCACCCGTTCGACCACGGGCGATTCATTGATGGAGACGGCGAGCCAGATGACAATGGCCAGAAGGAAGGCGATGACCGCCATCGTTCTGGTATTTCCGAGGAGAGTGGAAATGCGGGCGCGTTTATTCGTCGTCGGCATCCGACTCACCTCCCTTGTGATCGATCACTTCGATCGTTTTTTCGGATTCGTCCTTCTTCGGACGCTTCCGGTCTTTTCGATTCTGTTTTCTCTCTTCCCGGTCTTCATCGACATCGATCAGGAAGACGTCGAGGAGCATCTCCCGGACCTCACCGTCGGAGAGGTTCCGGTGAAGGCGTCCGCCTTCCGCCATGGAGATGCTGCCGGTCTCCTCGGAGACGACGAGGATGTAGGCGTCGGACTGTTCACTCATACCGATGGCCGCTCTGTGCCGGGTACCGAGCTTCTTGCTGACTTCGTTGTGACGGCTCGTCAGCGGCAGGATGCAGCCGGCGGAGTAGAGACGGTCGTTGCGGATGACCGCCGCGCCGTCGTGGAGCGGAGACTTCGGGAAGAAGACGTTCTGGATGACCTGGGAGGAGATGCGGGCATCGATGACCGTGCCGGTGTCGATGATCTCACCGAGGGGCATGGCCCGTTCGAAAATGATGAGGGCGCCGATGCGCTCGTCGCTCATCTCCTTGGCGGCCTTACAGACCGAGTTGATGCATCGCGACATTTCCTCGTTGTACTGGATGGCCTTGGCGGAGCCGTTCTTGCTGAACAGCGAGCTCAGACGCAGGTAGCCGCGGCTCGTGCCGAGTTTTTCCAGCAGTTTCCGCAGTTCCGGCGCGAAGATGACCGCCAGCAGGACGAGGATGTTGTCGATGAGCTTCCGGAACAGGAAGATGGACGACTTCATGTCCAGCAACAGGACGAGGATGTATGCGACGATGAAAATGACGAGGCCCTTGGCGATGGTCAGGGCACGGGAGTCCCGGATGACCTTCAGGAGCGAATACACGAGGACGGTCAGAAGCAGGATGTCCAGCGTGTCGCTGAGCCAGTCATAGGTGGAAAAGACGCTGATGACCCGACTGAAGAGCGTCGAGAGATCAGACCAGAGTGTCATGATTAGGGTTCCTCCTTAGTCGAGCGTTTCGATGAGGGCGACCGCGTGGGCGGAGACGCCCTCCTTGCGGCCGGTGAAGCCGAGGTGTTCTTCGGTGGTGGCTTTGACGTTGACCGCGCCGAGTTCGACCCCACAGGCATTTGCGATGTTCTCCCGCATGGCGGGGATGTGCGGCGCCATTTTCGGTGCCTGCGCGATGATGGTGGCATCGATGTTGCCGACCCGGTAGCCGTTCTCTTTGAGGCGATGTACTACCTGCTCGAGCAGAACGAGACTGTCCGCACCGAGGAACGCGTCGTCGGTGTCGGGGAACATGCCGCCGATGTCGCCGAGGGCGGCGGCGCCGAGCAGCGCGTCCGAGACTGCGTGGAGCAGGACGTCCGCGTCAGAGTGACCGAGCAGTCCTTTTTCGTAGGGGATCTCTACCCCGCCGATAATGCATTTGCGGTCGTCCGCAAACTGATGGACGTCGTAACCGTGACCGATGCGCATGATGGGTTCCTCGATTCTTTAAAGAGTTTCGATGTCGATGGACAGGATCTTGATGGCGTCGACGGGCTTGTCCTGGAAGCCGGTCGGAGTCGTGGCGATGTCGTCGACGACGTCCATGCCTTCATAGACCTGACCGAAGACGGAGTGTTTGAAGTCGAGCCAGGGCGTGCCGCCGAGGGCCTTGTAGTTCTCGATGACGTCCGGGCCGAAGCCGTACTCGACGCCCATCTGCTCCATCTGGGAGAGGAAGCGGGGGTCGCAGCTGCTGCACTGGACGATGAAGAACTGGGAACCGTTGGTGTTCGGGCCGGCGTTCGCCATGCAGAGGGCACCGCGGATGTTGTGGAGGTCCGGGTGGAACTCGTCTTCGAAGGAATGGCCCCAGATGCTCTCGCCGCCGCGGCCGGTGCCTTCGGGGTCGCCGCCCTGGATCATGAAGTCCTTGATGACGCGGTGGAAGATGATGCCGTCATAGTAGCCGTTCTTCGCGTGGGTCGTGAAGTTCTCGAAGGTCTTCGGGGTCTCTTCCGGGAAGAGCTTGACCTTGATGGTGCCTTTGGTGGTGTTGATGATCGCAACGGTGTCGCCCGCTGCGGGAAATGCGGTCTGATTGGCCATGATAAAAATCTCCTTTATGTCTCAGATGACGTCTGTTTCCAGACTGCGATAGGTGGCGTCGTATCCCTCACAGAGGTCGAGCAGGTACTCGTCGACGAGGTCGAGCAGTTCGATGTTGAACGGCAGCGTCCGGCTGAGGACGAGGTGCGCTCTCGGCAGGACCATGCCTTCGGGTGCCGGTTCCTGGGTGAGGTCTTCGTATGCGAAACCCTTCTCGGAAGCTTCGGCGCTGAATTCAAGCGCCGCCTTCCGGTTCGGGAACACGAAGTGGAATTTGATGGGTCGCGGCGTGGAGCCGTCGTCCCCGTACCCTCTCAGCTTCCGGAGGATCTTGTTGTTCTCGACCTGCTTCAGCTGGATAGCGTTCGGGAACAGGTACTCCATGTACTGGGTGCCTTCCGGATCGAGCTGGATGGTGTACTCGGTGTGGCGGAACGCGTTGCTGAAGCTCTCCTCCAGCATTTTGCCGGCGGACTTGGCGCGGCGCTCCGGGATGTAGAAGATGAGGAATGCCATGTTGGCAGACGCGACGATGCCCTGACCCACGAACCGGCCGTCGAGGTGCTGTCCCAGGATGGAACGGACGGTCGTGATGTGGTTCAGTTCGGCGTCCGAGATGAGGTCCGGGTTGGACGTGTCCGGGTAGACCTGGATCTGGATCTTCACGCAGTACGGGATGGCCGTACAGGGCAGTGCCGCCGCAAAGTTGGTGTCGCACTGGATGCGAACGGGCTGGTCCGAGAAGGTCTCGGTATAGTCGACGAAGTTCGGTTCATTGCTGACTCCGCCGCCGGAAAGGGCGTCTAAGAATCCCATGTTCATTTCCCCTTTTTATTATTAAAAGTACATTCGTTATAGTTTAACACAATATAGTGGGTTTCTCAACCGTTCCCAAGCCGAAAAAGCGCAATATTTTGGCTTTTTTTGGGGTTCGCGTTCCCGCGCTGCCTGCGGCAGAACAAGCGGGGACGTCAAACAGGAAGAAACAAGGAGCATCGCGAAGCGCTCCAAGCGAGCGAGGCGACTATGTTTCTGACCGGGGGTCTCCAATGGGTCGGACGCGAGGAGAAAGAAGCGCAACTTTGGTTTGCATCGGAAAACAGCTTTCCCATCGACCTTGCGGTCGATTGACCGGGCTCGACGTGCTTTTGCTTCGCAAAATCACTCCGAGCTGCTGCCGCAGCTCCACTCGCTAAAAACATGCCACTGGCATGTTTTCTTGACGCTCCGGCCCAAGGGTTCGAGCCTCGGTCACAGCAAAGAAGAGCAGAAAGGCCAAAGCCTTTCTGCTCTTCTTGGTGCCGGTGACCGGGCTCGAACCGGTACGGTATCGCTACCGAGGGATTTTAAGTCCCTTGCGTCTGCCAATTCCGCCACACCGGCGTGTGCGGCGGGCATTATTGTACCATAATGCCCGTTGGTTTTCAATGACGGGAACGGGTGACGGCGAGGACTTCCTCCATCGTCGTCAGCAGGTTGAGATCGTATTTTTTCACGAGGTGCATCGCCTCTTCAAAGCCGTACAGGATGGTCCCGCAGGCGTGGGAATCCGAGGACAGGATGACCGGTTTCTGCGCCTTGCCGAGGAGCTCCAGAACGGGGTCGGACGGGTAGGGCGATGTACGGTATCCCCGCGAGATGGCGCCGGTGTTCAGTTCGAACACAGCGGGGGTCTCGAACAGTTCCAAAAGCGCGTCGTTCTGCGCTTTTACGTACCGCGGGTCGGTCACGTCGATGAGGTCGTCACGCTCGATGAATTTGGTGATGAGGTCAAAGTGCGCGATGATGTCACAACGGGTCTTCTCATAGAGGTTCCCGACCAGCTCATAGTAGTCTTCCACAAAGGCCATGGCGTCGCCGCCATACCACTCCTCCACCCCGCGGCGCTGGGTCTCAGCGTCACAGTCGACAGAGATGTAATTGCCGTCCTTGAAGACGCAGTGGACCCCGCCGATGACGTAGTCGTAAAGCGGCAGGTCGTCGGTGTCGCTGCAATAGTCCTGTTCGATGCCGAGGAAGACTTTCATCTGTTCTGCGAACTCGTTCTTCAGCCCGTAAACGGTCTCCCGGTAGTGCACGGCGGCATCCGGTTCCATCGTCCACATCGGGTCGAAGTCGAGCCAGGAATGGCCGGAAAAGCCGATCTCCCGGCAACCGAGTGCCAGGGCCGCTTCCGCCATCTCCTTCGGCGTGTTCGCACCGTCACAGTAGGTGGTGTGCATGTGGAAGTTGTTGAAACTCATACCATTTTTTCCTGTTTGACCTTGTGGTCGATGATGTGGCGGGACGCCAGTTCTTTCAGGACGTCCGACACGGTGATGCCCATATGGACCATGAGGACCATGACGTGATACATGAGGTCCGCGATCTCATAGATGGTCTCTTTCTTGTCATCCCCCTTGGCGGCGACGATGACTTCGGTGTTCTCCTCACCGACCTTCTTCAGGATCTTGTCGATGCCCTTCTCGAAGAGATAGGTGGTGTAGGAACCTTCCGGACGGCTCTCGTTGCGGCCGACCAGCAGGTCATAGAGGCCCTGGACCGAGAACTCATGACGGGTCTCGCTCTGGAAGACCGGGTATTCGAAGCAGGAGTCGGTGCCGAGGTGGCAGGCCGGGCCGTCCTTTTCGACGACGACGACCAGCGCATCCTTGTCACAGTCGGTCGTGATGGAGACGATGTGCTGATAGTTGTTGCTGGTCTCCCCCTTCAGCCACAGTTCCTGACGGGACCGGGACCAGAAGCAGGTGAGCTCCTTCTCCATGGAGATCTTCAGGCTCTCCGCGTTCATGTAAGCGACGGTCAGGACCTTCTTCGACTCGCTGTCGACAACGACGGCGGGAATGAGGCCATTCTCATCGAATTTCAGTTCCTCGATCGAAACAAAATTAGTTTCCGGCATTGGTAGAAAACTCCTTTAAATAGCGAAATACTGTCGCTTTATAATCACGCATTTTTTCGTAGGAAAAGTTTGCCGCAGCAAGAATTGAGCTTTGCGGGGTACGCCGAAGGCGTTATTGATTCCCCCGTACAGCCTCCGCAACGCGTACGGTCAGAAACATAGTCGTCTCGCTCGCTTGGAGCGCTTCGCGACACTCCTTGTTTCTTCCAGTTCAACAGCCTTGCTTTATCTGCCGCAGGCAGCGCAAGTCTGTGAACCCTTCGCAGCAAGGCAAAGCTTTTCCAGAAAAAATGCCAAACAATATCACAATCTTACGTTGATTCCATTCTTCCGCAGCTCTTCTTTGAGGTCTTTGATCTCGACTTCGCCGAAGTGGAAGATGCTGGCGGCGAGGCCGGCGTCCACGTTCGGGATGGCGCGGAAGAGCTCGACGAAGTGGTCGATGCCGCCGGCGCCGCCGGAGGCGATGACCGGGACGTTCACGACGTCGCAGACCGCCTGCAGCATCTCGAGGTCGAAGCCGTTCTTGACGCCGTCGGTGTCGATGGAATTGAGCACCACTTCCCCGGCGCCGCTGTCGACACAGCGGCGGATCCACTCGATACCGTCCATGCCGGTGTCCTCCCGGCCGCCCTTGGCGAACACGTGGAAGGACCCGTCGACCCTCTTCACGTCGGCGGAGATGACGACACACTGGTCGCCGAAGCGCTTCGCCGCTTCGCCCACGAGGTCCGGGTTGCGGATGGCGCCCGAGTTGACGGACACCTTGTCGGCGCCGCAGGACAGAACCCGGTCGAAGTCGTCGAGGGTGTTGATACCGCCGCCGACCGTGAGCGGGATGAAGATCTCAGACGCCGTCCGGGTCAGGATGTCGGTGAACAGTTTGCGCCCTTCAAAAGACGCGGTGATGTCGTAAAACACCAGTTCATCGGCGCCGCTCTCCGAGTAGTGGCGCGCAAGGGCCACCGGGTCCGAGACGTCCTGGATGCCTTCAAAGTTGACTCCCTTCACGACCCGTCCATCGCGGACGTCGAGACAGGGAATGATGCGTTTCGTGATCATAGGTTCACTCCTGGGGGCCGGCCGCCCGAATGGCGTCCGACAGGATGATGTCTCCGGTGTAATAAGCCTTTCCGATGATGGCGCCGTAGAGGTCCATCGCCGCAAGGGCTTCCACGTCCTCCATGGAGGAGACGCCGCCGGAGGCCGTGATGTTCATGTCATATTTCTCTTTGAGGTCGGCGTAGAGCGCACGGTTCGTGCCCTTCATGGCGCCGTCTCGCGAAATGTCGGTACAGATGAGGGTCTTCACGCCGAGGGACTGCATCTTCTCACAGAAGGCATCCAGCGTGAATTCGGACTGTTCGAGCCAGCCCTTGATGGAGACGTACCCGTCCCGGATGTCCGCGCCCACGGCGATCTTCTCACCATAGGTGTCGACGGCCTCTTTCAGGAACGCTTCATCTTCCACCGCGGCCGTGCCCAGGATGACCCGGTCGATGCCGGCGTCGAGGTAGGCTTTCACGGTGTCCATCGAGCGGATGCCGCCTCCGATCTCCACAAACAGACCGGTGTTCTCCGCGACCTTCTGAACGGTCGAAAGGTTCGGTGTACCGCCGTTTTTGGCGCCTTCCAGGTCCACCATGTGGATGTACTTCGCGCCCTGGGCCTCGAAGTCCTTCGCGACCGCGAGGGGGTCGTCATTGTAGACCGTCATCTGGGCATAGTCGCCCCGGAGCAGCCGGACGGCCTTTCCGTCGATGAGGTCGATGGCGGGAAACAGATACATAAAAACTCCTTATTGCTTGCAGAATGCGTCGAGGAGATGCAGGCCCACTTCCCCGGACTTTTCGGGGTGGAACTGGCAGCCGCAGACGTTGTCCTTCGCGACCGCCGCCGTCAGCTCTTTGCTGTACTCGGTGGTGGCGACCACGTAGGGGTCACAGTCCGTCGCGTAGTACGAGTGGACGAAATAGACGAATTCCCCCTCCTTCGTGCCGGCGAAAGCGGGGTGCTCGAGGCCGGTGAAATGCAGTGCATTCCAGCCGATCTGCGGGATCTTCAGTTCCGGGGCGATGGACCCCTCCATGGGGACAACGTTCCCGGGAATGAGTCCCAGGCCTTCGTATTCCCCGTATTCATAACTCTTGTCGAACAGGAGCTGCATGCCGAGGCAGATGCCCATGAGGGGCTTCCCTTCGGCGGCGAGCTCACGGATGACGTCCGCGAGGCCCGTCGAGAACAGGCGCTCCTGCGCGTCCCGGAACGCGCCGACGCCCGGCAGGAACAGTTTGTCCGCCGCGCGCAGCCGGTCAGGGTCCGCGGTGATCTCCACCTCGTACCCCAGGGACTTCAGAGACGACGACAGGGAGAACAGGTTCCCCATGCCGTAATCGATGATCGCGATCATGCTTATAATACTCCCTTCGTGGAGGGGATCTCGTCGGCAAAGGCAGGGTCAATGGCCACCGCGTCCTTCAGGGTGCGGGCCACCGACTTGAACGTGCCTTCGATGATGTGGTGGGAATTCGTTCCCGCCAGCTGTTTGATGTGCAGGGTCAGCTCTGCCTTGCGGGTGAAGCCGTACCAGAACTCTTCGGCGAGTTCGGTGTCGAAGTCGCCGACCTTCTGGGTCGGGATGTCGCAGTCATAGGCGAGGAAGCTTCGGCCGGAGATGTCGACGGCAGACAGGATGAGGGTCTCATCCATGGGCAGGATGGTGCTGCCGTAGCGCACGATGCCCCGCTTCTCCCCCAGCGCTTCCGTGAAGGCCATGCCAAGGGCGATGCCGATGTCTTCGGTCGTGTGGTGGAAGTCCACATAGGTGTCGCCGTCGCAGGTGACATCGAGGTCGAACCGGCCGTGCCGGGCAAACAGCGTCAGCATGTGGTCGAGGAACCCGACGCCGGTGGCGATGTTGCTCTTGCCGGTCCCGTCGAGGTCCAGTTTCAGACGGATCTTCGTCTCCGCGGTGTCGCGGACGATCTCGCTGGTTCTCATAGTACTTCCTCCTTTATCGGATGCGGCGGGCCTTGTGCGCCTCTTCAGCGGCCCGTTCTTCGTCCTGTTTCTTGAAGATCTCCTCGACTTTCTGCAGGAAGATGTCCATCTGGACTTTCGTGCCGATGGTCACGCGGTTCCAGTCGGAGATCTTCGGGTCCGAGAAATGCCGGACCAGCACGCCCCGTTCCTTCAGCGCCAGGTACAGTTCCTCGCCGCCGATCCGGTCGGAGCGGACGAAGAGGAAGTTCGCGCTCGAGGGCAGGACTTCAAAGCCAAGCTTTTCCAGTGCGGTGCGCGTGTAACGGCGGTTGAACTGGATGGCATGGCAGCTGTTCTTGAAATAGGTGTTCTCCCGCAGGGTGACGATGCCGGCTTTGGCGGTCATGCGGTTGACGTTGTAGGGGTTCGAAGCGTTGCGCAGCGTGTTGAGGTCCGCAATCAGGTCCTTCGCGCCCATGATAAAGCCGAGGCGACCGCCCGCCAGAGAGCGGGACTTCGAGAAGGTCTGAGTGACCAGCAGGTTGTCGTACTTGTAGAGCAGGGGCACGCAGCTGCGGGCACCGAAGTCAACATAGGCCTCATCGATGATGATGATATTGCCGGGGTTCGTGCGGACGATCTGTTCGATCTCCTCCAGCGACAGGGCGATACCCGTCGGGGCGTTGGGGTTGGCGATGCAGATGTTCTTCCCGATATTCTCGTATTCTCTCGAATCGATCGTGAAATCGTCCTTCAGGGAGAGGGTCTCATACGGAATGCCGTTGAGGTTCGCGATGACCGGGTAGAAGCCGTAGGTGATTTCCGGAAACACGATGGGGTGCTCCGCATCACAGAACGCCATGAAGGCGTAGTTCAGCGCTTCGTCGGAGCCGTTGGTGGCCATGACGTTCTCCGGCTCGAGGCCGTAGTAGTCCGCGATGGCCTGGCGCAGTTCCTGACTCTCCGGATCGGAGTAGAGCCGGATGTTGCGGGCCGCGTCACGGATGACCGGGACGACTTCCTTCGGCGGGTCGAAGGGCGATTCATTGGTATTCAGTTTGACATAGCTCATGTCCTGGGGCTGTTCGCCGGGGACGTAAGGCTCAAGGTCGTCGAATTTGGAAACGAAATACTTGCTCATCGAAACCCTCCTTATTCCGGATCGTCTTCAAAGCGGGAGCGGATGCTCCGGGCATGACCGTGCAGGCCTTCATGGTCCGCAAAGTCTGCGATGTCTTCATAGACACGGGAGAGCGCGTCTCTCGTGTAATAGGTGTACTGAGTTTTCTTGACGAAGTCGTCGACGGACAGCGGGCTCGAGAACTTCGCGGTGCCGAGGGTCGGCAGCGTGTGGTTCGGGCCGGCGAAGTAGTCGCCGAGGGGTTCCGGACAGTTGCGGCCCATGAAGATGGAGCCGGCATGCCGGACGGCGTCAAGGTAATCAAAGGGGTTGTCCATGTGGAGCTCGAGGTGCTCGGGCGCGATCTCGTTCGCGATGTCGATGGCCTGTCTCAGGTCATCGGCGACGATGATCTTGCCGTTATTCTCGATGGACGCGGTGGCGATCTCCGTGCGCGGAAGGGTCTTCAGCTGACGGTCGACTTCGGCGGCCACCTGCTCCGCGAGTTCCATGCTGTCGGTGACGAGCACCGCGCTGGCGTTCTTATCGTGCTCCGCCTGGGCGAGCAGGTCCGCCGCCACATGGCGCGGGTCGCTCTTCGCGTCAGCCACACAGAGGACTTCGGAGGGACCGGCGATCATGTCGATGGACACGATACCGAACACCTGCTTCTTGGCCTCCGCGACGAACGCGTTGCCGGGGCCGACGATCTTGTCGACCTTCGGGACGGTCTCGGTGCCGTACGCGAGTGCCGCGATGGCCTGGGCGCCGCCGACTTTGAGGATGCGGTCGACACCGGCCACTTTCGCGGCCGCCAGGACATAGGGGTTCACTTTCCCGTCCGGTCCCGGAGGAGTCGTGATGACGAGTTCGCCGACACCGGCGATCTTCGCGGGGACCGCGTCCATGAGGACGGTGGACGGATAGGCAGCGGTGCCGCCGGGTACGTAGAGACCGGCCTTGTCCATGGGGATGACTTTCTGTCCCATGACGATGCCGTCTTCGTCGTTGATGATAAAGCTGTTACGAAGCTGCTTTTCGTGGAATTTCGTAATGTTGGCCGCGGCCCGTTCGAGGACCCGGCGGAAGTCGCCGATGACGTCAAAGGCCTCGTCGATCTCCGCTTCGGAGACCTCGAGGGTCGTGAGTTCGGCTTTATCGAATTTCCGGCAGTACTCGAAGAGGGCTTCATCGCCCCGCGCCCGGACATTGGAAATGATGTCCGCGACGACGTCCTCGACGCCGGTCTTCATATCCGGACGGGCAAAGATCTCGTCGTTCGAGACCTCGCCGTACCTGTAGATCTTCATCATTGTTTTTCCACCTGTTTCTTCAGAGATGCGACCAGGTCTTCCATCTGTTCGGTCTTGAACTGGAAGCTGGACTTGTTGGCGATGAGCCGCGCCGAGATCGGGAAAATGTCCTCGTAAACCTGAAGGTCATTCTCCTTGAGCGTGGTGCCGGTCTCGACGATGTCGACGATGACATCGGAAAGCCCTAAAATAGGCGCGATTTCGATGGAACCGTTGAGTTTGATGATGTCGATATCGCGGCTCTTGCCGGCATAATAATTCCTTGCAATATTAACAAATTTCGTAGCAACACGCAAGGTCTTCGAGTGGTCGTCGTGGAAGTCGGACTTCGCCGCCACCATCATCTTGCAGACGCCGGTCTTGAGGTCCAGCAGTTCGTAGACATTGGGACGGTATTCTTCGAGGATATCCTTGCCGGCGACGCCAATGTCGGCGGCACCCCGTTCGACGTAGATCGCCACATCGGAGGGCTTGACCCAGAAGTAGCGGACCCCGGTCTCCTCGTTCTCGAAGATGAGTTTGCGGTTCTTCTCGCGGATGGAGGGGCATTCGTAGCCGGCGGCCTCGAACATGGAGTAGACTTTCTCGCCGAGGCGGCCCTTCGGGAGCGCGACGTTAATCATTTGTTTCAAGGATCTCGACCCCCTTGTTGTTGAATCTCACGAGCTGTCGGCAGCTCAGTTTCTTCGGCACCTGCTTCTGGACGGAGACCGTCAGGCCCTTCTTCATGTAGGTCGCCGCCATCTCATCGAGGAGCGCGAGATCGGCGTCGTCATCGTAGAGCAGGATGACGTCCACATCGAAGGTGGTCCGTTCCGACAGGAAGTTGTCGAGCAGGTCGAGGTATACCGCGAATCCGATGGCGCCGGACTTGCGGCCCATGCGTCTCATCAGCCGGTCGTACTGGCCGCCGGTGAGGATGACGTCCGGGATGCCTTCGACGAAGCCCTGGAACACGATGCCGTCATAGTAACGCATGTCGTTGACCAGCGAGAAGTCGAAGCGAATGCGGGAGGAGTCCTTCCAGCCGTCCAGTTCCGCGGAGAGGTCTTTCAGCTGTTGCAGAGCGGCTTCCATCTCCTCCCCCTCGCAGAGGTCGGCGAGTTCGGCGAGGACCTTGTCCCGGCTGCCGTAGACCCCGACGAAGCGGACGAGCTTGTCGCAGAGTTCCTGCGGGACGTCGTACTGCGCGCAGATGCGGGGGATCTCGTGGGCGTTCTTGTCGGCGATGAGCGACGAGACCTGTTCGACGAAGTCCTTGTCGACGCCCGCGGCGTTCAGAAGCCCGGAGAGGATGCCCATGTGGGAGATCTCGAGGACGAATTCCCCGGACAGGGAACGCAGGCTCTCGACGGCCAGACGGAGGACTTCACAGAGGTTGTAGAAGTCGATCTCGCCCATGCACTCGAGGCCGGTCTGGAGGATCTCCTTATACTGATGGGTCTCATCGGAGACCCGGTAGACGTTTTCGTTGTAATAGACCCGCTGCATGACGCCGGGCTCATCTTTGTAGTTCTTGATGATCGACAGCGTGACGTCGGGTTTCAGCGCCATCAGTTTGCCGGTGGTGTCGGTGAACGTGATGACACTGTCGCTGACAAGGAAGTCCTTGTTGCGGGCATAGAGGTCGTATTCCTCGAATTTGCTCATTTTATAGGGCTGGTAGCCGTGTCTCGCATAGAGGGAGCGGAGCGTGAATACTGCCCGTTCTTCGGTTTTCAGGATGCTTTCGTCGAACATAGCGTCCTCCCTTGGAATTTTAGTTTAGTAGCATGTTACCGTATTACTACGCTAAAGTCAAGCATAAATTGGCGATTTACCGGCGTCGTCCGCGGTGGTACCCGGTACGGGACCGCAGGTGGCAGGATTCACAGACGCGGTAGCGGTAGTTCCAGGGCAGTCTCCGGCCGCAGCGTTTGCACCGGTTCTCGGGCAGCTGCTGCTTTTCAAGGAGTTCGGTGATGCCCTCGGAGATGACCCGTTTCTCCTCCCGGACCGCCGGCAGTTCGTCGTCGTTGCCGAAGCGTTCGAGGTAGTAGTAGAGCAGGTCGCAGACCTTGTAGGCGTATTCGAGGTCCTGCAGGTCCACCTTGTTCGGCAGTTCGCCGGCATACGGCAGGTAGTCGATCGCCTTGACCGTCTCCCCTGCCTGCTGTTGCAGGAACAGCCGGACCCAGAGTTCCCGAAGGGAGTCCTCCTTCTCGTCGAAGGGGATGCACAGGAACCGGTAGATGAGGTCCTTGTCGTCGGAGAGGGTCTCGAGCTCTTCACAGAGTTCGATCTTCAGTGTGAGGTCCGCCTTGTGGTAGCCCTCTTTCTCGGGAATGTCGTTCCACCGTTTCAGGATGTCAGAAAGGCTCGCGTCGAGGCCCAGCAGGGACGGCGGGAAGTCGATGACGGCCGACGTCAGGTTCGGGTTCTCGGTCAGGAGCTGTTTGCGGATGAACCGCTTCTCGCCGAAGGAGTTGACGAAGCCGATCTCATACATGCCCCGTCGGCCGGCCCGTCCCGCGATCTGCTGGACTTCGTCCGGCTTCAGGTAGCGGACCTCTTCCCCGTCGAATTTCGACTGCTCGAGGAAGACGATGCGGCGGATGGGCAGGTTCATACCGAGGCCGATGGCGTCGGTCGCGACGACCACCTGGGTCTCGCCGTTCATGAACTTGCGGGCTTCTTCATGGCGGACATCGTAGGGCAGCGCGCCGTAGATGACACTGCACAGGACGCCCCGGCGCTGCAGCTCGGAGGCCACGGCATGGACATTCCGGCGGGAGAACACGATGAGCGCGTCCTTCTCGTGGACGGAGCCCGGGAAGTCGAAGTTCTCGTTGTCGAGGGCCAGACGGGTCTGGCGCTGGTGGTAGACGACTTCGTAGGTGTCTTCACAGTCGTCGATGAGATGGATGAGGAGTTCCACGGCGTTCATCGCGCAGCAGACGTGCACTTCTTCGGCACAGACACCGAGGACCGCGGTGGTCCAGGCGCCTCCCCTGTCTTTATCGGCGATCATCTGCGCTTCGTCGATGACGGCGCAGTCGTAGATCTTCGTGAGGTCCAGCATCTCGACCGTCGAGGCCTGGTGCTTCGCCCCGGGGATGTCGATGGTCTCTTCCCCGGTCAGCAGGTTGCACGCGCACCCGTCGAGGTTCATCGCCTCGAACTGCTCATAGGCAAGCAGACGCAGGGGCCCGAGGTAGATGCCGGTCTCCGCCCGCTTCAGGGCCTGGATGGCCTGATAGGTCTTGCCGCTGTTCGTAGGCCCGGCGTGGATGATGAAGTGCCGGTCCATGCGGCGCGCCAGCGGGTAGAGGTCGATGTAGTTGTCCGGGATCTCCCGGAGCATGTTCTCATGAAGGTGGCGGAGCCGCTTGAGCTCGCTCTCGTAGTGCTTCATGATCTTGCCGTAACGGCCGTTGCGCTTCAGCAGTTCGACCACATGGTCTGTCGTGAAGCGGTCATAGAGTTCCCGGTAGACGGTGCCGAGAAGGCCCGCCGCGGTGATCTCCTGCGCCGACTTCGACACGAACGCGCCGGTCTTCGGCAGTTTATAGCGATGGGCCACCTCGAGCGCGAAGCTGTACGCGGGAGGCATGCCCTGCAAGACGTATTTGTAGAGGATGGGCTCGAGGAGGCCGATGTCGTCGTAAACACGCAGGTAGTCCCCCACGTTGTCCGCGTTCAGCCAGCTGACGGAGACCGGGTTGTCATCCATGCTCTTCGTGAACACCCGGACTCTCTGGGTCGTGAAATACTTTTCGAGTTTCGCGGTCAGGAAGTCGACGAATTCCGGCAGGTAGTCTGCCGCCATCTCCGGGACCGTGCGGTCCGGCTCGTAGTGCATCGCCTCCTGTTTTTTCTCATAGGAACGCAGGACCCGACCCATGTTGATGCCCTGGCCCCGGCGCAGGTTGCCCCGGATCAGATTGATCTCACTGTCGAAGATGTCCTTCAGTTTCGCCATCTCGTCGGGGTTTTCCGCGAGGATGTTCTGCAGCTCTTCGTTGTTCCAGAGCGCCATGTCGAGGTCCGTCAGGTACTGGTCGGAATCCCGGTACTCTTTGAGGACCGCCTGTTTGAGGGCAGACCGGTTCGCCCCTTCTTCCGCAGGGTGTTCGGCGATGTACTGCTCCCAGTAGTCATTCCCCACCTGCTTTTTGGTCTTCGCCCGCAGGTACTTCACATAGTTCTTCACGAACCGCTGGAACATGCCGCTGTTGTCCGCCACCGGTCTCACCTCCTTTTATAGAAATCGTTATATTAACAATAAAATAATCCTATATACTCTATCAAATGTCGCATAAAAAAGCAACGGCTGAGACAGAACGTCTCAGCCGCTGTTGTTTGTTATTGTTCCCGTTCCGAGTAGTGATGAGCTTCTTCGAGCATCATGTCTTTGACCTTCATCAGTCGGGTCGTGTTCGCTCTCTCGTTCTCATCCAGCTTCATACGGATGTAGCGGATGGTATCCTGATAGTTCGGGATCAGAACGTGTTCGAGCGCGTTGACGCGGCGTCTGGTCTTTTCAATCTCGGCGGCCATCAGCTGACAGGATTTTTCGATCTCTGCCAGGCGCATCATCTTCGGCATGATGTCGGAGAGTGCTTTGACGGCGTCGTCAAGGTCGCTGGACGTGAAGGCATAACCGTAAGAATAGATGTCGTTCTCATCGGCGGTCTTGTACTGGATGTCGAAGACCGGGATGTTGACGCTCATGACATTCTTTTCGGAGATGTCGAGGCTCATTTCCTGCATAGGAAGCATTAAGGCAACATTGAGGGATTCGTCGGACATGACAGAGCGGGCAATGGCCATATGCTGGTTGGCTTTGGCGATGCCGGCTTCCACCTCGCGACGGACCTCTTTGTTCTCACGCACAAGGTCGATGAATTCTCTCATGAGTTCATCTCGCTTGTCTTTCAGGAGCTTGTGTCCGCGAGTAGCGGTGCTCAGCTTACCCTTCAAGTTGGTGAGTTCCATTCTCGTCGGGTTGACGTTGAGAATTGCCACTGTTAAGCCTCCTGATTATGCGTCGTAATACTCATCGAGAAGTTTGTCAGAAATACGTTTCAGCTCGGAACGCGGGAGCAGACGAAGGAGTTCCCAACCGATGTCGAGGGTCTCTTCGATGCTTCTGTCGTTGTCGTAGCCCTGAGAAACATACTTCTTCTCGAACTCGTCGGCGAACTTGGCGTACAGGAGGTCGATGTCGGTCAGAGCGGCCTCACCAAGGATCGTCATGAGTTCTTTCGCGTCCTTACCACGGGAGTACGCGGCAAAGAGCTGGTTCATCGTGTTCTTGTGGTCTTTACGGGTCTTGCCTTCGCCGATACCCTTATCTTTCAGACGGGACAGAGACGGAAGGACGTCGACCGGGGGCTGCAGGCCCTTGCGGTAAAGGTCACGGGACAGGATGATCTGACCTTCGGTGATGTAACCGGTAAGGTCGGGGATCGGGTGCGTTTTATCATCTTCCGGCATGGTAAGGATCGGGATCATGGTGATGGAACCGGTCTTGCCCAGCTGACGACCTGCGCGCTCATACATGGTGGCAAGGTCCGTGTACAGGTAACCCGGATAACCACGACGACCAGGAACTTCCTTACGGGCGGCGGAAACCTCACGAAGAGCATCCGCGTAGTTCGTGATGTCGGTCAGGATGACGAGGACGTGCATGTCCTTTTCGAACGCAAGGTACTCGGCAGCGGTCAGGGCCATCTTCGGGGTGGCGATACGCTCGACAGCCGGGTCGTTTGCGAGGTTCGAGAACATGACGGTACGGTCGAGAGCGCCGGACTCGCGGAAGGATTCCACGAAGTAGTTGGACTCTTCGAACGTGATACCCAGTGCAGCAAAGACAACGGCGAAGTTCTCGTCTTTACCGAGGACCTTTGCCTGACGGGCGATCTGCGCAGCGAGGTTCATATGCGGAAGACCCGATGCGGAGAAGATCGGCAGCTTCTGACCACGGACCAGCGTGTTCAGACCGTCGATCGCGGAGATACCGGTCTGGATGAACTCAGCCGGGAAAGCACGGGCTGCCGGGTTCATCGGAGCACCGTTGACGTCAAGGCGTTTGTCCGGAATGATCTCGGGACCGCCGTCGATGGGACGACCCAGACCGTCGAAGACTCGGCCAAGCATGTCCTCAGACACGCCCAGTTCCATCTGACGTCCGGAAAAGCGGACCTTGGACTCTTCCAGGTTGATACCGGTGGAGCTTTCGAACAGCTGGACGACAGCGTTGGTGCCGTCGACTTCCAGAACACGGCAGCGGCGGGTCTCGCCGTTGGCCAGTTCGATCTCACCGAGTTCGTTGTAGGTGACGTTCTCGACGTCACGGACGATCATAAGAGGACCGGATACTTCCTGTATAGTTCTATACTCTTTTGGCATTAGTAATCCTCCCCCTTGCTGAGCGCGTCGCCGATTTCACGGTCCAGCGTCTCCATGATCTTATTGAAGTTCTCGTCGATGGCGGCTTCTTCCACATACTTGAAACGGCCGATGGTCTCACGGACCGGGATGTCGATGAGGTCTTTGATGTTGGCGCCCTTGCGAAGAGCGTCGAGGGCCTTGTCATAGTAAGCAAGGACCATCGTCATCATCTGATGCATCTTCTTGGACGAGGAGTAAGTATCGACGTCGTCGAATGCATCCTGATGCAGGAAGTCTTCACGGATGGACCGTGCCGCTTCCATCTTGAGACGGTCGGGGTCGGACAGGGCGTCCATACCGACCATCTGAACGATCTCGTTCAGGGAGGCCTCTTCGGTCAGAATGGTCATCATTCTGCCGCGGAGTTCCATCCAGTCTTCAGCGACGTTCTTGTTGAACCAGCCGCCGAGCTGATCTGCATACAGAGAGTAAGAGGTCAGCCAGTTGATCGCCGGGAAATGACGCTCATATGCGAGAGCGGCATCGAGACCCCAGTAGACCTTGACGATACGCAGGGTCGCCTGAGAGACCGGCTCGGAGATGTCACCACCGGGAGGCGAAACGGCGCCGATGGCGGAAAGGGCACCCTCTCTGCCGTCAGAACCGAGGCAGATGACACGGCCGGCACGCTCGTAGAACTGAGCGATACGGGAACCAAGGTATGCGGGGTAACCTTCTTCACCGGGCATTTCTTCCAGACGACCGGACATTTCACGAAGAGCCTCAGCCCAACGGGAAGTGGAGTCGGCCATCAGGGCGACCGAGTAACCCATGTCACGGAAGTATTCCGCGATGGTGATACCGGTGTAAACGGAAGCTTCACGGGCAGCAACGGGCATATCGGAAGTGTTCGCAATAAGAACGGTACGTTCCATCAGGGACTTGCCGGTATGCGGGTCGACGAGTTCGGGGAACTCGTTCAGAACGTCGGTCATCTCGTTACCACGCTCACCGCAGCCGATGTAGACGACGATCTCTGCTTCTGCCCATTTTGCCAGCTGATGCTGGGTAACAGTCTTACCGGAACCGAAGGGGCCGGGGATGGCTGCGACACCGCCCTTGGCGATCGGGAACATCGCGTCGACGACGCGCTGACCGGTGATCAGGGGCATGTCGGGGTTGATCTTGTTCTTGTAGGGACGGCCTACACGGACCGGCCACTTCTGCATGAGACCAACGTTCTCTTCGGCGCCATCAGCGGTGGTCAGGACTGCGACGGTCTCTTCGACGGTGTAGTCGCCTTCCGCGATGGACTTGACGGTGCCGCCCTTGACGTTCGGGGGTACCATGATCTTGTGGTTGACGATGTCCGTTTCCTGGACAGTACCGACGACGTCACCGGGCACGACGGTGTCGCCTGCTGCGACGCAGGGGACAAAGTGCCATTTCTTTTCACGGTCCAGAGACGGGACCTCGATACCTCTCTTGAGGTTGTTACCGATCATCGCGCGGATGTTCTCCAGCGGTCTCTGGATACCGTCGTAAATTGTAGTAATGAGGCCGGGCCCGAGCTCTACGCTCAAAGGAGCACCGGTCGACACGACTTCCGTGCCGGTGCCAAGTCCCGAAGTCTCTTCGTAGACCTGGACGGACGCACGGTCTTCGTGCATTTCGATAATCTCACCAATCAGTCGCTCCTCACCAACACGAACAACGTCGTACATGTTGGCGTCCCGCATGCCGTCCGCGACGACCAGGGGGCCTGCGACCTTGGTAATTCTACCTTTGGCCATTTTCGTTTCACTCGCCTTTCATAGTTTCGGCTATTATTCATATACGCAGATCATGCGTCGGAAAGGATATCAGAACCAACTGCCTGTTCGACAGATTTACTTACATTCCGCATGCCAAGCCCTGTGTTCCCCTGTACACCGGGGATCGGGATGATGGCAGGCTGAGGACGCTCACGAAATGCATCGAGTTCTGTTTCGATCTGAGAAGCGAGCTGCTCCGTGATGTAGATGACACCATAACCGACTTCGGCCATGTTCCGGATGTCCCGGACAGCTTCGACGGGGTCATCGCACGGATGGATCTCGACTCCGATGGAGGCAAAGCCATAGATGCTGTCTTTGTCTCCGATTACAGCAACCTTATACATAAAGCGTTCTCACCCTCTCTCTGATCATGTCCGCAGACAGATTATTTTTCTTGGCGGAAAGAATGATTCTGGCTGTTTTCACTTCTGCGTCTCTCGCGACATAGTATGCGACGATCGGCTCGACACCGAACGGGGTGTATTTCGCTTCGGAAACACATTCCATCAGAAGGTCATCGCACCATTTCTCGAACTTCGAGGTGCTCTCGCGGAACTGCTCAGCGCCTTCTTTGTAATCGGTCATCTCGAGGTAAGACAGGACCGCGTCCTGGCCCGAAAGGGCCGCCTCTGTGAGATTTCCTTTGTCGAGCGTGGCGCATCCGGCCAGCGAACGTTCGATGAAGTCCTTGCTCTTGCCGGTCTTGGCGCAGCGAAAGGCGTTCTTGATGTTCGCGGTGGCGACTTTGCGCTCGGCGATGTTCGCAAGAACAGCGCTTCCGGTGGCGTTGCCGAGGTACAGGACGCGCTCGAGGGTCGCCTTGTCGATGATGGCATCGGCGAGCTGACCGTTCGCGGTCGTCGTCAGGACCTCATAGGCCTTCATGGCAGGTTCCTGCATGAAGTCTGGAAGTTCGTTCCATTTTTTGGTTTTGACGGCTTCGACCAGCGCCTCGGTGTCATAGACCGTGGACTGGGTGTAGATGCCGTCGACAGGCGTCGGGAGAACAAGACTCTTCAGCGCGGCCTTGAGGTTCTGCATGTCGTTCTGGACAAGGAGCAGGTCGAGTTCGTGGACGTCGTCCAGGATCTCTTCCAGGAATGCCCAGTGCTTTGCAAAATAGTCCTCGAGGTAGCTCGCGTAGTCGGTGTCTTTGCTGACCTCTCCCCAGCCCAGGTCCGCGAGTTTGTTCATCGCGGCTTCGTAGGACTCAGCTTCGATCAGCTGTTCCGTGTCTGCCTCTGTCAGAAGTGACAGCTCATTCGACCTTACCCGGGCAACTGCGTATGCGTAGTCAGTGTCTTTCTTTCTATTAAACAGACTCATTTACGCTCCTCCTTTGCAAATTGCCGGTATCAGGCAAAAATGATCTTATTCAGTGTGTCTTTGATGCCGTCGAGCTTTTCAGAGATCAGCGCATCAAAGCTGCAGTTGATTTCGATATCGCCGTAGGCGAGGATGAAACCACCGTCGATGTTTTTCGGCTCAGAAGAGACTTTCAGTTTGCCGCCGGTGAGGGCGCTGACCTTCTCCGCGAAATCGGCGGGAAGGCGGGAAAGGTCTTTCTGGCTGAAGTACATGATTCCCTCAGAATCCTGCGCGTAAGCCTTGACCAGCTTCAGAACGATGTCGAAGTATTCGCTGTCGCCGGTACCGGCCAGCTTGGTCTTGGCATAGGAGACCGCCTCGTCGATGATGCCGACTTTGGCGTCCAGCAGAGCGTTCTTCTGCTCCATGGCAGAACCGGATTTCGCCATTTCCACGATGGCCTGAGCCTGTTTCGCGGCTTTGGCAAGAACCTTGTCCGCATCCTTCTTGGAAGCGGCGGCTGCGTCTGCTTTGATGGTGGTCGCCTGTGCGGTGGCTTCCTTGAGGATACCTTCGCACTTGACTGCAGAGTCCTGAGTGATACGTTCAATAATTTTATCTAACCCTGCCATTTACGACCCTCCTGTTAGTATCCTTAAGATTCATCAAGCAGCGCGGCCGATGAGAAGGATGGTGATAAGGAGAGCAAGAACGGCGTAGGTTTCGACCATGGCGGCAAGGATGATCGCCTGACCGGAACCTTCGGGTCTCTTTGCGACGAGTCCGCAGCCTGCAGCAGCAACGCGACCCTGATGGATAGCGGAGATGAGACCTGCGAATGCGATCGGAAGAGAAGCGGCGAAGAGGCCAAGGCCCTGAGAAACGGGCATGCCGGCGGAAATGTTGTTCATGATAAGGAAGGCAGCCAGGAAGCCGTACAGACCCTGGGTACCCGGAAGGATCTCAAGAATCAGGACACGACCGAACTTGGACGGGTCTTCAGTGATGACACCAGCGGCGGATTTACCGACGACGCCGACGCCTTTAGCGGAACCGATACCTGCAAAGAGAGCTGCGAAAGCTGCACCAAGAATTGCAAATACAACACCTAAGTTTTCCATACTAATTTTCCTCCTTGAATACGAAAGATTGAGATTGAGCGGACAGCGGAGTGAAAGGTTTGCCGCCGCCTTCATAGAATTTACTGAAGAATTCGACGTACTGAAGTCTGTTGGTGTGGACGTAGGCACCGATGAGGTTGATGCCGAGGTTGATGGTATGTCCAATGATGAAAATGATAATGAACAGGAACCAGTTTCCGCCGCCGGGAGTAGCACCCAGCTGGTTGATGACGGAAGCGATAACGCCCGTGCAAAGACCCAGTGCAAGAAGTCTTGAGTAAGAAAGGATGTCTCCGAGATAGCCGGAAGCTGCGTTGTACAGACCGTACAGACCGCCGCCGAGGCCGCCGAGGACCTTTCCGACGGAACTCTTCTGTTTGATCCGGACGATGGCCGGGCCGACGACGACTCCGATGGCGCCGATGATCAGCAGGATGTAAAGCACCGGTGCTGCGGCGTTGATCATATTGTCGATCGGCTGCGTGGACGGGATCTCCGCAAGGGCGCCGCCACCGATGTAGCTGTTGATGACCGGGATGATACCGACCAGGATCAGCAGGATGGGGACCACTTCGAAGAAACCTTCGAACGCCATGCCCTGTTTGCTCATCTTGTAAAGATTGATACAGTTGGCAAGGATCAGGTGAAGAATACCGATAAAGAAGCAGAGCAGAAGGAACCGGGTGGTATTCTGCAACGGGTCGAACCAGTAGAGATGATGCGTCGAGATGAAGTCTGTCGGCTCATTGCTCTTGAGTCCGTTGGCGATCCACTTCGGTAAATCGCCGAACCAGCTGTTCTGCATCGCACCCCAGAACGTTGTGGAAAGACCACAGCCGAGACCGTAGTTGACGGTCGCTCTCTTGCGGGGTTCGGGTTTGTACTTGAATTTCACGAACAGGCAGAGGAACGTCATGACGAGACCGTAACCTGCATCGCCCAGCATGAGGCCGAACAGCAGATAATAGAAGGTGGTCATGATGAAACTCGGGTCGATGTCCTTGTGGGACGGGAACGCATACATATTCGTGATGCTTTCCATGGTCATACCGAGCTTGTTGTTGTGCACGGCGACCGGGACCTCGTCAGACTCGTTGTCGACATCGGACAGATTGACGGCCGTATCGAACTTGCTCTCGAGCTTGTTCTTCAGGCCCTCTGCCTTGGTCTCCGGAATGTAGCCGGAGATGACGAAGACGGAGTCGTCGACGGAAACTTTGTCCAGGACTTTGTACTTGTCGGTACGGAGTGTGAGATAGTCCTTCAGGAAGGCGATATCGTCACGGGAGTCATCGTAAGTCTTGATGGCCTCCTCCGCCTCGGCAATGTCGGCGCCCAACTGTTCGATCTGTTTCGTGAGACGCTCGATCCGGACTTTCGGCGGATGCTTGGTGGCGTCGGAAACAGCGACGAACCCTGCCGTACGCAGTGCCTGTTCAAAGGTCTTAGCATTATCTTTATGGCAGATCGCTACAAGACAGGTCTGGTTCTTGTCCGCGGAAACGATCTCGACTTCTCCCTGCGCTTCGGGGTCGGCCTCTACGATCTTGGTGAGAACACCTTCCCGATCGAGGGGCTCGGCAATGGTCCCGATGAACGCCTGTGTGTCGGCCGTTCCCTTGAAGGAAGACGGGATGTCGAGGGTCTCCCAGGGACGAACCTGGTCGATCGCGGTCTCAGCCCGAGCGATCTCGACCTTGCTGTCCTGTATTTTCTTATAAAGCGCATTGAGCTGTTTGCACTTGCCCAGGGTCGCATCGACGTTTTTGGACTTTTCCAGATATTCGGTCGTGCTCATTTCCTTTCTCGGTGCGAAGGAGTCGAGCAGACCGCCTTTGCCGGACGTATACCGGTTCAGGACTTCCAGAGCGGAGTCGACGGTCGATTCGTAGCGTTCGAGCTGAGTGACGGTCTGCTGGGTCGGAAGGTTCGTAAAGTGCTGTCCTTCCTCCTGCATCTCATCGAGCTGGACGCATCCCTGGCGCTGAACAAATTCGATGATCTTCTTGCGGTCCTTCTGGAGACCGAGGATCTCGATGCGCTTCATATTGAGAATTGCCATGCAGAAAACACCTCCTTTTTGTCAAAATAAAATACTGATTCTCGAAAAAATCGAAAATCAGCCCTGAGGAATGATGGTCTTCAGAACTGCTTCTGCGGAGACCTCACGTTTGTCGTTACCGAGTTTTTTCAGGTTCTCGATCTGACCCTGAACTTCTTCTCTGGCCTTGGCATAGATTGCTTCCGCCTGAAGTTTTGCTTCTGCAACGACCCGGTCGCTTTCCTCTAAAGCGGCCTTTTTTTCAGCATCTGTGGCAGCTTTTGCTTCCGCCTCTGCTGTTTTGATGATGTCCGCGGCTTTCGCCTTGGCATCGGCTTCTCTTTCGGCAGCTTTGTTTTCTGCGTCGAGAACCTTGTTGATCATCTCAGAGGCCATTTTCAACATCACCCTTTCTAAAGATTGTCAATAGGAGCCCTGTCTGATCGCACCAATCCTGAAGCGGGCTCTTTTTAACGATAAGTATTATACCAATTAGAATGGTCGTTTTCAACAATGACCGGGCGATTTAACGCAACTTTTTATGATTATTTTTTAACAGTTTCCTGATTGCGTATAGAAAAATCGGGCAAACCGCGTGGCGATTGACGTTTTTCGTTGTGTAAACGCAACATTAACGTTCACAAAACCGTCATTTTTTAAACAAATAGTCGGAATTAATGTTGAATTTTCGGAAAATTTCGGTCATTTGGCAGGGTTGTATCTGCATCCCCTGTGTGTTAAAATCATCGCGCAAAATGGAATAGGAGGAATTTATCCATGACAGCAAACATCCCTGAGCATTCTGGTTTTACCAAGATCCCCTACGGAAAACTGGGTATCATCGCCATGAAAGGCACAGAAGAACTCGCAGCCAAGATCGACAAATACATCGTCGACTGGCGGAAAGAGACCCTCGGCCAGGACGATGGTGTGCACATCGCCGGCTACGCGGAGGACTCCTTCCTCATCAAATACAGTGCCCCCCGTTTCGCCTCGGGCGAAGCCAAGGCCGTCATTGAGCAGACCGTCCGCGGTTATGACCTGTTCATCCTCATCGACGCCTTCAACTATGCTGTCACTTACAAGATGCGCGGCGTGGAAGTCCCCATGAGTCCGGACGACCACTACTCCGACCTGAAGCGCATCCTCGCTGCCATCAACGGCAAAGCCCGCCGTGTCACGGTCGTCATGCCCATGCTTTATGAAGGCAGACAGCACCGCAAGACCAACCGTGAGTCCCTCGACTGCGCCATGATGCTGCAGGAGCTCGTCGATTACGGTGTCGACTCCATCCTCACCTTCGACGCCCACGACCCCCGTGTCTGCAACGCCATCCCGCTGCACGGCTTTGAAAACGTTTCTCCTATCTATCAGATGCTGAAGGCCCTCATCCGGTCCACCCCGGACATCCGCCTCGACAAAGAGAACATGGTCGTCGTCTCCCCCGATGAAGGCGGCATGAACCGTGCCATCAACTTTGCCACGGCGCTGGGTGTCGACCTCGGCATGTTCTATAAACGTCGCGACTATTCCCGCGTCGTGGACGGCCGGAACCCCATCCTGGCCCACGAATTCCTCGGTTCTTCCCTCGAAGGCAAGAACGTCATCGTCGTCGACGACATGATCGCCTCCGGTGAATCCATGCTGGACGTCTGCTCCAAGCTGAAGAACCTCGGTGCGAACAAGATCTACGTCTGTACCTCCTTCGGCCTCTTCACGAGCGGCCTTGAGAAGTTCGACGAGTGCAAGAAGAACGGCACCATCGACAAGATCCTCTGCACCAACACCATCTACCGCGACCCGGACCTCCTTTCCAGAGACTGGTATGTCGACGTCGACATGGGCAAGTTCACCGCTTACCTCATCGACGCCATCAACCACGACGTCTCCATCGGGCCCCTGCTCGATCCGTCCTCCAAGATCGACGCCCTTCTCGCCCGCCACGAGGAAGCCCTCAAGGAGAACTCCGACACCCAGATGCGTTTCCACATCTGATCGAAAGCACAAAAATATCCCGTATCCTCAGCCGAGGGTACAGGATTTTTATTTGTGTTTTCTGCTTACGGGACTTCAGGCACTCCGGTCAGAGCAGCTTTTCCGCCCACTCCGCTTCCTTGAAGCCGACGAGTGCAAAGGTCTTCGTCACATAGATGGGACGCTTGACGAGCATGCCGTCGGAGGCGAGCAGGTCGAGCTTCTCGTCGTCCGTCATGGTCTTCAGCTTTTTGGAGAGTTCCATCTGTCGGTAGAGCTGCCCGTGAGTGTTGAACAGCTTGTCGAGTGGCAGACCGCTGCGCTCCCAGATGATCTCGAGGTCGGTCCGGGTCGGGTTTTCGAGCTTGATGTCGCGGAAGTCGTAAGTAACATCGTTGGCGATGAGCCACTGCTCCGCCTTACGGCTGGTCGAACATTTTGGATAACCGAGAAACAGCATGAATATACTCCCCTGTCTGCGTTCCGAGTGTAAACGGATAGGTTCTTTTTGATACGCACATATTGTACAGGATGACAGGGACTATGACAAGACTTTCTTAATTTTGAAAATATCCTATTGCATTTTTTCATTCTGGATGCTATCATAGTCGCAACAAAGGCGAAGACGTCTTCGGATCCCGCGGGGTCCGGAGACGTCTTTTTTCCTTGCGTATGATGTTTTGTGAAATACTACTCAGAAGGGAGACATCCATCATGGACACTGGAGATACTGCTTTGGTACTCATCTCTGCCGCGTTCGTCTTTCTCATGACGCCTGCCCTCGGCTTCTTCTACGGAGGTCTTGGCCGCCGAAAGAACGTTGTTTCGAACCTTATGAACTCGTTCTTCATCCTCGGTCTGGCCACGGTCCTGTGGGTCGCCTTCGGCTTTTCCCTGTCCTTCGGACCGGACCACGGCGGCGTCATCGGCGACTTTTCCTGGGCGTTCTTCAACGGTGTCGGCTTTGAGCCCGGCCCCTACGGAGAGACGATCCCGTTCCTCGTTTACGCGATGTTCCAGATGATGTTCGCCATCATCACGCCGGCACTGATCACCGGTTCCATCGCCGGAAGAATGAAATTCAAAGCGTTATTTATTTTCATTTTGCTCTGGTCCGTCATCGTCTATTACCCCATCGCCCACATGGTCTGGGGCCACGGCGGATGGCTCGAGCGCATCGGCGTCGCGGACTTCGCCGGCGGCGATGTCGTCCACATCTCCTCGGGCGTCACCGCGCTGCTGCTGTGTATCGCCCTCGGAAAACGGGAGGACATCAAGTCTGCCAGCTACCGCTGCCACAATGTGCCCTTCGTCGCCCTGGGTGCCGGCCTCCTCTGGTTCGGCTGGTTCGGTTTCAACGCCGGTTCCGCCCTCGGTGCCAACGGCCTTGCGGCCCACGCGTTCACGACGACGGCTGTCGCCTCCGCCTCTGCCATGCTGACCTGGATGCTCATCGATGTCCATGAGACCGGCAAACCGACCCTCGTCGGCGCCTCCACCGGCCTTGTCGTCGGCCTCGTCGCCATCACACCCGGCACCGGCTTCGTCCCGGTCTGGGCCTCCTTCATCATCGGTGCCTTCGTCAGCCCGGTCTGCTACTTCTGCGTGTCCCGGGTCAAGAAACGCTTCGGCTACGACGACGCGCTGGACGCCTTCGGATGCCACGGTGTCGGCGGCATCTACGGCGGCATCATGACCGGTCTCTTCGGTTCGCAGTCCGTGAACCCGGCCCTCGTCTCCGACGGTCTCCTCTTTGGCGATACGAAGCTGTTCTTCGCAAACCTTGTCGGTACGGTCGTCACCATTGTCCTCGGTCTCGTCGGCGGCGCCGTGTGTATCTTCCTCACGAAGAAGATCACTCCCCTGCGCGTCTCCGAGAAGGAAGAGAAGATCGGCCTCGACATCACCCAGCACGGCGAACGTGCCTACCCGTCCTTCAACGGACTGGACGACTAAAGGAGGTACCGCACTATGTATAAAGTGGAAGCCATCGTCCGCGAGGAGAAACTCGAGGACGTCAAGGAAGCACTGGTGGCCGAGGACATCCGCGGCATGACCATTTCCCAGGTCATGGGCTGCGGCGTCCAGATGGGCTTCACCGAGCTCGTCCGCGGCAATGAGATCGCAGTCAACATGATCCCGAAGATCAAGTTCGAGATCCTCGTCTCCAACGAACACTGGAGAGACAAGGCCATCGAAGCCATTCGTGTGGCGGCCTGGACCGGCGAGCCCGGCGACGGCAAGATCTTCGCGTACAAGGTGGATACCGCCGTCCGCATCCGCACCGCGGAACGGGACGTCGACGCGGTCACCCCCTCCCACGAGGGCCGCGACCACAACCGCCGCCAGAAGCACACCACCAAACTGAACGAGAAATAAACAAAACAGGCAGGACCTTCCCGGTCCCGCCTGTTTCATCTGCCCTTCCACCCCGGACAATCAGAATTTGTTGAGCTGATTTCCCGGGGAAGGGGAAGCCAAAGAGTGTGAGAGAAAGCCACCTTCCCCTGTCCCCGGACCCCTACCCCTTCCGGCTTT
>ONFJ01000003.1 GCA_900317085.1 uncultured Eubacteriales bacterium | reverse complement strand
CGGAACGAAGAGGGGAAGCTCGGTTATGACTGGACCGACATCTTCGACCCGAAGGCCCTCGACGTCGTCGGCTGTCCGCGCCCCGAAGAAGTGGGACTGCCCTGGGAGTGGAAGATCGACATGACGTTCTACGGCCCGAACACCACACCGGACAAGAAGATCCGTCAGCGTGTCCCGAACGATCCGAACGAGATGGAGATCAAGATGGAGCGCTCCGACATCTATAAACTCCTCATCGACTTTGCGGTGAACAACGGCGCGAAGATCGAGTATGGCGTAAAGATCAACGGCCCCGTCATGGCCGGCGACCGCGTCATCGGCATCTCCACCGACAAGGGCGACTTCCTGGCGGACATGGTCATCGATGCCGCCGGTGCCGAGTCGGTCATCCGTACGAAACTGCCGGACTGCCTCGGCATCCAGAAACATCCGAACTGGGGCGAGAAGTTCTACGTCTACCGTGCCTTCTATGACCTGCCCGTCGACCCTGCCACGGTCGATGACAAGTACAAGGTCATCCTCTACCCGGACAGCGAATCCATCGGCATCGGGTGGATCGCCACCGAAGACACCTTCTCGGACCTCCTCATCGGCCACATGGACCCGCTCTCGGTCTCGGAAGCCGAAGAAATCGCCGACCGGTACCGCAAGACGAACCCGCAGCTCGGCACGAAGAAGCTCCGCGGCGGCCAGCTCGTCCTCATCCCGGTCCGCCAGCCCCTGTCCATCATGGTGGCCGACGGCTACGCGGCCATCGGCGACTCCGCCTTCATGACGGTCCCGATCATCGGCTCCGGCATCGGCAACGCCATCAAGAATTCGAAGATCCTCGCGGAGACCATCATCAATGACAAGACCGAGACCTACTCCGCCGAGACCCTCTGGCCGTACCAGTACGAGTATTTCCAGAAGATGGGCAAGAACATCGCCCCGCTGGCACTCGTCAAACTCCTGCTGACCCGCATTTCTCAGGACCAGCTGGACTACGCGTTCAACGAGGGCATCCTGACCCACCACGAACTCACCATCACGGCGAACCATACGAGCCTCTGGAAATTCCTGCACTTCGACCCGAACCTGCCGAAGCGCGGTGTGGCCATCGTCAAGGACCCCGACCTTCTGAAGAAGGGCGCCGGTGTCGTCCTCGATGTCGTCGCAGCACTCGCGGTCGAGCAGTTCCTGCCGAAGCAGTATTCCCGCCCCGCCGTCCAGGCCTGGGCAAAATGCTATGACACCATCTTCACCCACAGACTGAAAGCGATGGGCAAGGCATAAGAAAACATGCAAAAAAGGGTTGCACAGACCGTGCAACCCTTTCGTTTTATGCTATAATACCTGCTGTAACTTAGAAAGGAGGTGGGGAACCATGGCGGACGCGGTACATCGCGAACGGACTGCAGAAGAGCAGGCGCAGTATGACAAGCTCGTCGGCACGCCCATTCCAAAGCTGATCCCGAAACTCGCGGTCCCCACCGTCCTCAGCATGATGATCACCATGCTGTACAACCTCGCGGACTCATACTTCGTCGGAAAGCTCGGCACCAGCGCCAGCGCGTCCATCGGTATCGTCATGGCGGTCCTCGCCACGTACCAGGCCTTCGGGTTCCTGTTCGGCCACGGCGCCGGGGCGGTCATGAGCCGTCAGCTGGGAAGAGGGGAACAGGAAGCGGCAAGCAAGACGACATCAACCGCATTCTTCGCGACGGTCGTCCTAGGCTTCCTCATCTCCGTCATCGGACTCATCTTCGTGACCCCGCTCATGCGGCTCCTCGGCAGCACCGAGACCATCCTGCCGTACGCGGTCGAGTATGCGCGATGCATCTTCCTGTCCGGCACGTTCTTCTGCTCGAGCTGCGTCCTCAACAACGTCCTGCGATATGAAGGTCGCGCGTTCAACGCGATGATCGGTCTCGTCTCCGGCAGCGTGCTCAACATCTTCCTCGACCCGCTGTTCATCTTCGGCTTCAACATGGGCATCCGGGGCGCGGGCCTCGCGACGGCGTTGTCCCAGACCATCTCGTTCCTGCTGCTCCTCTCCATGTACCTGAGAGGGAAGACCATCAGTAAACTGTCGGTCAAAAACATCGATTTGAAACACAAGGAGACCACTGTGCGTGTCGTGCAGAACGGTTTCCCGAGTCTGGTCCGCCAGCTCCTCGGCATGTTCGGCACCACGTTCCTCAACATCGGGGCCCGTCCCTACGGCGATGCAGCCATCGCGGCCATGACCATCGACGGACGCGTCTCCATGTTCCTCTTCGCCTTTGTCCTCGGCATCGGCCAGGGCTACCAGCCCGTCGCGGCGTACAACCACGGCGCCGGAAGAGAAGACCGCGTGCGGGAGGGGTACTGGTTCACGCTGATTTCCTCGGAAGTCGTCGTCGGTATCCTGGCCGTCCTTGCGATCATCTTCGCGGAGCCCATCGTCCAGTTCTTCCGGGATGACCCCGAAGTCGTTCGCATCGGCGCCGGCGCCATGAAGTTCTTCGGCATCGCCGCGTTCTTCCAGCCGATGGCCGTCTGCACGAACATGATGTTCCAGTCGATCGGCGAGGCGCGCATCGCGACCTTCCTGTCCTCGCTGCGCAGCGGACTCTACTACGTTCCGCTCCTGCTTATCCTGCCCCGCGTCATCGGGCTCCTCGGCATCCAGAGTGCCGTCATGTGGTCCGACATGGCGACCGCTTTGACCAGCATGCCTTTTGCGTTGAACTTCTTCCGGAAGCTGAGTCAGCAGGAAAAACAACAGAACATGCCAACACGATAAAAATGACCTCCGACACGACTGTGCCGGAGGTTTTGTGTCTGGTATCTGGTTTTACAGAAGGCCTTTGCTCTTCAGGAAGTCGAGCGCGTATTTCGCAGTCTCCTTGTCACGGTTCTGCAGGAAGCAGTGACCGCCCATTTTGACTCTGTGGTCGTCGAAGCCTTCGGGAAGTGCGGCGCGCAGAGCGGCGGACTTGGTGGGGAAGACGAACATGTCGGCGGTGCCGGTGACGAGCTGGACCGGAATGGTGATCTTGTGGAGCTCATCGAGGGACGGACAGGTGGTCTTCGACGTCATGTAGCAGAGGCCGGTGCCGCTGTCCTTGACGAGATAAGGAGTTTTGAACTTCTTCGCGTCATACTTCAGCGAGTAGATCGGGTCCATGGTCATCGTGAACTCGATGACCTTGAAGAGCCAGTCACAGGGGGCGAAGAGCACGAGCGCCTTGTCCATGAAGACCCGCATGGGTTTGACCATGATGAACTTCGAGAGCCACGGCGGGACATTGAACATGAGAAGCGGCGCGTTCAGGATGATCGCGTTGAAGCGGCTGAAGTCTTCATTGGCCATCTGGAGCGCGACCGAACCGCCCATGGAGTGGCCGACGAGGATCCATCCGGTCTTGTCGGGGTCCAGTTCGTCCATCAGCGCATAGAGCATCTGGATCTGCGGGACGAAGTGGATGTTCTTGTCCTCGCGGGTCGAATAGCCGAAGTCCGGGAGGTCGACACGGACGCATTTGATGCCGGCCTTCGTGTACCGCTCGACGAGCTCGTCGAAGAACGTCGTGTCACAGCCGAAGCCATGGATCATGAACATCTTCGCTTTCTCTTTGCCTCGGGCGGGGTCGATCCGGTAATGGAGGTCGTAATCGCCATACTTGTAGTACTGACTGTTGGCGAAGGGGGCTCCTGCCTGAAACTTCAGCTCCATGAGTTCTGTTTTTGCCATTGTGTATCCACCTTTCCTATTAACTTTTTCACGATTCTTTCCTATGATTCGATTATACATTTTTCCGGTTTTGACTACAAATATTAATTGGAAAAAGGTATAATAATTCTTGTCGAAACAAAATGATATGAAAAAGGAAGGTGTACTCTCATGAGTTCATTCAAAGATCTTCGGATCGTCGACAACTTCTATCAGACTTCCGCATTCTACCCGATGCCCACCGTGTGCATCACGACGGTGAACCCGGACGGCAGCCTCAACGTGGGCTCCTATTCTCTGGTGTTCCCGTACTACATCGCCGGTAAGGACTACTACGCGATGCTCCTCGAGTGCCGCAACAACTCCAACACCTGCCAGAACATCCTTCGCACCGGCAAGTGCGCACTCAACTTCATCCCGGACGACAGGAAGACCTTCAAAGAGGCCGTTCGTCTTGGCTTCCCCGGACCCTCCGAGGACAAGATGAAGGACTGCAAGTTCAAGTTTGAAGACGGTCTCACCGACCCCTCCGACAAGGATCGCCCGAAAGTCATCAATACTGCGTTCCAGGTCATGGAGTGCACCTGGGATGACACCCTCGAAAACGGCGGCAAATGGAAAGCCGGCGAAATGGACGGCTACGAAGGCCCGTACAACGACTTCAACGGTATCACCTCCAAGTTCGGCGCACACTTCATCCTGAAGGTTGAGAAGATCCTCATGAAGCCGAAGTACTACGATGCCATCGTGGGCGGCGTCAAGGCGAAAGACTTCCCGCCGGTCCCCGTCGACTACGGTTACCGTGACTCCACCAACTTCTGGTACACCCCGTTCAAGGGCAAGAAGGCCATCAGCGAGCCTGTCCCGGCCCCGAAGGAGATCGACATCGACTCCATCAAGTATGCCGCCAACCGCTGCGACCCGGACATCAAGTTCACCGATGAAGCCCTCATGAACTTCGTCAAGGTCCCGGGCGAAGGAGAACAACGTCACGCTGATCACCGACGAGCACGTCAAGATCATCAACGACAAGCGCAACGCCGAAAAGGCCGCGAAGAAGAAAAAGTAAATCGCGAAACCAGAACAGAAAACCTCCGGCATCGGATGATGCCGGAGGTTCGTTTGCGTTTTGTGATGATTTAATCGCCCAGGACTCTGTGGTAGAGGGCAATGTAGTCTTTGGCCGAGGCGTTCCAGGAGTGGTCGGTCTCCATGGCACGCCGGACCATGGCGTCCCAGTTGTCCCGCTCGGTGAAGTAGAGGGTCTTCGCGTAGTTGACCGCGTTCAGGAGCAGGTCGGCCCGGTACTGGTCGAAGGAGAAGCCGTTGCCGGAACCGTCGGTCCAGTTGTAGGCCTGGACGGTGTCCTTGAGGCCGCCGGTCTCGCGGACGATCGGGATGGAGCCGTAGCGGAAGGAGATGAGCTGCGTGAGGCCGCAGGGTTCGAACCGGGAGGGAACGAGGAACGCGTCCGCCGCCGCATAGACCTTGTGGGCTCTCTCGTCGGAATACATGATGTTCGAGGAGACGGTGCCCTTGTGCTCGTTCTCGAAGTACCGGAACATGTCCTCGTACTGGGGCTCGCCGGTGCCGATGAGCACGAACTGGGTGTTGCCGTCGATGAACTGCTCGAAGATGGGGGCGATGAGGTCAAGGCCCTTCTGGTCGGTGAGACGGGAGATGAGGGCGATCATGAACTTGGAGTCGTCCACTTCGAGGCCCAGCTCTTCCTGGAGGGCTCTCTTGTTGGCCTTCTTGCCTTCGATGACGCTGTTCACGTCGAACTTCTGCGCGATCTTCTCGTCGGTGGCCGGGTTCCAGATGTCGTAGTCGATGCCGTTGACGATACCGCAGAGTTTCATGTGGTGATACCGGATGACCGGGTCGAGGTACTCGCCGTATTCCGCCGTCTTGATTTCGCCCGCGTAGGTGTTGGAGACCGTGGAGATGATGTCGGAGTAGACGAGGGCGCCCTTCAGCATGTTGGCGTCGTCGTTGATCTCGAGCTGGTCCGGCGTGAAGACATAGTCCGGCAGGCCGGAGAGATATTTGATGAGGCCGAGCTCATGCTGGCCCTGGAACTTGAGGTTGTGGACCGTGATGATGGTCTTGGAGTTCTGGCCGACCCAGCTGTCGCGGAACAGCGTGTGGAGGTAGACCGGAACGAGGCCCGCCTGCCAGTCGTGGCAGTGGATGACGTCCGGCTCGAACCCGATGACGGGGAGCGCGGCCAGGACCGCCTTGTCGAAGAAGATGAACTTTCCGAGGTCTTCCGCCATGCTGGTGTACGGGTTGCCGTTGGAGAAGTACTCCTCGTTGTCGATGAAGTAGTAGATGACGCCGTCCTGCTCGAGTTTCATGACGCCGACATACTTCATGATGTTCGCGCTCGTGATGTCCATGTCGAAGTGGCAGACATACTCCATGCGCTCTTTGAACTGGTCCGGGATGCACGCGTACTTCGGCATCATGACCCGGACGTCCACGCCTTCCGCAGCCAGGGCTTTCGGCAGGGCGCTCATGACGTCTCCGAGGCCGCCCGTTTTCGCGAAGGGGTAACATTCGGAACCGACAAATAATACTTTCATGGAAAACAACTCCTTTTCATCTTATTTTCCAAAACAATCTGATTTCAGTATACCATGTGACAACGAAAAAAACACGGTCTGTCCGGACTTTTTTCAAAGGTCGTCAGTTGCGATGTGTTGTGTGGCGATTTATAATCAGAAGGTAAGTACGTAAGCGGCGAGGTACATCGCCAAAGGAAGGAAAAAAGCTATGAAAAAGACTGCTTATGTGAACGGGTACATCCTCGACGGCAGCATCGACATGCAACCGGTGGAGGGGAAGGCCATCATCGTTGACGGCGAGCTCATCGAGGCCATCGTGCCCGCGAAGGACATCAGGAAGAAAGACTACAAGGTCGTGGACCTCAAAGGCGCATACATCATGCCCGGCCTCATCAACCTGCACGCGCATCTGCCGACGTCCGGCAAGGCACCGAAGAGCGACAAGAAGACCAACTACAAAGCGCTGTCGCCCCTCGTCAAGATGGTCGACTGGAACCCGCTGCTGCGGTTCATTTTCGTCAAAGTCCAGACGCCCCACGTCAAGCAGGAACTGTTCAGCGGTGTCACCACACTGCGGACGGTCGGCGGCATTTCGGACATCGACGGCGTCATGAAAAAGAAGATCAATAAGGGCAAGGTCATCGGCCCGCGGCTCCTTGTCGCGAACACCGGCGTCTCCGTCCCGGACGGCCACTTTGCCGGCGTCCTCGCCACCGAAGCGAAGTCCCCGAAGATGGCAAGAAAGCATGTTCGGAAGATCATGAAGACGAAGCCCGACCTCGTCAAACTGATGATCACCGGCGGTGTCATGGACGCGGAAGTCGTCGGCGAGCCCGGCATCCTGAAGATGCCTCCGGAGATCGTCAAGGCGGCCTGCGACGAAGCCCACAAGTACGGCATGATGGTCGCCGCCCACGTCGAGAGCCCGGAAGGCGTCCGTGTCGCTCTCGAGAACGGCGTCGACAGCATCGAACACGGCGCGAAGCCTGATGCCGAGATCCTCCGTCTCTTCAAGGAGCGGGGCGCGGTCGACATCTGCACCATCTCTCCGGCGGCTCCGTACTGCCTGTTCCCGGAGGAGATCAGCCACGCCGGCGACGACGCCCGCATCAACGGTAAAGTCGTCATGGACGGCATCATCGACTGCGCGAAAGAGTGCCTCGCGAACGACATCCCCGTCGGCCTCGGCACCGACACCGGCTGTCCCTTCATCAACAACTACGGCATGTGGCGCGAGCTCTACTACTTCACGAAGTACGTCGGCGTCTCCAACCAGTTTGCCCTCTATACCGCCACGAAGCGGAACGCGGAACTCGTCCACATCGACGACATCACCGGCACCATCGAGCCCGGCAAGAGCGCCGATATGATCGTCTGCAAACAGAACCCCCTCGACGACGTCAAGGTCCTCCGGAACCTCGAAATGGTCATCTTCCGCGGCAAATGCCACACGAACCTCAAATTCAAGAAAGACAAGTACGTCGAAGAAGTCCTCGACACTCTGCTGTGACACCTCCAGCCTCTTGCTCCCGAAGCAAGGGGCTTTTCTTTGGTTTGAGGTTGGGGGCAGATTTGTTATAATAGGAGGCAGTTGAAAAGAAAGAAGTGAGAGAATGGCTGGTACCGGAAAATTCATTGCGCTGTGCAAGGAACTGGAAGCGGCGGTGAAGGCTCGCTATGGCAGCACGAGCCATGGGGAGAGCGCCTATGTGTTCCTGTCGCGGCGGGCGGAGTTCAAACCGTACGCGAAGGAACTTGACCTCATCCGGGAAGTGCGGAACCTCATCCAGCACAAGGACGTCGAGGTGAAGGGGAAAGAGGCGATCTACGTCGACGAGGTCCTGATGGACGCCCTGCGGGAGATCATCTCGCTCGTGAAGCATCCGGAAACCGTCGGAGACATCTGCACGAGAGACCTGGTGACCGCGACCCTCGAGACGCCGGTCCGGGAGGTCCTTGCCAGTATGCTCGACACATCCTTCTCCCATATCCCGGTCCTCGATGACCAGGGAAAACTCCTCGGCATCTTCAGCGAGAACACGATCTTCACCCGTGTGGCGAAGGAGGGCATGAGTGCTCTGACCGAACAGGACTGCGTCGGAGACTTCCAGGCGTACCTCGACATCCGGGACCACGTCCGGGACTCCTTCCGGTTCATCGCCGAAGACGTGGAGACCGAGAAAGCGGTCGACTATTTCAAAGGCAGAGACAAACAGGGGAGACGGCTCGCCATGCTGGTCGTCACGAAGCACGGGGACCCGAAGGAGAAGGTCACCGGTGTCCTCACCCCTTATGATGTTCTGGAGTAACACTCCATAGAAAGCGAAGGCCCATATATGAAGCGAAGTGTGAGAGGGATTCTGCTGGCGCTGCTGGCGGCGGTCCTGTATGCCCTCGGCATCCCGGCGGGAAAAGCGCAGACCCGTGACGGGTGCACGTGCCTCCTCGGCGGAGACATCGGCATGTACAATACCTGCGCGCATTTCTGCCGCTACTGTTATGCCAACTACGACCGGGCGACCGTGGAGCAGAATATGAAACTCCATGACCCGAAGAGCCCGTTCCTCATCGGCGGGCCCCACCCGGCCGATATCATCAAAGACGCGGACCAGGAGAGCTGGCTCGACCTGCAGACGAGCCTCTTCTGAACCCCCGCGACAGAACGTAGAAAGGGAGAACTCTGTTGAGCGATTATGTGAGAAAAACCAAGGAAGACCGACCCGTCGTGGCCATCTGCTACGACTTCGACAAGACCCTGTCCCCGGACGACATGCAGGCCCAGGGGTACATCCAGTCGGTCGGCTATGAGGTCGACAAGTTCTGGGAAAAGAGCAATGAGCTCGCCAGCCAGAACGGCATGGACTCGAACCTCGCCTACATGTATCTCATGATGGAAGAGGCGAGGGGCACGCTGGTCTTCAACCGCAAGGCCCTCGAGGATTATGGTTCCAGAGTCCAGCTGTTCCCGGGCGCGGACACATGGTTCGAACGCATCCGTCAGTACGGGGAAGAGCATGGCGTCATCGTCGAGCACTATATCATCTCCTCAGGACTCAAAGAGATGATCGAGGGGACCGAGGTGGCGAAGAACGGCGCCTTCGAGCAGATCTACGCGAGTTCCTTCCTCTATGACGACCACGGGGTGGCCATCTGGCCGGCGCAGGTCGTCAACTACACGAACAAGACCCAGTTCCTGTTCCGTATCTCGAAGGGCGTCCTCGACTGGAACGACCCCGGCGTCAACGACTACTTCCCGCCGGATGAGATCCGCGTGCCCTTCCGGAACATGATCTACATCGGCGACAGCGACACCGACGTTCCCTGCATGAAACTCGTCAATTCCTACGGGGGATATTCCATCGGCGTCTACAACGGCGAGACCGACGACCGGTCCAAAGTCCACAAGATGATGCGGGACAACCGGATCAAGTACTTCGCGCCGGCGGACTACACCGAAGGCTCCGACATGGACCTGCTCGTCAAGGGCATCCTCGACCGGACCGCCGCCAATGAGAAACTGGAGTCTATCTACTACGAGAACCTGAAGGAGAGTCAGGACAAAACCTGCTGACATCCGATAGACTTTTCGACCGAAGGATCCTATACTGAGTAAGAGAGTTATTAACATTTATGGAGGGCACTCATCATGAAAAACAAGCTTTTTGCAATCGTTCTTGCACTGACCATGGTCCTGGTACTTTCGGCCTGCCACAAGACCGAGCCCGCGGAGGTCACCACCACCGCTCCTGTTGTGACCGAGGCCACGGAGACCACAACGGCAAAGACGACCAAAGCAACGAAAACGACCACCGCAAAGGAGTCCAAAACCGCTGACAAGACCGTCATCAAAAACGACGTCAACCTCGTCGGCACCTGGGACGACCGTTACAGCCAGCGCGCGACGATGGAAGTCCGCGGCGGCAAGAATAACGTTTATCGGATCCACATCCACTGGGGCAGCACCGCCTTTGAGTCCGAAGACTGGACCATGACCGGCACCTTCAACGACACGACCGGAGAACTCACTTACCAAGACTGCACCCGCACGACCATCACCTTTGATGAAGAAGGGAATGAGACGGACGAAGTCCATTACAGGAATGGCACCGGCAAGTTCCTTTACAACAACGGCGAACTGACCTGGCAGTCGGACAATGACGACTATGTCGATCAGTGTGTCTTTATCCAGTAATTTCCTCTTGATAAATCGCCCAAACCTAGTACAATATTCTTGTTTCTAATATCAACTAATCTCAACCCCATTTAGGAGGTCCTCACCATGCAGGAGTATAAACCCGTCAAAGAAGGAAAAGTCCGCGAGATCTATGACCTGGGCGATGCACTGGTCCTCGTTGCCACCGACCGCATCTCCGCGTTCGATGTCATCCTCAAGAACGAAGTCACGAAGAAGGGTACCGTCCTGACCCAGATGTCCAAATTCTGGTTCGATCTGACGAAAGACATCCTTCCGAACCATATGATCAGCGTCGATGTGAACGACATGCCGGAGTACTTCCGTCAGCCGCAGTTCGACGGAAACAGCATGCTCTGCAAGAAACTCACCATGCTTCCCATCGAAGCCATCGTCCGTGGTTACATCACCGGTTCCGGCTGGAAGAGCTACTGCGAGAACGGCACCGTCTGCGGCATCAAACTGCCGGAGGGCCTGAAGGAGTCCGACAAGCTGCCGGAAGCCATCTACACCCCGTCCACCAAGGCGGAGATCGGTGACCATGACGAGAACATCTCCTATGAACAGTCCATCGAAGTCCTCGAGAAGGAGTTCCCGGGCAAGGGCGAAGAGTATGCGCAGAAGCTGAGAGACTGCACCCTCGCGCTGTACAACAAGTGCGCGGACTACGCCCGTACCAAGGGCATCATCATCGCCGACACCAAGTTCGAGTTCGGTCTCGATGAAGAGGGCAACATCGTCGTCGCCGACGAAATGCTCACTCCGGACTCCAGCCGCTTCTGGCCGGTCGACGGTTATGAGCCGGGCCACGGTCAGCCGTCCTTCGACAAGCAGTTCGTCCGCGACTACCTCAAGGCGAACCCCGACTGCAACTATGACCTCCCGCAGGACGTCATCGACAAGACCATCGCGAAGTACCTCGAGGCCTACAAACTCCTCACCGGAGAGGACCTTGCGTAAATCGCCAAAACAAAAAAGTAAGGCTGCATCGCACGATGCAGCCTTTTCGTTTATGAGTCTATGGTTACCGGTCGTTCTGAGCGGCGTTGATGCCGGCCATGAATTCTTCGGAATATTTTTCCTGCTGAGCGATGAAGTTGCCGGCGGCGACTTCTGCGGGGACCCAGACATGCGGGTCGTCAGTCTGGACATAACCGGGGAGCGGTTTGTGAACTCAGGCGGGGTCTTTTTATTGACTGCAGTTATGCAAATGGAAACAGGACATACGAACAACGGCGGAAAATGTTATAATCGGACCATAGGAAAATGAACCATGAAAAGGAGGAACACTATGGCTGCCACGGTCCGCACGTACCATCGAAAAGCAGTCCTGTCGGTCGTCCTGACCCTCTGCCTGATCCTGGCGACGCTGCTGCCTGCCTTTGCCGCGACCGGCATCTCGAATGAGCAGTTGAAAGCGGCGACGTCTATCGCCAGACAGATGGAGGACGAAGGCATCGTGCTCCTCAAAAATACCGGGGACTTTCTGCCTCTCAAGAACAAAAAAGTGAACGTCTTCGGCATCGCCTCCTGCGACCTGCTCCTCAGCGGCGGCGGGTCCGGGTCTGTCACGGCGTCGGAATCGGTCAACTTCTATGAAGGCCTGAAACACGGCGGCATCCGCTACAATAAGGATTTGAAGACCGTCTATCAGAACTGGAAGTCGAGCCACTCGCTCCCGGAGACCGGCAACGGGCTCATCGACATGCTCCTCGGCTATGTCCAGGGCGACGGGGTCGATGAGATGCCCATCGAGAACATCCCGCAGGAGCAGATGGATTCTGCCAGAGCGTACTCCGACACGGCTCTCATCGTGTTCGGCAGCGCTGGCACGGAACTCTCGGACCTGTCGAAGAAGGACCTGCGGCTCAATGAGACCCAGCGGGCCATGTTGGACGCGGTCACCTCGAACTTCGAGAACGTCATCGTCGTCTTCAACACGTCGAACACCATGGAGATGGACTGGGTCGAGCAGTACGACAACATCCGGGCGGCACTCCTCATGTGGCTTCCCGGTCAGGTCGGTGCCGAGTCCTTAGGCGATGTACTGTCCGGCAAAGTGAACCCCTCCGGAAAACTGACCGACACCATTGCCTGGAGCCTCAGCGACTACCCGACGAACCGAAACTTCGGTAACTACCAGTATGACGGCACGCTCCCGAGCATCCTCGGCAAGTACTTCGTCGACTATGAAGAGGGCATCTACCTCGGATACCGCTACTTTGAGACGTTTGCACCCGACAAGGTCCAGTATCCCTTCGGTTACGGCCTGTCCTACACGACGTTCGACTGGAAGGTCACCGGCTTCCGGGCGAATGCCAATACCGTGACCGTGAACGTGAAGGTCACCAACACCGGCAAACGGGCCGGCAAGGACGTGGTTCAGGTCTACTTCTCCGCGCCTTACACGAAGGGTGGCATCGAGAAGAGCAAGATCGAGCTGGCGGCCTACGGCAAGACCGGACTGCTGCAGCCAGGCAAGAGCCAGACCCTGACACTGACTTACAAAACCGATGATATGGCGTCGTACGATGCGGACGGAAAAGAGGCCTGGGTACTCGACAAGGGCACTTACAAGATCAAAGTGGCCCACTCCGTCCGGGACATCGAGAAGACGTATTCCTATACCGTGCCAAAAACAAAGGTCATCAAGAATGACGACAAGACCGGCACGAAGATCCAAAACCTCTTTGATGACACCGACGAGGGCCTGACAGTCCTGTCCCGTGCCGACAGGAAGGGTACCTTCCCGAAGAAACCCACCGACTTCTCCATGCCGGAGAGCGTCGCAAACGCGGACCAGCGTCCCACGACGGCAGTCAAAGGCGAGGCCCCGAAACAGGGCGTCACCTATGAAGACGGGATCATCCTTCTCGCAGATGTCGCGAAGGACGACTCTCTCTGGGAGAAGTTCCTCGACCAGTTCACCCTCGATGAGATGATCGAGATGGTCTCGAAGAGCGGCTACGGCACCATGGGCATCAAGCGCCTCGGCGTGCCGGCGACCGCGGACAACGACGGCCCTGCGGCGGTCAAAGGTCCCGGCGGCCTGCTCTACACAAAGATCGGCTTCGCGTACCCGGTCGAAGCGACCCTGGCCTGCACCTGGAACGACGCCCTGGCCGAGACCTTCGGCCGCTCCGTTGGCAGGGAGGCCCGCCAGGTCGGGACCCACGTCTGGTACGCGCCCGGCTGCAACCTGCGGCGCAGCCCGCTCGGCGGCCGGAATTTCGAGTACTTCTCCGAAGACCCGTACCTGTCCGGAAAGATGTCCGCGGCGGTCACCCGGGGCGCGCAGTCCCAGGGCATCGTCGTGACGCTCAAACATTTCGTCTGCAATGAACAGGAGACAAATCGCCAGGCGAACGGCCTCTTTACCTGGGTCAATGAACAGGCGCTTCGCGAGCTCTACCTCGAACCCTTCGAACTGGGGGTCAAGGAAGGCGATGCCCACGGCGTCATGTCCGCCTACAACCGTATCGGCGCCACCTGGTGCGGCGCCAGCCGTCCGCTGCTCGTCGACCTGCTCCGGGACGAGTGGGGCTTTGAAGGCTACGTCGTCACCGACGCCTACACGAACTGGACCGGCAGCGGTTACCTCGATCCGGTGCTCGCGGTCTACGCCCGCAACGACGGCGTCCTGACGAGCTTCTGGTACTTCACGCAGGAGATCCAGACTTCCACGGCTCTGCGGTCCCAGTACGCGAAAGACCCGGTCGGCTTCGGCCAGGCACTCCGCGACTGCGTCTACGACCTCTGCGTCATGAAGCTGTACACGACGGCGTTACAGACGATGGGTCAGGACACGTCTCTCCCGAACGCGGATGTCCTCCTGAGCGCGGACGACGCGATCGACTATGAGCCCTCCGCAACGGACCAGATCCTCGTGACGCTCAGCGAACTTCTCGCGAGCCACGACGGCTGAATCTCATAGAAACAATTACTCCCGTCTGACGGTGTCAGGCGGGAGTTCTTTTGTGTATTCGGTTGGGCGATTTACTCCGCAGCTTCCTGTGCTTTGCAGTAAGCGACGAATTCCTGGCGGGTGACACGGGTGTCGCCTTCGGTCTCGATGTCGGTGCGGGTGTCGAGCTTGATGCCCAGTTCCCGTTCGACGACTTCCGTGAAGCGGGGACGGCAGAAGGCGCCCTGGCAGAAGCCCATGGAGGCGCGGGTGCGGCGCTTGACGGCATCGACCGTGTTGATGGGGATGCCCCGGGTGATGGCGTCGATGATAGTGCCTTCGGTGACCTGCTCGCAGCGGCAGATCATCTTTTCGGGACAGGACTCGAGGTTCAGAAGCTTATTGACTTCCGCCATCGGGAGCATCTCTTTGTCTTTTTTGATGATGGGCGCGCGGTACGGGTCGTAGTTCGGGTCGTCGACGAGGCTCAGGCCCTCTTCCGCGAGGAGGTCTGTCACCATGTCCGCGATGGCGGGGGAGGAGGTCAGACCGGGGGACTGGATGCCGGCGACATTGATAAAGCCTTTTGTGGGTGTCGTGCCGACGACGAAGTCGTCGGTGCTGGAGACGGCGCGGAGACCGGTGAAGGAGCGGATGAACTTTGACGGGTCCATGACCGTCGTCGTGTTCAGACCCTCTTTGTAGATCTTGTAAAGCCGCTCGACATGGGTGCTGCGGTCGAGGTCGGCCGCCTGTTCGTCGATGGCGTCGGGACCCAGCAGCAGGTTGCGGTGGTAGGTGCTCGTGACGAGGATGCCTTTGCCCATTTTGGAGGGCATCTGGAAGACGACGGTGTTCAGCGCGGAGCCGGTACCGGCGGCGAACAGGACATATTCGCCGGAGCGGGGGTGGACGCTGAAGGTGGGCTCATTGACCATCTGGTCGACCTTGTCCGAGTTGAGGCCTGCAGCGTTGATGACGTACATCGCCTCAAAGTCTTTATCCGGCGTGTGAACGACGAAGTGGTCGTCCACTTTTTCGATGGCGGTGACGGGGGAGTTCAGGAAAAGCTCCGCGCCGTTATGGATGGCGTTCTCCGCAAGGGCGATGGCCATCTCGTAGGGAGAGCAGACGCCGGCGCCTTTGCAGTAGAGGGCGTATTTGACCTCCGGGTTGATGTTCGGCTCGAGTTCCATGATCTCGTCGTGGTTCAGGATCGAGAGGTCGTCGAGGCCGTTGAGTTTGCCGTTCTCGAGGAGCGCTTCCAGTTTCGGAAGGTCTTCCTCGTTCGTGGTGATGACCAGAGAACCGGTCTCCCGGAAGCCGAAGTTCAGCTCCTTGTCGAGCTGCGCAAACTGGACGCGGCCCTTGTAGCAGACCCGGCCCTTGAGCTTGGCATTCGCTTCGGCATACCCGCCGTGGACGATGGCGCTGTTGGCTTTGGTAGAGCCCATGGCGACGTCGTTGGCCGCTTCCACCAGGGCGATGGACAGCGCGTAACGGGAAAGCCGTCTGGCAATGGCGGTGCCTTCGATACCGGCACCGATGATGAGGACATCATACATAGGGTGTACCTCCTTCAAAGTTCAGATTGGGGTACTTTCAGTATATCGGATTTGTTGCAAAAATGCATTTGCCAAACCTGACGAGGATTGGACAGAATCTTCGTGCAAATGTTCCAGTATATGCTATAATGCTCTTGACATTATTTCAGAGGTGCATCGAAATGCAGAACCACATCGCCATGTCCTGTCAGGTCTGTCCGCGGGGCTGTTTCCTGGAAGCCACGAAAGAGCCGGGCAAAGACTGGGTCATTTTCGGAAACGATTGTGAACGGGGCCCCGTTTTCATGAGAACGCAACTGGCTGACGACCAGCCGGGTGAAGATGACAGTGACATCGGCGGACAACCCATTGTTTGAGAATCCAGAGAGGAGTTTCCATATGTCAGTTTTAGTGTTAGGTGGAGCGGGTTACATCGGCTCCCATACGGTACGCGCACTCATCGACGCCGGCAGAGATGTCGTCGTCGCCGATAACCTGTTGACCGGCTTCAAGGCGGCGGTCCATCCGAAGGCAAAGTTCTATGAGCTGGACATCCGCGACCGAGCGGCCCTCGATGATCTCTTCGAGAAAGAGGACATTGAAGGTGTCATCCACTTCGCGGCCTCGTCCCAGGTGGGTGAGTCTATGCAGGACCCCCTCAAGTACTATGACAACAACCTCCACGGCACGATGGTCCTTCTGGCGTCCATGGTCGCCCACGGGGTCGACAAGATCGTCTTCTCCTCGACAGCAGCCACTTACGGCGAGCCGGAGCGGGTCCCGATCCTCGAGACCGACAAGACGGAACCCACCAACTGCTACGGTGAGACCAAGCTCTCCATGGAAAAGATGATGAAGTGGACGAGCGTCGCCCACGGCCTCCACTATGTGGCCCTTCGCTATTTCAATGCCTGCGGCGCGCAGCCGGACGGCACCATCGGCGAGGCACATGACCCGGAGACCCATCTCATCCCGCTCATCCTGCAGGTCCCGAACGGGAAGCGGAAGAGCATCGCGATGTTCGGTACGGACTACCCGACCAAAGACGGCACCTGTGTCCGCGACTACATCCATGTCTGCGACCTCGCGAGTGCCCACATCCTCGCCCTCGACTACCTCCTGAGGGGCGGCGAGAACAACGTCTTCAACCTCGGCAACGGTGTCGGCTTCACGGTCAAGGAAGTCATTGACGTGGCGAGAGACGTGACCGGCCACCCGATCCCCGCCGACGAGTGCCCGCGCAGAGCCGGCGACCCGGCGCAGCTCGTGGCGTCCTCGGAGAAGGCCAGAACGGTCCTCGGATGGGATCCGCAGTACGCGGACCTGGGGACCATCATCGAGACCGCCTGGAACTGGCATGTGAACCATCCGAACGGATATGGAGAATAACATGACGACACGAACCATTTCTGAGTGGCGCAGCTTTATCGCCACCCCGGACTTCCCGGAAGCCATCCGTCCTCTGTATGTCGACGAGGCGAAACTGGAGGCCCAGAGAGACCGCTATCTCCATGCCCTCGACGAGTTCGAGAAGCTCTTTGGCGATGGACCGGTCGAACTCTTCAGTGCTCCCGGCCGCAGTGAAGTGGGCGGCAACCATACCGACCACCAGCGCGGCAAGGTGCTGGCATGCTCTCTGAACCTCGATGTCCTCGCGGTCGTCCGCAAACGGGATGACGGTGTCATCACGGTCCAGTCGGAGGGGTATCCGCTCGACACGGTGGACCTTAAAGAACTCGAACCTGTCGCAGGGGAAGAGGGCACCTCGAAAGCACTCATCCGCGGCGTGGCCGGCGCACTGGCAAAAGCCGGTTATACGGTCGGCGGCTTCGACGCCTATACGACCTCCGAAGTCCTGCAGGGATCCGGCATGTCTTCGTCGGCTGCCTTCGAAGTGCTCCTCGGCACCATCCTCTCCGGTCTTTACAATGGCGATGAGATCTCGCCCGTCGAAGTGGCAAAAGCCTCTCAGGTGGCCGAGAACCAATACTTCGGAAAACCCAGCGGCCTCCTCGACCAGATGGCCTGCTCGGTCGGCAACCTCGTGACCATCGACTTCGCCGATGCGTCGGACCCGAAGGTCCGTCAGGTCGATGCGGACTTCGGCAGCTTCGGCCACAGCCTCTGTATCACGGACACCAAGGGCTCCCACGCCGACCTGACCCCGGATTACGCGGCGGTCCCGGCCGAGATGAAACAGATCGCCGGCCATTTCGGCAAAGACGTTCTGCAGGAAGTCTCCGAAGCGGAATTCCTGTCGAAACTTCCCGAACTGCGGGAGCTTTACGGCGACCGCCCGGTGCTCCGCGCCATCCACTGGTTTGAGGAGAACAAGCGGGTCGAAGCCCAGGTGGCGGCTCTCGAGTCCGGCGACTTCGATGCGTTCCTGATGGCCATCCGGGCCTCCGGCGACTCCTCCTACAAGTACCTTCAGAATGTCTACTCGCCGCGGCATCTCGAAGCCCAGGCCATTCCGGTGGCCCTCGCGGTCAGCGACCTCGTCCTGAAGGACAGAGGCGCCTCCCGTGTCCACGGCGGCGGCTTCGCCGGCACCATCCAGGCCTTCGTCCCGGATGACCTCGTCGACGATTACCGCAAGGCGATGGACGGCCTCTTCGGTGAAGGCTCCTGCCACATCCTGTTCGTCCGCCCGGTGGGCGGGTACCACATTCGGTGAATCGCCAAACAGAATACAAAAAGAAACCCGCCTGACTTAAGTCAGACGGGTTTGTTGTTTGTGATGGAGTTTAGATCACTTTCAGGACGCGATTGGCGATCTGACGATGACCGTTGTAGGTCGGGTGGAAGTCAGCGCCGTACATGGGGGACTCAGGGTCGTTCATGTGCGTCTTGACATCGGTGATGTCGATGAACGTGTACTGATCTCTCAGCGGGCTCTGGTTCTGCATGTAGTTGTTCTGGTTGGCGAAGATCGGGTCGACGAACGGGCCGATGGGCAGACCGAAGCCGGCCGGGACCTTGTAGTCTTTCATCGGGTTGAAGTTGCCGATGACGACGATCTTGCAGGTTTTGTTGTAATTGCGGATGCCCTGGATGATGGCGTCGAAGTTCTGGGAGAACAGACGGAACGCGTTGATCTCGCCTTCGGCCAGAGCACCGTAGAAGGTGACGTCCTTGACCACGCGCGGGATGTTCAGCGTCAGCGCGGAAGTCAGGCTGTCGGAGAAGGTCTCGGTGGTGTTGAGGGCGGGCATGGAAGCGTCGTTGACACCGATCTCGACGGTGACGAGGTTGGACGCTCTGACGGCTTTTTCGACTTCGTCGCGGTAGGCTTCAACTTTGTTCCAGTCGATGTTGCGCTCGTCATTGTTGACGGAGGGCAGACGGTAGCCGGCCATGCTGTCACCGGTGAAGCTGCGGTCAAGCAGGACGCGCAGGTCGGTGGTGCGGTAGGCGCTGTGGGCAAACTGATTGAGCCTGGCACCCTTGGCGTCCCGGATGATGGCGGGGAAGGAACCCTTCTGTGTGGGCCATCTGAACTGGCTGTAGTCGAGCGGGTTGTTTTCATAACCACTCAGTCCGTATCCGGCAGAGACACTGTCGCCGAAGCAGGTGTAAACGTACTGTTTGCTGCTATTGCCGGCGGCGAAGGCCGAGGTGGCCAGCAGGACGACCATCATGGCGACGGCAGTCAGAGCGAGTAACATTTTCTTGACGAATTTCATGTCGATTTCTCCTTTGCTTGAGATGTTTGATCGAATGTTCCCGTCTATTCTACCGTATGTTGTGGTGGATTGTAAATAGCATTTTAACAATTTGTTCATAATGACGAAAGGCAATACACTTGTCAATAGCCGTCGGCTCCGGTTGGAGTCGACGCCTCTGTTTGTATTCGTATCCATAAGTGTAAATATCCTTGAAAGCTTGTAATTTCGATCAGAGCTTGAGTTTGATCATCAGCTCGCCGGCCTTGACGTTGTCGCCCTCCTGAACGAGGACTTCGTCGACGATGCCATCCATGCGGGCGGTGACCGAGGTCTCCATCTTCATGGCTTCGACGATGGCGATGACCTGGTTCTCGGTGACCTTGTCGCCGGGCTTCACGTGGATCTTCGAGACGAGACCCGGGATGGAGGCGCCGACCTCACTCTTGTCAGTCGGGTCAGCCAGGACGACGGCCTTGACGGAAGAGGAGGCGTGCGGATCCGGAACGGTGACGGTCCGGGCGGTGCCGTTGAGTTCGAAGTGGACGTCTCTCGTGCCGTCGTCGTGGAGATCGCCGAGGCCGAGGTACCGGATGACGAGGGTCTTGCCGTCTTCGATGTTGATCTGGTTCGTCTCACCGAGGGCCAGACCGTCGAAGAAGACGTGGCTGCCCATCCGCATGATGTAGCCGTACTCCTGTTTGTGCCTGCAGTAGTCTTCGACGACTTTCGGGTACAGGCACCAGGAGATGAGCATCTGGTCGGAGGGGTCCGGTTCGAACTGCGCGACCTGTTCGCGGGCCCAGTCGAAGTCGACGGGTTCGAGCAGTTCGCCGGGACGGCAGGTGATGGGCTCTTCGCCCTTCAGGACGACTTTCTGCAGGTCTTCCGGGAAGCCCCAGGAGGGCTGACCCATCATGCCCTTGAAGTAGGAGACGACGGAGTCCGGATAGCTGAGGTCCGCGCCCTTCGTGCAGATGTTCTCGGGGGTCAGGTCGTTCTGGACCATGAAGATGGCGAGGTCGCCGACCATCTTGGAGGACGGGGTGACCTTGACGATACCGCCGAGCATGTCGTTGACGGTCTTGTACATCTCCTTGACTTCCTGGAAACGGTCGCCGAGGCCGATGGACTGGACCTGGGGGTAGAGGTTCGTGTACTGTCCGCCGGGGATCTCATACTTGTAGATGTCGGTGACCGGCGTCTTGAGGCCCGCGTCGAACTTCTTGTAACGGCGGCGGACATCTTCCCAGTAGTCGGTCAGTTCCTGCAGGCGGTCGAGGTCCAGTCCGGTGTCCCGTTCCTGGCCCTGGAGCGCCGCGACGAGGGCGTTCATGGAGGGCTGGGACGTGAGTGCGGACAGGGACGAGATGGCGACGTCTACGACGTCGACACCGGCCTCGGCGGCCATGAGGTACATGGCGATCTGGTTCGATGTGGTGTCGTGCGTATGAAGGTGGATGGGCAGGCCGATCTCGTTTTTGAGGGCCGTGACCAGCTGCTTGCCGGCATAGGGTTTCAGGAGACCGGACATGTCCTTGATGGCGATCATGTGAGCGCCGCGTTTCTCAAGCTCCTTCGCCATGTTGACATAGTACTTGAGGTCGAACTTGTCGTTCTTCGGGTCGAGGATGTCGCCCGTGTAGCAGATGGTCGCCTCACAGAACTTGCCCTGTTTGATGACTTCGTCCATCGCCACTTCCATGCCGGGGATCCAGTTGAGGGAGTCGAAGACGCGGAAGATGTCGATGCCCGCTTTGGCGGACTCTTCGACGAACTTGCGGATGACGTTGTCGGGGTAGTTCGTGTAGCCGACGGCATTGGCGCCACGCAGGAGCATCTGGAACGGGATGTTCGGAATCTTCTCTCTCAGTTTCTCGAGGCGCTCCCAGGGGTCTTCATAGAGGAATCGGAACGCGGTGTCGAAGGTGGCGCCGCCCCACATCTCGAGGGAGAAGGCATCGGCGAGGATCTCCGAAGTCCCTTCTGCCGCTTTCAGCATGTCTCTCGTCCGCATGCGGGTCGAGAGGAGGGACTGGTGGGCGTCCCGCATCGTGGTGTCCGTAATGAGCAGCTTCTTCTCATCGAGGACGTGCTTCGACAGCGCGACGGGACCCTGTTTGTCGAGGATGGGTTTGAGGCCGGGGCCACGCTCTCCTGTGGGGACCGGGAAGCGGGGAAGGTCGCGGATCTCCCTCTTGAGATCGGGCTCCGCCACCTGGATGTTGGCGATGTACCGCAGCACTCTCGTGGCACGGTCCCTCGACTCCTGGATCTCGAAGAGCTCGGGAGTCTCATCGATGAACTTCGTCGAGCAGAGACCGGCCTCGAAGGTCGGGTGGTAGAGGATCTTCTCGATGAAGGGGATGTTGGTCTTGACGCCCCGGACGTGGACTTCGGCCAGCGCACGGCGCGCCTTGCGGACGACCGCCGGGAAACTGGTGTCCCAGGTCGTGATCTTCACGAGCAGGGAGTCGTAGTACGGGGAAATGACGTACCCGACACCGGAGCAGGCGGAGTCCACACGGACGCCGAAGCCGCCGCAGGTGCGGTACGCGGAGATCTTGCCGGTGTCCGGCGCGAAGTTGTTGGTCGGATCCTCGGTCGTGACACGGCACTGGATAGCGTAGCCGTTGAAATGGACATCGTCCTGGGAGGTGATGCCGATCATGTCGTGGGAGAGGGGATGGCCTTCGGCGATGAGGACCTGAGCGCGCACGATGTCGACACCGGTGACCATTTCGGACACGGTGTGCTCGACCTGGATGCGGGGGTTCATCTCGATGAAGTAGTGGTGGCCCTCACTGTCGACGAGGAACTCGACGGTGCCGGCGGAAATGTAACCGACCTGTTTGGCGATTTTAACGGCGTCGGCCTGGAGCGCTGCCCGGGTCTCTTCCGGAACGGAGAAGGCCGGGGCATACTCGACGACCTTCTGGAAGCGGCGCTGCAGGGAGCAGTCGCGCTCGCCGAGGTGGACGATGTTGCCGTACTTGTCCGCGAGGATCTGCACCTCGATGTGTTTCGGATTCACGAGGAACTTTTCGATGAAGATGTCGTCATTGTTGAATGCCTTCTTGGCTTCGCCCTTGACGAGACGGAAGGCGTCGCGCACTTCCGCGACGGAGTCGCAGCGGCGCATGCCGCGTCCGCCGCCGCCGGCCGCCGCTTTCAGGATGACCGGGAAGCCGAAGGATTCGGCGATCTTGACGGCGTCGTCCGCGCTCTTGACCGGTTCCGTAGTGCCGGGGATGGTGGGGACTTTGGCCGCGAGGGCGATCTGCTTCGCCTCCAGTTTGTCGCCCATTTTGGCAAGGACGGAAGAAGGCGGTCCGATGAAGGTGATGTCGTTGTCCTCACAGGCTTTCGCGAACTCCGCGTTCTCGGACAGGAAGCCGTAGCCGGGGTGGATGGCGTCCACTCCGTGGTGCTTCGCGAGTTCGATGACCGACGGGATGTCGAGGTAAGCCTGCAGGGGGCTCTTGTTTTTGCCGATGAGGTAGGCCTCGTCCGCCTTGATGCGGAAGAGGGCGTTGGTGTCTTCGGACGAGTACATGGCTACCGTACGCAGGCTGAGATCGTGACAGGCGCGGAAGATGCGGATGGCGATCTCACCGCGGTTGGCAGCCAGAACTTTCTTGAACTGTGTTGTCTGCATGGATTCATCTCCTGTAATTTCTTATACGTGGCCAAATCATTTTTCCACTTCTATTTTAAAGGGAAATCCTCTGTGAAACAATGGTTAGCATTGACAAATTATCTACTTGTTTGTCTCAATGTCGATAACTTTTGTGGAAAACGATGAGGAAAAACATAAAAAGTCACCGTTCGCTTTACGAACGGTGAAACTTTTTTATGTCAATATTCTACCAGAGTAACTTCGCCGGAGTCGAGGGCCAGGAGCTGGTCCCGGGACTCGGGGATGATGGCGCTGGTCAGTTCGACCAGCAGGCGGCCGGCGTCGTCGATGTCTTTGACGATGCCCCGGTAACGGGTGTGGTCCCGCTCGAACATGATCTCTTTGCCCGTGAGGTAGGAGCGGTTCCGGTACTCTTTCAGGAGCTGCGGGTCGGCGAGGTGTTCGGTCCAGTAGAGGAGCCGGCTGCGCAGCGCGACGGCCAGCCGGTTGCGGTCGATGAAGTCGATGTCTCCGGTGGTGAGGGCGCCGGCGGTCTCCATGAGGTCCTCAGGGAAGAGGGTCGTGGAGCAGTTGATGCCGATGCCGATGACGACGGCCCGGGGGCGGTCGTCGAGCCAGCCGACGCTCTCGGTCAGGATGCCGCAGACTTTGCGGTCCCGGTAGTAGAGGTCGTTGACCCATTTGATCTTCGGGCTGACGCCCACCGCTTCCTCGATGGCCTCCGCCGTGGCGACGGCCGCGGCCAGGGTCAGCTTCGAGAGCGTGGCGGGGTGGAGCACATCGTGGTCCGTGCGGACCATGGAGACGTAAAGGCCGGTGTCGGCGGGGGAGTAGAAGGAATGTCCCTGCCGTCCTCTTCCGGCGGTCTGATGGTTCGCGATGAGGTACATGCCGTCGTCGACGGTCTCCTGTTCCAGCATGCGTTTCGCTTCGTCGTTCGTGGAGTCGATGTCGTCGAAGACCATGATTTTGTGGTGCAGGTCGACGACGTCCTCCATGAGCGGCCGGTCCGGAAGGAGCATGGCGTCGATGGCGTCAAAGGAAAGTTCTGTCATGCTCATGCCTCAGGGTCCAGCAGCGCGCCGACACAGAGGTACGCGAATTCCTTCGGCAGGTTGAAGCCGGTGTTGTGGACACCGGGGTGGTAGAAGAGGGGCTTGCCCAGTTCCTTCGCGAGGGCGACGGTCTCTTCATAGATGATGCGTCCCTTGCTCTGTTCACCGACGGCGAACAGGAGCGGTTTATCGCGCAATGCTTCGACCGGACGTTTGTAGAAAGCGATGAGTTTCCAGTCGAACTTCGTCATCATCTCCTTGTCCGGTGCGATGTTCTCGATGACCTCCGGTTCCGGGATGGGACCGCGCTCGTCGGCAAAGATGATGGGCGGCAGGATGGCACGGATGCCGCGGGACAGGGTGCGTTTGCCCTCCCAGGCCGGCTCGTAGCTGAGCATGCGGCGCACCAGCTGCGGGTACTTCGTGATGAGCTCGAACCCGACGGGGCCGCCGAGGGAATGGGTGATGACATAGGCGCCCATGGCTTTGTCGATCTCATTCGAATAGTATTCGATGAGGAACGCGGCATCTCTCGTGTGGATGTCGCAGATGTCCTTCAGGTACTCCTTGTCCGCCTTCGTGGCTTCGCCGGGCGCCTTCGTGGTGGCGGTGAGTCCGCTGCGCACGTGGCCTCTGCGGTCGTAGGCGATGACGTGGAACTGGCGGGACATGGCTTCACCGCAGTTCACATAGAAGTCCGCGTCGGTGCTGCCGCCGTGGATGAGCAGGAGCAGGGGACGGTCTTTGTCGCCGGACTCCCGCACATAGAGGGGCGTTCCGTCAAAGCTTTTCACGGTGTGTTCGGTGTAATACATGGGTGCCTCCTTGGGCGATTTACTGTGTTGCAGTCTATTATAGTATCATGCATAAAAAGAAACAACTTTTTTGTGTCACGCTTTTATGGTATACTACTCGGGAATATCGAAGGAGGACTGTCTATGTTCACCATCATCGCGGCCATCGGCCGTTCCAACGAACTCGGAAAGGACGGAGACCTCATCTGGCACCTGCCGTCCGACATGAAGTTTTTCCGGGAGACCACGTCCGGCCACACCATCATCATGGGCCGCAAGACCTTCGACTCCCTCGGCAGGGTCCTGCCGAACCGTCACCACGTGGTCCTGACCCATGCCGATGACAGTTACTTCCCGGAAGAAGTGGAAGTGGTGCATTCCTTTGCCGAGGTCTACACGAAGTATCGTGACGTCGACGAAGACGTGTTCATCATCGGCGGCGGAGAGATCTACCGGCTGTTCTTCTCGTATGCGGAGAAGATGTACCTGACCCAGGTCAACGAGATCTACTTCAACGCTGACACCTTCTTCCCGGAGATCGACGCCCGCAACTGGGACGTCCGCGACCTTCAGGAGATCGACGAGGACGGACACCAGGCCGTCATCCGGGAGTACATCCGCAAGAAATAACCGAACACAAAAAAAGGATCTGATCACTCATGAAACTTGGTATCGTCGGGCTTCCCAACGTCGGGAAAAGTACGCTCTTCAATGCCATCACCGACGCGGGCGCCCAGTCCGCGAACTACCCGTTCTGCACCATCGAGCCCAACGTCGGCGTCGTTGCGGTCCCCGATGAGCGCCTCGACCTGCTCGCAGAACTCTACCATCCGAAATCCGTCGTGCCGGCGTCCATCGAATTCGTGGACATCGCCGGTCTCGTTAAAGGCGCGTCCAAGGGCGAGGGCCTCGGCAACAAGTTCCTGTCCCACGTCCGTGAAGTCGACGCCATCATCCATGTCGTCCGCTGCTTTGAAAACGACGACATCGTCCACGTCGAAGGTTCCATCGACCCGGCGAGAGACATCGAGACCATCAACCTCGAACTCATCCTCGCGGATGCCGAAGTCCTCGACCGCCGACTCGAAAAGACCCGCAAGGCGATGAAGGCCGACAAGTCTCTCGCCAAAAACGTGGCGCTCTACGAGCGCATCAAGGAAGCCCTCGACAACGGCCTCTGCGCCCGCACCGTCGAAATCTCCGAAGACGAGCAGCCCCTGCTCGACGAACTGACCCTCCTCACCGCGAAGCCGGTCATCTACGCCTGCAACATGAGCGAAGAGGACTTCGTCGACGGCATCGACACGAACGTCCGTTACAACGCGGTCAAGGAGATCGCGGCGGAAGAGGGGAGCCAGGTGCTGCCCATCTGTGCCGAGATGGAAGCGGAGATCGCCTCCCTGTCGAAGGAAGAGAAGACCGAGTTCCTCTCCGACCTCGGCATCGAGCAGGGCGGCCTCGACCTCCTCATCCAGCGCTCCTATGACCTCCTCGGCCTCATGTCCTTCCTGACCGCCGGCGAACCGGAAGTCAGAGCCTGGACCATCAAGAAGGGCACGAAAGCCCCCCAGGCCGCCGGTAAGATCCACTCCGACATCGAGCGAGGCTTCATCCGCGCGGAAGTCATCAACTACAAACTCCTCCTCGAGTGCGGCTCCACCGCCGCGGCCCGTGAGAAGGGCCTCATCCGCTCCGAAGGAAAAGAGTACATCATGCAGGACGGCGATGTCGTTCTGTTCCGATTCAATGTATAAGGGGTACATCGCCCCGGAAAGCGTGAAACAGCCATGGCCGGCAACAAGCTGAAAGAGATCCTGAACCTCGCCCACAGTGAGACCTACGGCCGGTTCAAGGACATCATCATCACCAGCGTCATCGGCATCCTCGTCAATGTACTGCTGGGTGTCATCAAGATCATCGTCGGTACCGTCGCGAACTCTGTCGCAGTCATCTCCGACGCGGTCAACAACTTCGCGGACAGTGTGTCCTCCCTCGTCACCATCATCGCGATGGCCATCTCGGGGAGAGGCGCCACCCGGAAACACCCCTTCGGCTTCGGCCGCATCGAGTATTTCTCGAGCATGATCATCTCCGTCCTCATCCTCATCACCGGCGGAGAGTTCCTCATCGAGTCCGTCAAAAAGATCCTGCACCCGGAGGCCACCGCGTACACCCCGGTCACTCTGGTGCTCCTCATCGTCGCCATCGTCGCGAAGATCCTCCTCGGACTCTACACCAAACGGTCCGGCACGAAACTCAACTCGCCGAACCTCATCGCCTCCGGTCAGGACGCACTGTCCGACGCCATCATCACCGGTGTCACGCTGCTCGCCGCAGTCGTCAGCCTCATCTGGCCGGACCTCCACATCGACGGATGGGTCGGCGCGGTCGTCTCCATCTTCGTCATCAAGGCAGGCCTCGAGATCCTGCTGGACGTCATCTCGAAGCTCCTGGGCGAGCGCCCGAGCATCGAACTGGCGGACAAACTCATGGATGAGATCCTGAACACCGACGGCGTCCTCGGCGCCTACGACCTCATCCTCCACAACTACGGACCGAACGTCTTCATCGGCGATGTGAACCTTGAACTCGAGGACACGATGACCATCGAAGACGCTTATGTCATCACAAAACCCCTGAATGTCCGACTGCTGAAAGAGTACGGCGTCTTCATGTATTTCGGATTCTACTCCGTCAACACGAAAGACCCCGAGATCGTCGCCATGCGCGAGTTCCTCTACAGCCATGCGCTCTGCATGGAGGACATCCTGCAGATCCACGCGTTCTATGTCAACAAGGAACGCAAATTCATGAGCTTCGACGTCGTCTTCGATTTCGACTGCAAGGACCAGTACAAAGTCGAACAGGAGCTGCGCCGCATCCTCAAGGAACAGTACCCGGATTACCGGGTCGAGATGCTGCCCGACAAGGACTACACCCTGTCCCGCAGCGCGACCGATGCGTAAGAACCCATAGCGGAAGATAGTTATGAGAGAGAAGAACAGAGAAGAAAAGGAGAAAGCAAAATGAAACATGGCAAACGATTGCTGGCGATCCTGCTGACAGTGTTCATGGTGGCGCTCTGCTGTGTCCCGACCTTCGCAGTATCCAAACAGTACAAGAACTATGCCGTCCTTGGTGACAGCATCCCCACCGGCTACATGATGCCCGGCTACCAGTATGCCGGCCGGAAAAAGGTCCTGTGGCCCATCGTCCCGAACTCCTATCCGACCTTTGTTGCGAAGGGCGTCGGCGCAAAGAACACCTACATGCTTGCCCACAGCGGATACCGTACCGCGGACCTGCGCCGCGTCCTCGACCCGGACTTCGCCGGAGACTACTTCAATGCCCGTCGTCTTCCGAAACTGCCGGACCAGTATGCGGTCGACCAGGCCGGTCTTGAGAAGCTTCGCAAGGGCGTCATCAAGTACCTGAAGAAGTCTGACCTCATCACGCTGCAGATCGGCGCGAACGACTCCTTCCAGGTCATCGTCATCCTCTTCGAGATGCTGAGAGAGAACCAGGCTCTTCTGGAGGAACTCCAGGCGGCAGGGGCGATGGACCCCGACGTGACCACGAAAGCCCTGCAGAAGATCGCACAGGACAATGAGACCCTGCTCCGCATCATCGAGATGGAGCTGGCCTCGGTCCAGAGCTTCCGCAGCAACTTCGACGTCATCATCCGCCGCATCCATGAGATCAACCCCGATGCCAAGGTCGTCGTCATGGGCCTTTACAACCCGCTGGACGTCCTGAAGATCGGCGGCATCTCTCCGGCTCCGCTGATCCAGCCCCTCATCCAGGGCTTCAACGACTACATGTCCTTCGGCAGCCAGTACAGCGATTACTACACCTACTGCCCGCTGGAAGACATCGAGAACTACATGGGCACCGGCCAGCTGTTCGCCAACCCCGAACTGCCCGGAGATGTCCATCCGACCGCACGCGGCCATCAGCAGATCGCCGAGCAGGTCCTCGCCGTTTTATAAGTCCACACAGAAGGCCCACAGCCACCGGCTGCGGGCCTTTTTACATATGTCGAAGATTGCTTAATATTTGACGGAAAACCGGAAGAAGCGTATACTTTCTTGTGGTTTTTTATCTTTTGGTATGTATTGGGAGGAAATGAAAATGAACGTGACCAGGAAGATCTTAGCGCTGCTGCTGACGGCAATGATGGCAGCGCTTTGTGTTGTCCCGACCTTCGCCGCCACGGCGAAGTACAACACGTATTCCGTCATCGGAGACAGCATCGCGGCGGGCTACATGCTGCCCGGCTACAAGTTCGGCGGCAAGAAGAAAGCGGCGTGGCACCTCCAGGAGGGGAGCTACCCGTGGTACATCGCCAGAGCGGTAGGGGCTAAGAAGACTTACCAGATGGCCCACGGCGGCTATCGGACCTCCGACGTCCGCCTCATCCTCGATGACACCTATGAAGGGGACTTCATCAACGGCAGACGCCTGCCCTCCGTCGGCAAGACGAGGGAAGTGGACTGGACGGCCATGAAGAAGCTCCAGAAGGAGTTCCGCGGCAACATCGCGAAGTCGGACCTCATCACGGTCAACATCGGCTCCAACGACGCTACACAGGCTTTTGCGGTCCTGATGGAACTGGTGGAAGATGACATCTCCATCCTTCAGGCACAGGCCCAGATGGGTCTCGACCCCCTCGAGAACCTCGGTTACACGCTGGCCCATGTCATCCAGCTGACCGGTAACAGCATCATCGCGGCACGGCTCGTGAAGCTCGAGGCAGACGCCTTCACCGGCTTCTCCGAGAACTTCGACACCATCATCCGGGAGATCCGCAAGCTGAACTCCCACGCGAAGATCGTCGTCATGGGCGTGTACAACCCGGTGGAAGTGGCTTCCATCGATACCATGCTCACGAACATCCAGTACGGTCAGATCGTCACCCCGGTCTTCGACATCTTCAACAACTACATGCAGTTCCAGAGCCCGCTCTCAAAGGAATATACCTATGTGGACATGGAGAACATCGAAACCTATGTCGGCATCGGTCAGTTCGACGCGAACCCCGACATCCTGATGGATGCCCACCCGACGGCAAGAGGCCACAAGCAGATGGCAGACCAGGTCCTCGCCGTACTGTAAGCGGACCGTTTTCAACCGAATAACAGAAAAGAGCCGAAGTCTTCGTGACTTCGGCTCTGTTTATGTCTATAGAAGAAAATGTCGCTTTGGATGTGTGCCTTACGCAGCGACGGCTGCCAGTTCTTCGGACAGCTTTGCGTATTCCGGAGCATGCAGGAAATCGGTGACTGTGACGATGTGGGCATGCGGGACTCTGGCCTGGATCCGGCCTTTCAGGTTCTCATGACAGACGACGATCTGCGCGTCTTTCGGGATCCACTCGAGCTGGATGTGCTGGATCTTGATGTCATAGAGGCCGTTCTTGACAAGCTGGCCTTTCAGGGCTTCGGCACCGGCAACGCTCGTTACCATACCTTCGGTGCATACGAAAAAGATGGAATCGGTCTTCGGCAGTTTACTCATTAAGATTACCTCCTTTGCAAATTGCCTTTGTATATAAACAAGCCCCTGTTGACTTGTTGCGCACAGTTTACTCCTTTTTCGGCGATTTGCAAGGGGTTTTCGGCATTTCTGTAGGCTTATCCAAAAAAGTGAGCGAATGCTCATGGTTTCTGTATGCTATTTGTGCAACCTGCTGAATCATAACGTGCAGATTATAACAAAATGCACAAAAAGTTAATAAGTGTTGTCAGGGCGCAAAAAAACAGGGTATGATGAAGATGGCGCATATCTTATGATTTTGAAGGGAGATCTTCATTATGACGAACGCAGAGAAAATCAACGCTTTTTTAGACAAAGCCGGGGTCTGGTTTTTCCTGACCACCAACGGCGAACGCCCGAAGGGGAGACCCTTCAGTTTCCACCTGCTCAAAGATGATGTCCTGTACTTCGGCACCGGCACCGAGAAGAGCACGTTCAAAGAGTTCACGGCCAACCCGCAGGTCGAAGTCCTCGCCGTGGCGGAGGGCCAGTTCCTGCGCTATGACGGCACCGTCGTCCTCGACGATGACGCGGACCTCGCCGCCGCCATCCTCGCGGAGAACCCGGCCATCAGCACGTTCATCAACGCGGACGCCGGCTCGAAGTTCCAGCTGTTCCACCTCGAGAACGGCCACGCGGTCCTCGGCTCCATGAAGGGCCACACCGAGGAGTTCGACGTCTGAGACAGCAAACCGTAACCAAACGAAAAACAGGTGACTCACACGAGTCACCTGTTTCTTTTTGCGTGTATGGCTTTAGAAGAGTTCCCGGTAGATGTCGCCCTTCTTGAGGCCGGTCGTCTTCGCGGTCTCTTTGGCGGCGTCGTTTTTCGAGGCGCCGGAGGCGATGAGGTCCTGTGCCATGGCGACCGCGTCTTCCAGGGTGAAGACCTTCTCCTCTTTCGAGGCGCCCTCCAGGATGAGGACGAGTTCGCCTTTGAGGTCGTTCTTCGGGTAGGCTTCCACCGCTTCCGAGAGCGTCATGCGCAGGACTTCCTCGTGGACTTTCGTGATCTCCCGGCAGATGCAGAGTTTCCGGTCGCCCAGCGTGTCCAGCAGGTCCCGCAGGGTGGCGGAAAGCTTGTGGGGAGCCTCATAGAGGATGAGGGTGCAGGGCTGGGTCTTCAGGAACTCGAGCTGCGCGCGCCGTTTCTTCTTGTCGACTTCCAGAAAGCCTTCGAAGGTGAAGCGGCGGGAGTCCATGCCGGAGAGGGCCAGCGCCGTCGCGAAGGCCGTGGGGCCGGGGACGGAGTGGACCGGGACGCCGTGCTCGAGGCACAGGTCGACGAGGTCCTGCCCCGGGTCCGAGATGGCCGGCATGCCGGCGTCGGTGACCAGCGCGCAGTTTTCGCCCTTCAGGATGCGTGTGAGGAGCTCCGGACCCTTCTGGTTCTTATTGTGCTCATGGTAGCTCACCATGGGTGTCTTGATGTCGAAGTGGTTCAGCAGTTTCAGGGTGACCCGGGTGTCCTCGGCCGCGATGAAGTCGGCGGACTCCAGTGCCTCGATGGCCCGGGGCGAGAAGTCCGAGAGGTTCCCGATGGGGGTCCCGGTCACGAACAGTGTTCCACAGGTGTTGTCAGTCATTTCGGTACTCTCCCAGGATGCGTAATAATTCGTCGGAGTCGGACCCGTCCTCGTTCTGCATGAGCAGAGGAGGCAGGACCTTCAGGAAGGGTTTGCCGCCTTTGCGGCCCTCTAAGAGGAAGAGCCAGGGCGATGCACCGGCGTTCTTCTGAACGAACCGCAGACGCTTCGGCTCGATGGAATGGGCCCGAAACGCCTCCAGAACGTCCGGGAGACGCTCCGGCCGGTGACAGACGGCAAAGTTCCCGCCGAAGTTCAAAAGCCGTTCTGCGGCGGCTGCGGCGTCGTCCATGGTGCACGTCGTCTCGTGCCGGGCGATCTGCTCCGCGGTCGTCTCGGACAGGATGCCGGTGTCCACCGGTTTGTAGGGCGGGTTCATGGTGACCGTTTTGAACTTCCCGAGGGGAAGTTCGAGGGAAGAGAGGTCCCGCAGATCGCCACAAAGGGCATGGACGTTTTCCATCGGGACTCCCTGCTCTGCACAGAGGTCGATGCTCCGCCGGAACTGGTCGTACCCCTTTTCCTGGAGTTCGAGGCCGTAGAGGTCGGCCGTGACCCCGTTCCGCTTCCAGAGCATGGGGATGATGCCGCAGCCGGTGCCGAGGTCCATGCAGAGGGCATTCCGTTTCGGGTCGGCGAACTCGGCGAGGAGCAACGCGTCGGTGCCGAAGCCGTGGTCAGGGGAGATGAGGACCGAAAGGCCGCTGCCGAGGGCTTCAATGCGTTCGTCGTCGCGCAGGGTGTTCATAGTGTCTCGTCTCCTTTCCTGAAAAGTGTTCCTATTGTACCACGTTTCCATGGCGGCATAAAGAAATTCCCGGAACAGCTTCCCATGGCTGCTCCGGGAATGTTTCTTTTACTGTCGTGTGGTGATGGTCAACTTATTCGTTGACGATGGCACCCATCGGGCAGGTAGCTTCGCAAGCGCCGCATTCGATGCAGACGTCCTGGTCGATGCTGTAGATATCGCCCTCAGAGATTGCTTCGACGGGGCAACCGTCTTTGCAGGAACCACAAGCTACACATTCATCAGTAATTCTGTATGCCATAATAATATGCCTCCTAAGAATTTGTTTTGGATTCTTGTTCCTATTTCATGATAGCAAAGTTTTTTCAGAATTCAAGAGTTTTTCGGCATTTTTTCGGAGTCAGAATTTCGCATAGATATGCCAAATTCTGAGGCTTTTTTCGTTAGCGTGCGCTAACTTTTCGAACTCCGTTGTGCAACCTGACGAAGTTAGCGGAATGCAACTTTCAGTAGTTACGCGCCTCGCGGCACATTCTGTGTAAAAGTGTGACAAACCGCTGTGCCGACCGGTCAGGAAACCTGCGACCTCCGGTTGTTCGGACTTTGTCGAAAAAAAGACGAAAAAACACCTGAAAACGTTGCGGCTCTGCATCATTTCCAGGTATTAGTTTAGATTTGTTATGTGACTTTTATGTGACTCGTCAGAAGACTCAGCAGAGGGCTCCTTCGATGGCTGCGAGGAATTCGTCGTACTCCTCGAACGCGGGGAGGTCCGGGTTGTCCTTCTTGATCTGCTCGGTGGAGCGGAACAGGAAACCGGCCTTGGAGGCGCGGATCATCGCGAGGTCGTTGTGGCTGTCGCCGGCGGCGATGGTCTCGAAGCCGCAGGACTGCAGCGCCTTGACCGTCGTGAGCTTGGAGTTCTCACAGCGCATGTTGTAACCGGTGATCTCACCGTCCTCCGCGACGACGAGCTCGTTGCAGAAGAGGGACGGATAGCCGAGTTTCGCGATCAGCGGACCGGCGAACTGGGTGAAGGTGTCGGACAGGATGACGACCTGGGTCTCTTTGCGGAGCGTGTCGAGAAACTCCTTCGCGCCTTCGAGGGGCTCAATGGTGGAGATGACCTCCTGGACCTCTTTCAGGCCGAGACCGTGCTGTTTCAGCAGGTCGATGCGGTATTTCATGAGCTTGTCGTAGTCCGGCTCATCGCGGGTGGTGCGCTTGAACTCGGGGATGCCGGTGGCCTCCGCGAACGCGATCCAGATCTCCGGGACGACGACGCCCTCCATATCTAAACAGACAACATCCATGTCGTGAAAACTCCTTTACGTAAAAACTGTAAGAATGGTACTAAAAAGCCCGCCGTGAGTCAAGACGGCAGGCTTGATTTCATCAAAAATTTGCGGAATTAAAGACCAAAGTCTCTCAGGATCTTCCCGGCGGCCTCTTCCAGTGTGCCGTCGTTCTCGATGGTGACGTCGGCGAAACGAGCGTACATCGGGTCCCTCGTCTGTTCCATGGCCTTCAGCGTGTCGAGGTCCTTCGACAGGGGCCGTCCGTCCATGGGGAGAAGGGAGAGGTCCCGTTTCAGGCAGTAGATGCGCCCGTTCTGGTGCAGGGGCAGGTAGTTGCGCTCTTTCGTGACCGCACCGCCGCCGAGGGACAGGATGACACCGTTTTGGGCACCCGCTTTGGCGATGCACGACGACTCGATGTCGCGAAACACGTCTTCGCCGTCCTCCGCGAAGATCTCCGGAATGGATTTCCCGGCCGCTTCGGCGATGGCGCCGTCGAGTTCGACGACGTCTCTGCCGGTCTGCTCCGCGAGGAGTTTCGCGACGGAGGACTTGCCACTGCCGGGCATGCCGATGAGGACGAGGTTCGTGGCGTTTCGGGTGAGTTCGGCGGTCAGGTCTTCGATGACTTTGTCATCGACCTTCGTGTCGAAGAAGAACTCGTGGGCGCGGACCGCCTGGGCGACGAGCATCCCGAGGCCGTTGGCGTGGGGGATGCCGAGCGCCTCCGCCTGCAGCAGCAGGCCGGTGCGCAGGGGGTTATAGACGATGTCCACCACACCGGACAGGCCCTCGAAGGGCGTGAGGTCCGTGATGGACGAGAGGTTGTCGGGGTACATGCCGACGGGCGTCGTGTTGACGATGACGTCGGCGTCGTAATGGCGCGGCAGGTCGTCGTAGGAGATGAGAGGCAGATCGCCACCCCGTCTGCTGACGACCAGGACTTCACCGGCTTCTTTGCGGCGCAGGGCCTCGAGGACCGCTTTGCAGGCGCCTCCGTTACCGAAGACCAGCACCTTTTTGCCGGTGACGTCGATGCCGTTAGACTCGAGCAGGTACAGGAACCCGAGGACGTCGGTGTTCTCGGCGATGAGCTTCCCGTCTCTGCGGTACAGCGTGTTCGCCGCTCCGATGGCTTCCACCGCCGGCGAGAGTTCGTCGACGAAGGGCAGGACGGTCTGTTTGTAGGGGATGGTCACGTTGAGTCCCCGGACGTTCTCCTGACGCACGAAGGCTTCCAGTTCCTGCGGTGCCAGTTCGTAAAGCGCGTAGGCTTCATCGCCGAGGGCGTGGTGCAGGAAGGGGGAGAAGCTGTGGCCGAGGTGTTCCCCGAGAAGGCCGTAGATGTCGCTCATGTCAGCTGACCTCCGGGTAGTTTCCAAGGTACTTGAAGCTGTCGCAGGTCCGCTCGAGGTAGGCGAGCATGGCGAGGACGCCGTCGTCCCAGACGGAGGCGTGGAGGTCCATGTAGAACGCGAACTCGAAGTCGGAACCCACCAGCGGGGCACTTTCCAGCTTGACCATGTTGAGGTCCAGCGCGGACACCATGGAGATGATGTCATAAAGGGCGCCGGGCTTGTGCTCGGTCGTGAAGATGAGGGAGATGCGGTTGGCGCCGGGGTACACGGCGGGCTTCGTCCGGATGGAGATGAAGCGGGTGTAGTTGTTGGCGCTGTCCATGATGTTGTCCCGGACCGTTTTCAGGTTGTAGAGCTGGCCCGCCTCGTGGGAGGCGATGGCGGCGACGTCGTTGCGGTCGGAGTTCGCGACCATTTTGGCGGCGGCCGCGGTGTTGGTGACCGGGATGATCTTCACGCTGTCGGGCAGGCTCTTCAGGAACTGCTCGCACTGGCCGATGGCCTGTTCGTGGGAGTAGATCTCCTTAATCTGGGACAATTTCGTACCGGGGTTCGCCAGCAGCTCATGACGGACGTTGATCCGGATGCTGCGGGTGATGTACACGTCCCGTTCCTGCAGGAGCTTGTAGACGTCCTTGACGGAACCGTAGGAGGAGTTCTCGACCGGGACGATGCCGTACTGGCAGAGGCCGTTCTCGAGGGCATCGAAGACGGCTTCGAAGTTCTTCATGAACATGACCGTGCCTCTCGGGAACATGGTGTCCGCCGCCTGCTGGGCATAGGCACCCTCCACGCCGGAGACCCCGATGATGCCGTTCTGGGGGAACGTGGCGTCGGCGGGGAGGCGGGACTCCTTGATCATGTCGATGAGGGGCGTGTGCCGGGCCGTCAGACTGTTCTGGTAAGCGCGGGACAGCTCCATGATGTTCGAGAAGAAGCGGTGGGCATAGAGTTCCATGTCTCCGGACTTCGCCTCGACTTCCGCGAGGATCTCCCGTTCGCGGTCCTTGTGCATGATGGGCATGTCGTGTTCTTTTTTATAGTCGGCGATCTCGCCGGACACCTGCATACGGCGCAGGAACAGCTGCAGCATCTCGTCGTTGATGCCGTTGATCTCTTCCCGCAGTGCCGCGAGGTCTTTCTTGTCTGTGCTCATGGGACTCACCCGATTCCTAAAGGATTGTTCTTACAGTTTGTTCTCGCTCAGCAGAAGGTCCGTGAGCGCGATGGCGGCGACCGCTTCCACGACGGGGACCGCCCGTACGGCGATGCAGGGGTCGTGGCGCCCGTGGATGGAGAGTTCGGTCTCCTCCATGGTCTCGAGGTCGACGGTCTTCTGGGTTTTGGCGATGGACGGTGTGGGTTTCACAGCGACCCGGAACAGGAGGGGCATGCCGTTGGAGATGCCTCCCTGGATGCCGCCGGAGCGGTTCGTCTCGGTCTTGACCGTGCCGTCTTCGGCGATGAACGCGTCGTTGTTCTGGGAACCGCGCAGTTCCGCACAGGTGAACCCGTTGCCGAACTCGACGCCCTTGACGGCGGGGATGCCAAAGAGGGCTTTCGCCAGTTCGCTCTCGATGCCGTCGAAGAGGGGACCGCCCACGCCGGCCGGGAAGCCGGTGACGGCGCACTCGACGATGCCGCCGACGGAGTCGTTGTCGAACTTCGCGTTGGTGATCTCATCGATCATCTTGAGGCTCGCGGAGGGGTCGATGGTGGCGGGGTTGCGGCTGCGGATGTCCTCGAAGAGGGCTTTGTCCGGGTAGAGCGGGAAGGGCTCGTCCTGGACTTCACCGACCCGTTCGAGGTGGGCACCGATGAGGATGCCACGGCGCTCGAGCATCTGCAGGCAGATGCCGCCGGCGACGCACAGCGGTGCCGTGAGACGGCCGGAGAAGTGCCCGCCGCCCCGCATGTCCCGGGCCTCGCCGTACTTGAGGAACGCGGTGTAGTCCGCGTGGGAGGGACGGGGTTTCGTTAAGAGTTCGGAGTAGTCCGAAGAGTGCTGGTCTTTGTTCTTGATGACGGCTGCCAGAGGGAAGCCGCAGGTCGTGAGGTTCCCGTCTTCGTCTTCGGTGACACCGGCGAGGAAGTCCGGACAGTCCGTCTCGTTGCGGGCGGTCGTGAGCTCACTGGTGCCGGGACGACGGCGGTCCAGAAAGGCCTGGAGTTCGTTCACATCGATATGTTCTCCGGCGGGCAGTCCGTCGATGGTGACACCGATCGCTTTGCCGTGGGACTGGCCGAAGACCGAAATGTTCAGCGCGTTTCCGATATTAGATGACATTGACGATTCCTCCTAAGGCTTTGTATTCGTCGAAAAAGGACGGGTAGGATTTCCGGACGGCTTCCGCGCCGGTGATGGTCACATCACCGGTGCAGCGCAGGGCCGCGATGGCCGCCGCCATGACGATCCGGTGGTCGCCGCAGGCGTCGACGGTGCCGCCGGTGAGACCGCCGGTCTCATCCGCGCCGTAGACGATGACGCCGTCGCCGTCCTCCTCGGCCTTGCCGCCGAGGGCTTCCAGCATGGCGATGACAGAGGCGATGCGGTCGCTCTCCTTGAACCGGAGCCGTTCACACCCGATGAAACTCGTGCGGCCCTGCGCGAAGGCTGCGAGCACCGCGAGCACCGGGAAGGCGTCCGGGATGTTGGTGACGTCGAGGTCACAGGCCCGAAGCGTTTCGGCCGGGGTGACCGTGTAGGTGTAAGTGCCGTCTTCCTCCTGGACTTTGGAGATGGGCGCGCCCATCCGGTTGTTCAGGATGCCGACGATGGACTTGTCTCCCTGGGGAGAGTCCGGGGTGAGGCCGGCGATGGAGACGGGGGTCTCGCTCAGCGCGCCCGCCGCGAAGAAGTACCCCGCGTTGGACCAGTCGCCGTCGGCCACGATGGTGCCGGGGCTCTGGAAGGTCTGGTTGCCGGGGACGAGATAGCCCCGGGGCAGGATGCTCGTGCGGATGCCGAAGCGGCTCAGCGCGTGGAGCGTGATGTTCACATAAGAAGCGGACTGGAGGGGAGACGTGAGACGGATCTCGGAGTCACCATCCAGTGCCGGGAGCGCCAGCAGGAGTCCCGTGATGTACTGGGAACTCACGTTGCCGGGCAGTTCGAAGGCGCCGCTTTGCAGGCGTCCTGTGAAGGAGAAGGGGAGTTTGTCCGCGGAGACCGAGATGCCCCGGGCCTTCAGCACGTTCAGGAGGTCTTCGACGGGGCGCTCCGGCAGACGGCCGCTGCCCGTGAAGGAGGGCTCGTCGCAGTGTGCCGCCGCGACGGGCAGCAGGAAGCGCAGGGTCGAACCGCTCTCCCGGCAGTCGAAGATGGGTGCCTTCGGCGCGACGTTCGAGGGGGTGACCGTGAATCGCCCGTCCTCTTTCCGGACATCGGCTCCGAGGGCCTTGATGACGAAGGCCGTCGTTAAGATGTCGTCCGAGAGGGGCGATGTGCTGTTCATTTCGATGGTGACAGGGCCGTCTGCCTGGGCTGCGCAGAACAGGAGGCGGTGGACATCGCTTTTCGATGCGATGGTTTGGACGGTGCCTGAGAGGCTCGCGGGACTGAGTCGGACGTTCAAACGGACGTCTCCTTTCCGAGGTCGATGATGTGTTCCAGTTCGTCGACCGGAACGGTATGGGTCATGCATTTCCCGAGTTTCTCGGGGATGATGAGGGCGATGCGCCCGCCCATGCGTTTTTTATCGGACAGCGCGCCGTCGAGCAGGGTCTTCGTGGAGAAGTCGCAGGAGACGGGGAGGCTGTTCTGTTCACAGATGGCGATGAGTTTCTCCGTGGTGCCGGCCTCGGTGATGCCGAGGGCTTCGCCGGCCCGGCTGATCATGACCATGCCGATGGCGACGCAGTGGCCGTGCATGAGACGGTACTTCGCGCTGCGCTCGATGGCGTGGCCGATGGTGTGGCCGAGGTTCAGGTAGCGGCGGACACCGGTGTCGAACTCATCGTTCGCGACATAGTTCGCTTTGATCTGCACGCTTTCGGCGACCACGTCGGCGATGTTCGCCCTGACAGCGTCCGAGCCCTCCGAGAAGATCTGAAGGAGGCGGGGGCTCTCGAGCACTCCGTACTTGATGCACTCGGCACAGCCGTCATGGAAGACGACGTCCGGCAGGGTCTCGAAGGCGTCGATGTCGCAGATGACCCGAAGGGGCTGCTTGAACGCGCCGACGAGGTTCTTGCCCGAGGGGATGTCCACCGCGGTCTTGCCGCCGACGGAGGAGTCCACGGCTGCCAGCAGAGAGGTCGGCATCTGGACGTAGTCGACGCCCCGCAGGAAGGAGGCCGCCGCGAAGCCGGTCAGGTCGCCGGTGACGCCGCCGCCGAGGGCGACGAACAGGTCGGTGCGGGTGAGGCGTTGCCCGGCGCAGAAATTCAGGACGGCGCCCATGACGTCGAGGGTCTTGGAGGACTCTCCGGCGGGGAAGACGAACTGGACGGTCTCAAAGCCTTCCTTCTCGAGGGACTCCCGTACGGTCTTCATGTACAGGGGCGCCACATTGCTGTCCGAGACGACAGCGACTTTACAGGGCTCGTGGACTTCTTTCACCAGCTTGCCGGTGTTTTCCATGAGGCGTCTCCCGATGAGGACATCGTAGTCCCGGGAGGCCGTTACGTGTATGGTCTTGGTGCTCATGACGGGTCACCCTTTCTAGTTCTTTTTCTCAGCAGTTTTCAATGGGCTCGGTGACCTTGAGGTCGCGGCCCTCTTCGAAGAGCTTCTTCAGCTGTTCGGCGTCGTCCGCCTTCAGGGCGTCGAGGTATCCGGTCAGGTTGTCGACCAGTTCCTGGAGCTCTTCGATCATGTTTTCCCGGTTCACCATGAAGAGCTGGGTCCACATTTCGGGGTCCAGTCGGGCGACACGGGTCATGTCCTTGTAGGAGCCGGCCGTGAAGCCCATCCGCTGACGGGAGGTCGGGGACTTGATGTAGGCACTGGAGGCCGCGTGGGCCAGCTGGGACGTGTAGGCGATGATCCGGTCATGCTCTTCGGGCGTCGAGAAGACGACTTCACCGAAGCCGAGGGACAGGTAGAACGCCTTGAGGGTGTCGAGGTCGTCGATGTCCGCAGTGTCATCGGGGCAGAGGATCATGGAGGCGTCCTTGTAGAGCTCGGCATCCGAGTTTTTGAACCCGGAGACCTCCTTGCCCGCCATGGGGTGGCCGCCCACATAGAGGAAACCTTTTTCTCTGGCGATGGGCGACACATTATTATAAATATAACGCTTTACGCCGCAAAGGTCCACCAAGATGGTCTCCTTCGGGATGTCATCGGCGTGGTCTTTGACCCACTGAACGAGGGCTTTCGGGAAGATGGCGATCATCAGAAGGTCGCACTCCTTCAGGGTCTCCTTCGTGAGGGGCCCGTCGATGGCGCCGGAGAGTTCCGCGAGGGACATGGCGTCCGGGCTCAGGTCGTAGCCGTAGACTTTGGCGATGGTGTGCTTGCGCACGGAGCGGGCCATGGAGCCTCCGATGAGGCCGAGGCCGACGATGCCGACGGTACGGATGGTTTTCATAGTGCGTTCCTTCTTTACTGTGGTTTTACGGTGTTACGGATGGTCTTCAGGGTCTCCGCCAGTTCCGCAAAGGCGGCGGGGGAGATCTGCTGTTTGGCGTCGGACAGGGCGTGGCTCGGGTCCGGATGGACTTCGATCATGAGGCCGTCGGCGCCGGCGGCGACCGAAGCGGCTGCCAGGGGAGCCACCAGCATGGAGCGTCCGGAGGCGTGGCAGGGGTCCGCGACGACCGGCAGGTGGGAGAGGCTCTTCAAGACCGGGATGGTCGAGACGTCGAAGGTGTTGGTCGTGTAGGTCTCGAAGGTCCGGATGCCCCGCTCGCAGAGGATGACGTTCGTGTTGCCCTGGGACATGACGTATTCGGCACTCATCAGGAGTTCTTCGTAAGTGGCGGAGAGGCCGCGCTTCAGGAGGATCGGCTTGTCGGACTTGCCGAGTTCCTTCAGAAGGTCGAAGTTCTTCATGTTGCGGGCGCCGACCTGGATGATGTCGACGTCCTTGAAGTAGTCGAGCTGGGAGATGCGCATGATCTCCGAGATGACCGGCATGCCGGTGGCGTCGCCTGCCTTGACCAGCGCGTCGAGACCTTCCTTGCCGAGGCCCTGGAAGGAGTAGGGGGAGGAACGGCCGATGAACGCGCCGCCCCGAAGGATGGTGGCACCCGCCGCCTTGACCTCCTGGGCGATGAGCAGCATCTGCTCTTCATTCTCCACCGCGCCGGGACCGGCGATGAGGGCCAGTTCTCCGTTGCCGATGGTGGTGCCCTTCACGGAGATGACGGTGTCATCCGGGTGGAACTTCCGGTTGGCCTTCTTATACGGCTCCTGGATGCGCCGCACCGATTCGACGATGTCGAGGGCTCCGATGAGGTCCATGTCGATGCGCGATGTATCGCCGATGAGGCCGAGGATGTGGTTGGACTCTCCGAGGGACTGGGTGACCTGGATGTTCTTGGTCTCCAGCCAGTGGATGAGGCTCTGCAGCTGTGCTTCGTCCGGATTGTTTTTCAGAATGACGACCATGTTCTTTTCTCCTTTAAAGTGCTGAATATTTCTTCATAAAGAAAGGCCCGCAGCAACCGCTACAGGCCTGATACTCTACAAAATTCTGGAAACGCGATTTTGTGTTCAGCCGCACCGGTCGAAAGCCTTACCAAAGTAATAGGTAAAGCCGTAAAAGCGGTATTCAGCTGTGAGGAGAACGGTGTTCATGACGGTCCCTCCAACAGAAATTCGGTTTCGTACTTGCAAAAATGCTGAAAGAATAGTATCACAAAGCCCTTTCCATGTCAACGAAGGACTCTGTTTACAAATAGAATAGCGGTTTTGGGGAAAACGTGCTATAGTGGGAGAAGATTTGTGAAATGAGAAAAACGGGGTGAGATCCATGGTCGAACGGTATACAGACCTCGCGGAATACTTCGTCCACAACGTGACGGCTCTGCGGGACGCCTACGGCAGAGAAGAGGGCATGCTGTACCCGGTCTGCGCTGCCATCCTGCTCGAGCGGGAACGGCCCATCACCGCGGAGGAACTGAAGGGCCTCCGGGACCACATCCGCATGGATGACGACTTTACCGGAGACTTCAAGGGCCCCGCCGTCGTGCCCATTGCGTGTATGCTGGCAGCTTCGGACCATCCGGAGGAACTGACGCTCCTCGCGCCGGACCTCTACCGTCAGATGACGGAGAAAGTCCCCCGCAGCGCGTTCCTCGCGATGACCATCCTCGGCGTTGTGGACGTCATCCCGAAGACCGAGTGGAAGCGGTACATCGACAAGACCGCCCGCATCTATACTCTGATGGAGCAGCGGGAACTGCTCGACCACGACGGTGAAGCGCTGGTGGCCGCACTGCTCGCCATGACGGACAAACCGCCGGAGCGGGCCGTGTTCGAACTGGAAGAACTCCGGCAGCGGATCAAACCGCTGTTCCCGCTGCGATCTTCCGCCCGGGCGGTCAGCGTCACCCTGTCCATCGCCGGCGGCTCCAACGACCAGAACCTGCGGCACATCGAGCGCTTCACTTCAGCGCTCCACACGGCCGGCATGAAACTGGGCGGAAACCATTCGATGGGACTCCTCGGTGCCCTGAGCTTCTCGAAGTACGACACGAAACGGTTCCTCGAACGGATGCGGGAAGCCGACATGGCCCTCGCACAACAGAGCGGGTACCACGGTCTGTTCGCGGTCGGGCGGAAGCGCCGGCTCATCCATGCCGCCATCCTGGTGGCCTGCCGGGCCCGCAAGAGAGACCACAAAAACACCAATTTCGACATCGCCTACCGGGCCGCACTCATCATCATCCTGGCAGACGCGTTGTCGGCCTATTAAATCTATTTCTTGGGAGAACTACTATGGAAAGCAGAATCAACGACTGTACGATGAGACACAACATGGGCTTCAACTGCGCCCAGTCCGTGGCCTGCACTTACGCGGACCTCGTAGGCTGTGACGAAGAGACCATGTTCAAGATGACCGAAGGCCTCGGCCTCGGCATGGGAGGCATGCAGGGCACCTGCGGCGCGCTCTCCGGCGCCTGTGTGCTGGCCGGTATGAAGAACTCCGGCGGAGACCTGCAGAACCCGACCACCAAGGGCCAGACCTACCAGCTGTCCCGGGAGATCGTCGCCCGCTTCCAGCAGAGAGCCGGCGCCACCATCTGCAAGGACCTGAAGGGCGTCGAGACCGGCGTCATGCTCCACTCCTGCCCGGATTGCATCACCGACGCGGCCGCCATCGTGGAGGAAGTCCTGTTCCCGGACGTCTTCGGAAAATAAACCGGCAGTTATCAGACAGAAACAGTAAATCGCCCCTGTTCCATGCGGAGCAGAGGCGATTTTTTTGTTTTCAGGATAATTAGATCTGGCCGTTCTTCTGGAGGAACTTCTTCGTGGTCTTCCAGGTGCGGTCGGCCTGGTTCTGCAGGAAGCAGTGGGCACCGCTCAGGAACACGTGTTTATCCGCCTGGGCGGGCATCTTTTTCCACATCTTTAATGCGACGTTCGGCATGACAAAGAGGTCTCTGCCGCCGAAGATGAGCTGGATGGGGACCGTGACTTTTTCGAGCTCGTTGATGTCAGGCTTCGAGGCGACCGCAGTCATATAGGCGGCACCGCGACCCATGTGTTTGACCTGGAGTGCATCGCGATAGACGCCGGCAGGCATCTTTTTCGTGTACTCCCAATCGAAGGTCATGAGGAACCCGACGGCTTTCCAGAGGGCGTCATACGGGGTGATGAGCGGCAGGATGAGATCGAGGAGCGGCCCGACCGGGGCGTTCAGCATGAAATCCCGCAGGAACTTCGGAGAGTCTGCCATCATCAGGGGCGCGTAGAGGACCAGGGATGCGATCTCGGGGTCTTCCCTGCCGGCTTCGGCGATGGCCATCTGGGTGGCGACGGAACCGCCCATGGAGTGGCCGAAGAGGATCCAGCCGCTGCCGTCCTCATCGAAGTCTTTCATCATCTTCGCGAGGATCTCGGTCTGGGGGATGTAGTGGATGCCTTTGTATTCTCTCGTCGAGAACCCGAAGTCGGGGAGGTCCACACGGAGGCAGGAGATGCCGGCCGCCGTCAGGTGCTCGACCATCTCGTCATAGAACCGGGTATTGCAGGCAAAGCCGTGGATGAGGAAGGCCTTTGCTACCGGAGTCACCGTTTTGGCGGGGTCGATGCGGTAGTGGATCTTGTAGTCTCCGTACTCATAGTACTCGCTGTTCGGGAACGGATCGCCGGACACGGTCTGGAACGGGAACGGTTTAGCGATGAATTTCATGATCTATTCTCTCCTTTTTCAAATCGATCGAACTTCTTTTTTATTATACATGAGAGGCGATTTGTTAAAAAGGGATTTTCTTCCGTAAAGAATTTCCAACACATCAAAATCTTACATGTGTATAATCTTTTCATTGTTTTTCTTTTTTGTGTATCTTTTGTAACTGACTGGTGTATAATTTAGCTATAAAATGTTCACGACTTGTTCACGAGTTGAAAGGAGACCACCCAAATGACTCCCGAGCAGTTCATCCCGTTCTGGAATGCTTTGACCACCAAAGACCGCAAGCTCATCGAAGACAACCTGCAGACGGCGGCCAACCCCGGCAGCGGTTTCTTCTCCAGCAAGCGCTTCATGCGTGGCGGCATCGTGTTCCTTTTGAGCGGCAACCTGCGGATCTTCCTGTCCTCCGACGAGGGGAGAGAGATCACCGCCATGTCCATGAAAGCGGGCGAGAACTTCCTCGTCCACCCGGGCGACGCATCCCACAACCGTAAAGGCCAGCTGCGTTATGAGACATCGGAAGACTGCGAATACGCCTTCCTGCCGAAAAACGTCATGGTCGAGGTCATGGGACGGTGCCCCGAAGCACTCGAGTATGTGCTTTCCATCGAGGAACTGCTCATCCGCCGTCTGACGGACAGCCTGTCCTATTCCGCGTTCGTCACCGTTCGCGGCAACCTCGCCCGGACCCTGCTGGAACGCAGTGTGCTGAAGGGCAAGGTCCGGCTGACCCACGAGGAACTGGCGAACGAACTGGGCACGACCCGGGTCGTCATCAGCCGGGAACTCAAGAAGATGGAAGAGTTCGGACTCATCAAGCTCGGCAGGGGAGAGATCGAAGTCCTCTACCGGGACGGCCTCCGGGAACTCAGTGAATAAGACCCACGTCAACAAAGAGAGTTAATCCGAGACAACGAACATTTTATGGAGGAAAGTACACTATGGATAACGGATTTTACAACGGCCTGGAACGCAAGAACCTGATCTTCAACTGGCACGACATCGAGGAGCAGGGCTTCTATCACAGCAACGGTAACTACGAGTCCGGCTGCACCACCGTTCCGGCCGAAGACATCGAAAACAAACATGCCATCGTCATCGGTTCCGGTATCGCCGGCCTTGCAGCGGCCTGCTTCCTGGTCCGTGACGCGAAAATGCCCGGCAAAAACATCACCGTTTACGAAGCTCGTTCCGTCTCCGGCGGTTCCTGCGACGGTATGTTCATCCCCGGCAAAGGCTACGTCATCTCCGGCGGCCGTGAAATGGACGACCACTTCGAGTGCATGTGGGACCTCTTCAAGGACATCCCCTCCTGTGACGACAAGAACGTCTCCATCCTCGACGCCTACAAGCGCCTGAACGAGGCTGACCCGAACTTCTCCAACTGCCGTGTTTCCTGCAACCGCGGTCAGAACGCCGCTCCGGACAAAAAGTTCAACATGTCCGACAAGGCCCAGATGGAAGTCCTGAAAGTCATGCTCATGAAGGACGAGGACCTCTATGGCAAGTCCATCGACCAGTTCTTCACCGACGAGACCTTCAACTCCAACTTCTGGTATTACTTCAAGACCATGTTTGCCTTCAAGAACGAGCACTCTGCTCTCGAAGTCAAGCTTTACCTGCAGAGATTCATCCATCACCTTGAAGGTTTCACCGACCTTTCCTCTCTTCGTTTCTGCAAATACAACAACTATGACTCCATCATCCTTCCCATGGAAAACTGGCTGAAGGACCACGGCGTCAACTTCGTCTACCATGCCATGGTCACGAACGTCCTCTTCACCAAAGAAGGCGGCAAGAAGACCGCGACCAAGGTCGAAGTCACCATCGAAGGCAAAGAGAAGAGCATCGACATCGATGAGAACACCTTCGTCTTCTTCACCAACGGTTCCAACACCGCGAACATCAAACTTGGTGACCACCACACTGCTCCCGCATGGGACACTTCTGTCTATGGTTCCTGGAAGACCTGGCAGAACATCGCCAAACAGGATCCGTCCTTCGGTAACCCCGACGAGCTGCTGGCTGACCCCGAGATCACTCAGTGGGAGTCCGCGACCCTGACCACCATGGACAACGAGATCCTCAAGTACATCACCAACATCACCGGCCGTGATCCGAGAGACGGAAAAGTCGTCACCGGCGGTATCGTCACCGTCAAAGACTCCGGCTGGGTCATGTCCTGGACCATCAACCGTCAGAAGCATTTCCTCGACCAGGATACCGAGAAGAACACCATCGTCTGGATCTACGGTCTGTACACGTCCAACGTCGGTAACTATGTCAAGAAACGCATGAGAGACTGCACCGGTGAGGAGATCGCCAAAGAGTGGCTGTACCACATCGGCTGCCCGATCGACCGCATCGATGAGCTGGCAGCGAAGGGCTGTAACTGCATCCCCTGCATGATGCCCCGTGTCACCACTTACTTCGTCTCCAGAAGCAAGGGCACCTATCCGGAAGTCGTTCCGGCCGGCGTCACCAACTTCGCGTTCCTCGGTAACCACGTCCATGTCGAGCGTGACTGCTCCTTCACGACTGAGAAGTCCATCCGTTCCGCGATGATGGCTGTCTACAAGTTCGCGAAGGTCAACAGAGCCATTCCGGAAGTCTACGGTTCCATCTACGACATCCGCTGGGTCCTCAAGGCATTCGTCGACATGCGTGACGGCAAGCCGCTGAACGACACCAAGATGTTCGAAGTCCCGTCCTTCCTCGAGAAGCCGGTGGCCATGGGCCAGAAGCTCCTTCTCGACAAGGTCATCCTGCCCGCAGTCGACAAGACTGACATCGGCGTCCTGCTTCGCAGACTGAAGGTCTTCGACTTCTCCGGCGTCAAATCCAAATAAATCGGAGAAAAACTCTTTATAAACACAACGAAAAGCTATCTAGTTTTTAGGTAGCTTTTTGTTGTAAGTGGTATATACTTTTCTTAGCGTCAATCGCCACAGAGAGGAGAACAGCGAAATGAACAACTATCCTACTGTATTCGTCCACGGATTCATCGGCTGGGGTGAAGAGGACGGACTCACGAGCAAACTGGGCATCGATTACTTCGGCCTGAAGCACGGTCTTCAGGACTATCTGAGAAGCAAAGGCTTTGAGGTGTACACACCGGCCGTCGGCCCCTTCAACAGCCTCTGGGACCGCTGCTGTGTCCTGTACGCGCAGCTTTACGGCGGCCGCGTCGACTACGGCAAGGTCCACAGCGAGAAGTACGGTCATGAACGTTACGGCCGCACCTATCCCGGCATCCTGAAAGACCTCGGCACGCCCGGGGACCACGAGAAGATCAACCTCGTCGGCCACAGCTTCGGCGGCCCGACCGCCCGCATGTTCGACTACCTCATGGCCTACGGCTCGGAGGAAGAGCGCAACGGCACACCGGCAGACGAGCTTTCCGGTCTGTTCAAGGGCGGCAAAGGGGATTGCATCCACACGGTCACCACGCTGTCCGGCGTCAACAACGGCACGACCTACGCGTCCTTCCACGGCATCCTCGTCAACAAGTTCCTGTGCTACTATGTCCTGAACCTGGTCACCCTGATCGGAAACAGCTTCCTCGGGAAGTACTACGACCCGCACATGGAGCAGTGGGGCGTCATGAAGAACCCCGAAAAGGTGAAGGTCAGACGCTTCCGCATCCCGACCTACGAGTGGCTGAAGATGTACCGCTTCGCCCAGAACCGCTTCGATAACAGCGCGTTCGAGCTGGGCCTTTACGTGATGGCGGAGATCAACAAGGACATCCACGCCCATGAAGGCACCTACTACTTCGCCCACAGAGCCTGCCGTTCCCACAAGAGCCTCTTCGGACTGCAGACTCCGGACCGCGCCATGTCCCTGTTCTGTAAAGACGCGGGCTACGTGACGAGCCACATCATCACGCCAAAGATGCGCCGCTTCGGCATCACGAAGGAGTGGCTGCGGACCGACGGCTACGTCAATACCATCGCGACCGGAGCTCCTCTTACGGAGGAGGCCACCGAGTGGCAGCCCGGCATGCAGGTGACCCCCGGCCACTGGTACAACATGCCTGTTGAGAAGAAGGACCACGTGTCCTGGAATGGCCTCAAAGAGTCGAAGAAAGACATGTACGACTACTACGAAGCCCTCCTCGAGAAGTTCGCGAAACTTCCGTAAATCGCCAGACAAAACCAAAAACAAGCGCCCCGGAACCGATCGGTCCCGGGGCTTTTTTCGACATAATTCGCAAATCGCCAAAAAGAAGGCACAAATTTTGTGAAACCTGTACACGTGCAAAGTATTGACGATTGTTTGCGAATATTAGTACAATAAAGGCAGGGAGAATTGTTCGAACAAGTGTAAGGAGAATCGTTATGTTTGGAAAACCGAAATGGCAGTTACAGGAAGTACCGCCAAAAAAGAAAAAGCAGAAAAAAGCAGCCGCCAGGGCGCAGGCAAAGGCTCTGAAAGGCGCAAAACTGGAGGCGGACCCGAAACTGAAGAAGGCGAAGAACGGGGTCCCGCTCTCGAAACTTCGTTATCCGGTCCCGACCCCGGAGAAAATGGTCGATGACAAAGGCCGTGTGGCCGTGGGAACCTTTGACAAAGAGTTCCCGATCATCAACCTGCTCGACGCGAAGGATGTCGGGGTGCCGAAGTTTCTGACCAGGGCGAAAGTCACTCTCTGGGAAGCACTCGAAGTGAACTTCGATGACATCTCCTTCCTGACGGCCATGTCCGTCATGGGTGGGGCGGTCACCATCGCTCTGACGCTCGTCTACGACAAGAAGACCGGGGAAATGATCTCGTTCATGGCTCCGATGCTCGCGAAGAACGGTTACATGTCCGAAAACCTGATGGACGGCAGCGCGACGGTGGCAAAGAGCAAACTCAACAGCATCACGTTCGAGAACTGCCAGAACCAGGGCAAAGCCCATGTCTACGGACAGGGGAAAAAGGGCAAAAACAAGGTCTCCTATGACCTGCAGCTGACCCGCTGGTCCGACCCGGCCGTCGGTTCCATGCCTTTTGGCGGGAACATCAGTCTCTACTCCCAGAAAGACATTTTTACGGTCGAAGGGTCCGTCGTCTTCAACGGCAAAGAGTACAAGGCGAATGACGCCACCATGGCGATCATCGACGACCACCGCGGCTATTACCCGAAGAAAGCTCACTATGACTGGATCACGAACATGGGGTACTGCACTGTCAAGGGCAAGCCCGTGAAGTTCGGTTTCAACCTGACCCGCAACCAGTCGATCGACCAGGACGACTACAACGAGAACATCCTGTGGCTCGGCGAGAAGAACGACCGTCTGCCGCCGGTCTACTTCAAACACTATGACTATGACCACTGGCGCATCTACGACGAGTACGGCACCATCGACCTCGACTACCAGGTCCATGACCGCAACCTCGTCAAGTTCAACCTCGGTATCGCCTGCTCTGACTACTCTATCACCTTTGGCGACCTCAAAGGCTTCATCATCGGTGAGGACGGAACGAAGTACGAGATCGACGATGTCGGCATCGGCGAAGACCGCAGCATGAAACTCCTGTAAAGACACAAAACAAATCGCCCCGGGGCTCGAAGCTCGAGGGCGATTACTTTATGTTTGCATCTATGACTCTGTAGAGTTATAATCTATAGAGAAGCATATAACTCTATGGAGTCACAGGAGGATAGAATGCAGCTGTATCATGGTTCGGAAACGATTTTAGAAAGACCGGAATATGGGAAAGGGAACCCTTATAACGATTATGGTCTCGGCTTTTATTGCACGGAGCATGTTGAGCTGGCCAAAGAGTGGGCCTGTAAGGATGCTTCCGGCGGATATGTGAACTCCTACGAGTTGGATACTGCAGGTTTGAAGATACTCTCTCTGAGCGACTATACGATCCTTCACTGGCTGGCACTTCTGGTCCATTATCGGAAGTTTCGAATGACCGGAGCTCTGATGGCAGAGGGCAGAGATTGGCTGGAGGAGCGTTACCTCCTGGACGTTAGTCCCTATGATTTAATTACGGGGTATCGGGCTGATGACTCTTATTTTCGCTTTGCCAGAGCCTTTTTGCAAAACAGTCTCTCGCTGGAGGCGCTGGAACGTGCGATGTATTTGGGCGATTTAGGAATACAGGTCGTTTTGAAAAGCGAAACAGTGTTCCATCAGCTTCAGTTTCAGTCTGCAGATCCTGTGGAAGGCCCCCTTTATTATCAACGCAGGCTAAATCGCGATCAGACTGCCAGAGAACAGTTTGATGTCATTCAAAGAGAGCAGGAACATAAAGGCATCTATCTAATCGACTTGTTACGCGGGGAGGTGACCCTGAAATGAACCGTCTCTATGACAAGAAATACCTTGAAATCGCCCAGGACAGTCTTGGCGAAGCAGTGGACTATGCGGTCAATGCAATTGGCATGGAAGGCGATTTCTTTTTAAAACAAATGATTCGAAGCGGGTACGCGGAACTGTTTGAACAGGGCGATCCACGGGTCCTGTTCGGTATGTCCGGAAGTGAATTAGTTGACCATATCCTGATGGAGTGCGGACTGGATCTTCCGTCGCAAAGTCCCCTGGACTCTGAGTCTTACAGTTCCTGGTACTGGGCCGGCTGGATCCTTGCGTACTATCAGTGGGAAAGCGGGCTTCCGTTTTCCCGGATCCGGGAGTTTCTTCCGCTGGAGGATATCGTCATGATGTATCATCCGCTCCATGAAGCACCGGAGAATAAGTTTGTGGAAACGGCAGAAAACCTGCGCAGAACAACGTTTCGTCGTGGTGCGCGACTCAAACGGCTTCGGGAAGACTCCGGTTTTTCACAGCGGCAGCTTTCGGAACGCTCCGGTGTCGGGCTCAGGGCCATCCAGCAGTATGAGCAGGGTGCCAAACGAATCGAACAGGCCTCTGCCGGAACGCTCTATGCGCTCTCCAGAACGCTGCATTGTCACATGGAAGACTTGCTGGATCTCCCGATGGAATCATCAGACCTGTAAACCAAAATCGCCCCCGGGCTCGAAGCTCGAGGGCGATTCTTATTTGTCAGAGTTACTGCTGTTTTTCCGCTCGCTTGTGGCCGCCCCAGATGGCGACGAACATGATGAACGCGAGGAAGAGGAGGGCGAAGGCCATCCAGCCGAAGAAGCGGCCGTCGAAGCCGACTTCCGGTTTGAACATGTCCCAGTAGCCCTTGAGGTAGACGGCGATGATGACGAGGGGCAGGATCCAGGTCATGTAGAACTTCGCCACGCCGTTCGAAGGCATCTTAAGGCCTTTGCCGGCATTGACTTCGGCGATGAAGTTCTCAAAGCCCCAGCCGTTCTTGCTGGTGCAGAAGAGGACGAAGGCCAGAGAGCCGAGCGGCAGCAGGTTGTTCGAGACGATGAAGTCTTCGAAGTCGAGGACGGAAGAGCCTTCCCCGAGGAACTGGATCTTCGACCAGAGGTTGAAGCCGAAGACGCAGGGCATGCTGAGCAGGGTGATGGCGATGCCGCTGATGATGGTGCTCTTCTTGCGCTCCCAGTCGAAGCGGTCCATGAAGAAGGCGATGATGCCCTCGAAGACGGCGACGACGGTGGACATGGCGGCGAAGGTCAGGAAGATGAAGAAGACCGCGCCCCACCAGCGTCCGCCGGGCATCTGGGTGAAGAGGTTCGGGATGGTGATGAAGATGAGGCTCGGGCCCGCACCGGGTTCGACGCCGTA
>ONFJ01000058.1 GCA_900317085.1 uncultured Eubacteriales bacterium | reverse complement strand
TGGTCCGAGTGGCGAGACTTGAACTCACGGCCTCTTGACCCCCAGTCAAGCGCGCTACCAACTGCGCCACACCCGGATATGCAGTTTTCGTGCCTGTATATAATAACAGAACACAACCTCAGAATCAACAATAAATTTGGCTTTCTGAAGAAAAAACTGCGCTTTACATTGAAAACTCACAGCCTCTTGACCCTCAGTCAAGAGCAGGACGTTTACAACATCTTTTTCAGGTACTCGCCGGTGTAGGAACCTTTGGTCTTCGCGACCTGTTCCGGAGTACCGGTGGCCACGACGGTACCGCCGTTGTCTCCCCCGTCCGGACCGAGGTCGATGATGTAGTCGGCGTTCTTGACGACGTCCAGGTTGTGCTCGATGACGAGGACCGTGTTCCCCTGGTCGACCAGCTCCTGCAGGACGTCGATAAGTTTGTGGACATCGGCGCTGTGGAGACCGGTGGTCGGCTCGTCGAGGATGTAGATGGTCTTGCCGGTGGAGCGCTTGGACAGTTCGGTCGCCAGCTTGACGCGCTGTGCCTCACCGCCGGACAGTGTGGTGGCGGGCTGTCCCAGTTTGACATACCCGAGGCCCACTTCCTGCATTTTCTTGCAGCGGTTGTAGATTTTCGGAACGGCCGAGAAGAATTCGACCGACTCGTCGATCGTCATGTCGAGGACATCGCTGATGCTCTTGCCCTTGTACTTGACCTCCAGCGTCTCACGGTTATACCGCTTGCCGCCACAGACCTCACAGGGGACGTAGACATCCGAGAGGAAGTGCATCTCGATCTTCACGATACCGTCGCCCTGACAGGCCTCACAGCGACCGCCCTTGACGTTGAAGGAGAACCGGCCGGCGGAGTAGCCGCGGATCTTCGCGTCGCTCGTGGCGGCGAACAGTGTACGGATGTCGTTGAACAGGTTCGTGTAGGTCGCCGGGTTCGAGCGGGGCGTCCGGCCGATGGGCGACTGGTCGATGTCGATGACCTTGTCGAGGTATTCCATACCGTCGACGCCGTCGGAGTCTCCGGGGAACATCTTCGCCCGGTTCAGGTCTCTCGCCAGCGTCTTATAGAGGATCTCATTGACGAGAGAGGACTTGCCGGAGCCGGAGACGCCTGTGACACAGGTGAAGGTGCCCAGCGGGATCTTCACATCGATGTTCTTGAGGTTGTGCTCCCTGGCGCCTTTGACGGTCAGGAAGTTCCCGTTGCCTTCGCGGCGCTCCGTCGGGACCGGCACCTTGCGTTCTCCGCTGAGGTACTGACCGGTGACGGACTCTTTGCAGGCGATGATCTCATCGACTGTGCCTGCGCAGACCACTTCCCCGCCGTTGATGCCGGCGCCGGGACCGATGTCGACGATGTAGTCCGCGGCCCGCATGGTGTCCTCGTCGTGTTCGACGACGATCAGCGAGTTGCCGAGGTCCCGGAGGTCCTGCAGGGTGGCGATGAGCTTGTCGTTGTCCTTCTGGTGCAGGCCGATGCTGGGCTCGTCGAGGATGTAGAGGACACCGGTGAGAGCCGAGCCGATCTGCGTGGCCAGTCGGATGCGCTGGCTCTCGCCGCCGGACAGCGTTCCGGCACTGCGGGCCAGGTCGAGGTATTCGAGACCGACGCTCTGTAAGAACTTCAGTCGCGATTTGATCTCTTTCAGGATAAGTTCGGAGATGATCTGATCGCGTTCCGACAGCTTCAGCTCATCGAAGAACTCCAGTTCCTTCTCGATGGACAGGTGCGTGAGTTCATCAACGTTGAGACCGCCGACGGTGACCGCGAGGCTTTCCGCCTTCAGTCGTTTGCCGTGGCACAGTTCGCAGGCGTGTTCCGACATGACCTGTTCGATCTGCCGTTTGGACACCTGGGAGCTGGTCTCCTCATATTTTCTCAGGAGGTTGTTGACGACACCTTCGAACCGGGCCTGCCACTTGCCGTCCGAGTACGTGGTGCGGCGGTGGAATTCGACCCGTTCATCGCCCGTGCCATAGAGGATCTTTTCGAGGTCCTCCCGCTTCATGTCCTTGACGGGTGTATCGATGGAGAAGCCGAAGTGGTCGGAGACCCCTTCGTAGTACATCTCGGCGATGGTGCCACCGTCGGTCTTCATCCAGCCGGGGGCCTTGATGGCGCCATCACGGATGGAAAGGCTCTTGTCGGGCATCAACAGGTCTTCGTCGATGACGGTGTAGGAGCCGAGGCCCGTGCACTTCGGGCAGGCGCCGAAGGGGTTGTTGAAGGAGAACATGCGGGGCGCGAGGTCGTCCATGGAAATGCCGTGTTCCGGGCAGGCGTAGTTCTGGGAGAACTGCATCTCCTCCCCGCCGATGACATCGACGACCGTCATGCCTTCGGACAGTTTGGTCGCGGTCTCGACCGAGTCCGTCAGGCGGCTCTCGATACCGGGCTTGACGACCAGACGGTCGACGATGATCTCGATGTTATGCTTGTATGTCTTCTCCAGTTTGATGTTCTCGGAAAGGTCGCGCACTTCCCCGTCGATGCGGGCCCGGACGAAACCGGACTTGGACGCGCTCTCGAGGGCTTTGGCGAAAGTACCTTTCTTCCCTCGGGCGATGGGCGCCATGACCTGGATACGGGTGCCTTCGGGCAGCGCCATGATCTGGTCGACGATCTGGTCGACGGTCTGGTGCTGGATCTCCCGTCCGCAGACCGGACAGTGCGGCACGCCGATGCGGGCGTACATGAGACGCATGTAGTCATAGATCTCCGTCAGCGTACCTACCGTGGAACGGGGGTTCTTGGACGTCGTCTTCTGGTCGATGGAGATGGCCGGAGACAGTCCGTCGATGGACTCGACCTTCGGTTTGTCCATGACGCCGAGGAACTGACGGGCATAGGACGACAGGGATTCCATGTAGCGGCGCTGACCTTCGGCGAAAATGGTGTCGAAGGCAAGGGAGGACTTGCCGGAGCCCGAAAGCCCGGTGAAGACCACCATCTTTTCCCGCGGGATGTGGAGGTTGATGTTTTTGAGGTTGTGTTCTCTCGCACCGACGATGCGGATCTCTTTGTTCGCCATAAAGGTTATGGTCCCTTTCGTTTCTTTCGGGTTTTGTCGGCCGCACTGCCGCCGTGGGAACCGTCACGCAGTTCGGCGATCTTGTCCCGGTAGTAGGCAGCGGTCTCGAAGTCGAGGATGCGGGCGGCGGCCTGCATCTCCTTCGTCATCTTGCGGATGAGGTCCTCGCGCTGGGCCTTCGTCAGGCGCTTGCCGCCGGAGGGCTCGGTCTCCACCTTGGACGTGATCTCGATGACGTTTCGAATGTCTTTGACGATGGTTTTCGGCGTGATACCGTGTTCTTCGTTGTAGCGTTCCTGGATGTCCCTGCGGCGGAACGTTTCGGTGATAGCCCGTTCCATGGAGGGCGTGACGCTGTCCGCGTACATGATGACTTCACCGTTGGCGTTACGCGCCGCGCGGCCGATGGTCTGGACGAGCGAAGTCTCAGAACGGAGGAAGCCTTCCTTGTCGGCATCGAGGATGGCGACGAGGGACACTTCCGGGATGTCGAGGCCTTCGCGCAGGAGGTTGATGCCGATGAGGACGTCGAACTCCCCGAGGCGTAGATCGCGAATGATCTGCATCCGTTCGATGGTGTCGACATCGTGATGCATGTAACGCACTTTGATGCCGTTGGTCTCGAAGAACTCTGTAAGGTCTTCGGCCATTTTCTTGGTGAGGGTCGTGACAAGGACGCGTTCGCCCTTTTCGGCCCGCATATTGATCTGGGAAATGAGGTCGTCGATCTGTCCTTCGACGGGTTTGACCGTGATGAGCGGATCGAGCAGTCCGGTGGGACGGATGACCTGTTCGACGACCTGGGCGCTGCGTTCCTTCTCAAAGTCTCCGGGCGTGGCCGAGGTGAAGATGACCTGGTTCACGTGGGAGTAGAACTCGTCGAAGTTCAGTGGACGGTTGTCGAAGGCGCTGGGAAGACGGAAGCCAAAGTCGACGAGGGACTTCTTTCGGGCGTGGTCTCCCCCGAACATGCCGCGGACCTGTGGGAGCATGACATGGGACTCGTCGCAGAACAGCAGGAAGTCGTCCGGGAAGTAGTCGAGCAGGGTGTACGGGGTCGAGCCGGGTTTCCGGCGGGACAGGACTCTCGAGTAGTTCTCGATGCCGGAGCAGAAGCCGGTCTCCCGGAGCATCTCCATGTCGTACTCGGTCCGCTGCTGGATGCGCTGGGCCTCGATGAGTTTGCCCTGGCTCTCGAAGAACTTCACCTGGTCTCTCATCTCGGAGAGGATGTCTTCGATGGCTTCATCCATGACTTCCGGGTCGACGACGTAGTGGGTGGCCGGGTAGATGGCGGCATGTTGCAGAACTCCGGTCACTTCGCCGGTGAGGGCGTTGATCTCGCAGATGCGGTCAATCACATCTCCAAAGTATTCGACGCGGATGGCGTACTGGGTCTCGCCCGCTGTGAAGATCTCCACGGTATCTCCGCGGACACGGAACTTGGTTCGGACGAAGTTGACGTCGTTGCGCTCGTAGTTCAGTTCGACGAGCTTTTTGAGCAGCGCGTCTCTCGGGTACTCCATGCCGGGCCGCAGCGAGATGACCATGTGTTTGTAGTCGATGGGCGAACCGATGGAGTAGATGCAGGAGACCGACGCCACGATGATGACGTCTCTCCGTTCACTCAGAGCCAGGGTGGCCGAGTGGCGCATCTTGTCGATTTCGTCGTTAATGGACGAGTCTTTTTCAATATAGGTGTCGGTGGCCGCGACATACGCCTCAGGCTGGTAGTAATCGTAGTACGAGACGAAGTACTCGACCGCGTTGTTCGGGAACAGTTCCTTGAACTCCGTACACAGCTGACCCGCCAGAGTCTTGTTGTGGGCCAGGACCAGCGTGGGGCGATTGGCCTGCGCGATGATGTTCGCCATCGTGAAGGTCTTGCCGGAGCCGGTGACGCCCTTCAGCGTCTGCTCTTTATAGCCCTTGTTCAGGCCGTCCACGAGGGCGGCGATGGCTTCCGGCTGGTCGCCGGTGGGCTTGTAGGGCGATACCAGTTCAAAGTGGTCCACAGCGACCCTCCTTCCTTAAATGCAGTCGGTGATGATGATGTCTAAGTTTCGATCTTTATACTTTTCGAGGTCGCTCTCTTTGGAGATGCCCCAGACGTTGATCATGAGGCCGGCCTCGTGGCACTTGCGGATGTATGCCTTCGGGTAGTTGACGAGTTTGAAGTACGGGTGCAGGGCGTCGGCTTTGTAGTCGGACGCGACCGTCAGGTACTCGTTGCGCAGAAGGCGCTTGTCGAAGAGTTCCTCCGGGACCGGGTCGTAGAGCAGACCGCAGGTGCAGTCCGGGTCGATGTGTTTGAGGATGCTGATGACATCGAAGTCGAAGCTCGAGAAGATGACCTTTTCGAGAAGGCCCTTCTCTTTGACCATGTCGTAGGTCTTCTGCACGACTTCCAGTTTGTTCTTCGACGGATGTTTGATCTCGACGTTGAGGATCTCCATGTCTTTGACACAGTCGAGGGTCTCTTCCAGGGTCGGGATCTGTGTGCCCTTGAACTCCTCGCCGAACCAGGAACCGAAGTCCATAGCCCGCAGTTCTTCGAACGTGTGCTCGTTGACATAGCCGGTGCCGTCCGAGGTCTCATCGACCGTGAAGTTGTGGCAGATGACCAGCACGCCGTCGGAGCTCATCTGGACGTCGAATTCGACGCCGTCCGCGCCGTGGTCGATGGCGGCCTGAAACGCCGGAATGGTGTTCTGCGGAGCCCGGCGATTGGCCCCTCTGTGGCCCAGGATCTTTGTCTTCATACTGTCGCTTCCTTCTCTCAAGATACAACTATTGTAGTATACCATTTTTCAATGTAAATAGCAAAACAAATGTTCTGATTTCGGAACAAAAAAGAAGAGGCAGCGAACTGCCTCTTTTCGTTACAGAAGGATCGTGAAAAACGCGATGCTGTCGGGCATATGCATGGTGCCCACATTGGCGGTGATCTTGATGGGAAGGGTCCCGTGCAACACCGGGTCGAAGCCGGGTCGCAGGTTGTAGAAGTGGAACGACTCTGCCGGGAAAGCGATAATGTCCCCGTCCTGTTCTGCCGCGATGTAGTCCCCGTTGTCGAAATACCGGAGCGATTTCACCTTGCCCTTCATTGCATCGCCGGTCTTTGCCGAGCGCGCGTTCAGGGTGGTGACCTTGAGCCGGATGGTCCCGACGCCGTCGGTGACGGACAGGATGCCCGGGTGTTCGAACCCTTCATTCGCCATGGAGACGTTGGTCACGTTGTTGGCCTTCTCACGGTAAATGATGAAGGAGAGCCGGTAGTTTCCGTCCGGCAGTTTCGAAAAGAACTCGGAGCCCGAAAACTTCCGTCGGTCGCGGAATTCATATTTGACCGCTTCCAGTTCTTCCTCCGATCGGAACACATCGATGCTCTGGCCGGACATATGGAGTGCCATCTTCAGCGCGTCCGGCCGTGCATTCTCCATGCCGACGCCTTTGAACAGCAGGTAGTTGACCAGCGTATCCACACGCTTCGCGTAACGTTCCGCGGCTTCTATGCCCTCCGATGTGAGTTTCGGATGACGGTTGTTGGAGCGGTCCACCACGCCCTCTTCCTCCATTGCGCTCAGGAGGCGGCTGATGGTGTACTTTTCCTCGCCCAGGCTGCGAGCCAGTCCGGTGACGGTCGTGTTTTCGTCGTTGTAAAAACTGAGAAGCACTCGCAGGCGAAGAACTTCTGAGGATTCTGCCATAGTTTTACACGCTCTTTCCACAAATATCACTTTTGATACGGTTAGCTTTATCTAACTTGAAATAGTATAGCAGAATGGAGTTAGGCATGTCAAACTCTTTCAAATCGGAAGCACGAACGGCTTCCCGACCACTTCTCTCAGTTCAAGCGGCACACCGAATACCTCTTCGATGAGGTCTCTGGTAATGACGTCTTCCGAAGCCCCGGCGGCGAGAAGGTTGCCGTCTTTCATCACCAGGATCTCATCGGAATAGTACAGTGCCTGATTGATGCCGTGCAGCAACGACAGATTCAGTTGTAGTGCGGGAACTGTTCCGCGAACCAGACATTCGGGACCTCGAAAGTCATGCCGTTCAGACCTTCCAGCGCGCCGGCGTCGGTCGTGAAGTCGAACACCGTTTTATAAGAGTAGAGGAACTGCTTGCGGCGTCCTCCCTGCTTCCGGTTGTTCTGGTTGTTGCCGTACTTCCCGTCCCCCACCAGCGGACAGCCGATGCTCGCGAAATGGGCACGGATCTGATGGGTCCGGCCGGTCAGCAGTTCGACTTCCACGAGGGACATGTTCTCTGCGGACTTCAGGACCCGGTACTTCGTCTCGATGGTCTTGGAGCCCGGTTTGAAGTCCTTGTAGACGTAGACCCGGTTCTTCTTCTCGTCCTTCCACAGATAGCCCTTCAGGAGGCCCTGAGAGGGCTTTGGCGTACCGTGGACGGCACAGAGGTAGAACTTGTGGATCTCCCGGTCTTTCATCTTCTGGTTCAGCACACGGAGCGCCTCCGCGTTCTTCGCCGCCAGGACGATGCCCCCGGTGTTGCGGTCGATACGGTTGACGAGGGCCGGTGTGAAGGACTGCTCCGCCTCCGGGTCGTACTCCCCTTTTTCATAGAGGTACCGTTTGACCCGGCCGATGAGCGTGTCCACATACTCCCGGTCGTCCGGGTGCGCCAGCAGGCCCACCGGTTTGTCGAGGACCAGGACGTTCTCATCTTCAAAGAGGATGTTCAGGTTCGTCCCGGCATGGAGGAAGTCATAGGTCGGTTCGGGCTTCTCAAAGAACTCGTCGTTGATGTAGAGGTCCAGTACATCGCCCTCGGAAAGGCGGGTGGAGATCTCCGCCCGTTTCCCGTTGACCTTGATGCGCTTCTTCCGGATGTATTTGTAGAGAAGGGACTGCGGCAGGTTCGGCAGGTTCTTCGTGAGGAACTTGTCGAGGCGCTGGCCCGCGTCATTCTTCCCTATTGTCAGCTGTTTCATTCGGTAAAACCCTCACACGAATCTGTTCGACTCTGCGGTTGTCCGTCTTCAGGACGGAGATGAGCAGGTTTTCGTACATCATTTCATCGTCCCGCTTCGGGATCTCGCCGAAGAGTTCCATGACCCAGCCGGCCACGGTGTTGGACTCGGACTCGGGCAGTTCCTTGTGGAAGTACTCGAACATGTCCTCGAGTTCGGTGTTGCAGCGGACGATGTAGCTGTCTCTGCCGGTCTTGACGATGTCCTTCTCGACGTCGTCGTGCTCGTCGTAGATCTCGCCCACCAGTTCTTCCAGGATGTCTTCCATGGTGACGATGCCGTCGGTGCCGCCGAACTCGTCGGAGACGACCGCCATGTGGGTGTGCTTCTGCTGCAGGAGCGTCAGCGCCTTGGAGATCTTCATGCTGGGGGCCACGAAAATGGCCGGGGTAATGACGTCTTCGAGGCGTCGATCGCCAAAGTAGATCTGGTCGTAGAAGTCTCTCTGGTGCAGGAAGCCGACGATGTCGTCGATGTCCTCGTCATACACCGGAATGCGGGAGAATTCGTGTTCGCGGAAAACTTGCGCCAGTTCTTCTTTCTGGGCGCGGAGGGACACGGCCACCACGTCCACACGGGGCGTGAAGATGTCCGCGACTTCGATGTCGTTGAACTCGAGCACGCTGTGGATGAGCTCCGAGTCCTCCTTCTCGATGCCGCCGCCGCTTTCCGCTTCCTCGACCATGGTCAGGAACTCACCTTCGGTGATCTCCTCGGTCGCTTTGACGCCGAACACTTTCGCGATGAACTGCTTCCACCATCCGAACAGGACGTTGAAGGGGTAAAACAGCCACATCAGTGCCCGCAGAGCGGGAGCCACGGCCATGCCGAACTGTTCCGGCATCTCTTTGGCGATGGACTTCGGGGTGACTTCGGAAAAGATGAGGATGATGACCGTCATGACGATGGTCGACCATGTGGCGCCGATGTCGCCCATCGCCCGCACGAAGAGAACGGTGGCGATAGAAGACGCGCCGATGTTGACGATGTTGTTGCCGATGAGGATGGTCGACAGCATGGCATCGTAGTCGTCGATGATCTTCAGAGCGCGGGTGGCGGCTTTATTGCCTTCCTGCTCTTTGGCTTTCAGGCGGATCTCATTGGCGCTGGAGAACGCGGTCTCCGAGGCCGAGAAGAACCCGGACAGGATGACGAAAATAACAAGGACAATGATCATGGCTGTACTGCCCATAAAGAAAATATCAACTCCGTTGTATTACGCCTCGGTGGGCGCGGTTTCATTTGCTGTGTCGTCCTCGTCCGTCGGGAAGTCATCTTCCGAGAACGTGAACTGGGTCTCGGCTCCGAGTTCGAGCTTCATGTGGATCTCCGGGAAGTGGTATTTCTCGAGGATGAAGAACTCCATCGAGATGATGAGAAGGTAGAACATGGCGAAGATACCGGGGTTCACGAGGGACATGAGTTCCAGCGCCAGGAAGGACGCGGTCACGGTGAACGCGAACATGGAATGCTTCGACATGAGGAATTTCCAGCGGACGAACATCTGGTAGCCGTAGGTCAGGAGACCGACGAGACCGAAGCTGCCCCAGACCTGCGGGAGCGAGGAATGGTACCAGCAGAGGGATGCCGCCTTGGAGGGGTGGATGTCCCGGTTGCCCATGTAGCCGAGGCCCATACCGAAGATGGGGTTGCGGTGGAAGTCCTCCACCGACCGGCGCCAGAGGCCGAGACGGATGCTGTACTGGTCCGCTGCCGTCATGCGGTTCAGCGTGTATTCCAGAAGCTGTTCGAGCTGCGGGAAACAGAAGAGGAGCGTCAGGAAGATGACGGCGAGGATGGCGCCGATGTACTTTCTGTGCCGCTTGTCGAGGATGAGGTCGACGATGATGAGGGCCAGCAGTTCCATGCCGCCGAGGATGAGACCGCCTCTCGAGCCGAGCATGATCATCGCGCCGTAGGACGCGAAGGGAAGCAGGATGTACCAGAACTTGCGGGCGGACATGTAGAACGCGAAGGGCATCGCGATCATGAAGAGCGTGCTCGCGTTGTTCCGCCACTGGAAGTACAGGATGCCCGGGTCTTCCATGAATTTCGCCCAGCG
>ONFJ01000012.1 GCA_900317085.1 uncultured Eubacteriales bacterium | reverse complement strand
CTGGTACCACATGCCCATCATCGACGGCGACCACCTGACCTGGTGCGGTATGTTCATCAACAAGCGCGCCTATCAGAACCGCTTCCAGGCCATCATCGACCTGTGCAACGACCTCGATTAAATTGACATGAAGCAAAGCCAATAAGATTGAAATAATATACTGTATTTCCGATTTTTCGTTGAGTACATCGCCCCAACGGCCTAAAATAGGGCCAAGAAAATAAACGATCCACGGGGCGAGGCCCCGGAAGGAGCGGTGGACATGACGGAAGAACGCGCCGGACGCCGACATCGTGGTCGAAGAATAAACCTGACCTGCAAAGGCCCGGTCCCATCTGGGAGCGGGCTTTTTGTTGCAATAGTCTTTGGAAACCAGAAAGATTCTTTTCTTGGGACAGGGTGTGTGCTAAAATGGGGGAACAGAGATTGACAACTCTTTGGCAATGTACTTTTCCTCATTTTTCACCACAGAAAGAAGGTCATCCCATGGGCAACGTAAACCCCAGAAAAGTAGCTATGATCGGATGCGGATTCGTCGGTTCCGCTTCCTGTTTTGCCCTCATGAACAGCGGGCTTTTTTCCGAAATGGTCCTGATCGACGCGAACCAGGCAAAAGCGGAGGGTGAGGCGATGGACATCTCCCACGGATTACCCTTTGCCCGTCCCATGAACATCTATGCCGGCACCTACGATGACATTGCAGATGCCGCCATCATCATCGTGTCTGCAGGCGCTGCCCAGGCACCGGGCGAGACCCGGCTGGACCTTGTCAAAAAGAATATCAGGATCTTCGGCTTCATCATGCCGGAACTGAAGAAACGCGACATCGGTGGTGTTCTGGTCATCGTCGCGAACCCGGTCGATGTCCTGACATACGCCGCCATCCAGATGAGCGGCCTTCCGGAAAACCGTGTCTTCGGCACCGGCACCGTCCTCGACACCGCCCGCCTCAAGACCATGATCGGCGACTATGTCGGCGTCGACTCCCGTAACTGCCACGCCTATGTCGTCGGCGAACACGGTGACAGCGAGATCGTCGCCTGGAGCAGTGCCAAAATCTCCGGTCTGCCCCTGGATGACTACTGCATGCTCAAAGACCTGAACGATCATAAAGAGCAGAAGCAGCAGATCGCCGAACGGGTCAAGAACAGCGCCTATGAGATCATCGAGCGTAAAGGTTCCACCTACTACGGCATCGCCATGTCCGTCAAGCGCGTCTGCGAAGCCATCATCCGCGACGAAAAGACCGTCCTTCCGGTCTCCCATCTGCAGCACGGCGAGTACGGCGTGAAAGATGTCGCGATGAGTACTCCCGCTCTCGTCGGCATCAACGGTATCGAGGGAGAGATCCCCATCGACCTCAGCATGGACGAGCAGGAGAAACTCCTCGATTCCGCCCGCACCCTGCGCGACGTCCTCGACGACGCCATGCCGAAGGATTGACGGTCTTCGAACCAAAACACCGAACGCTCCGGGCCTCCCGGAGCGTTTGACTTTTTCCCGGCCTGCTCTTAGAATGAGTATCAGCTATCAGAAAGAAAAACAGACAGGAGAATGCGAGTGAACCGCTGGAAGAAATCGATCGCCCTGCTGCTGGCGATGGTCATGGTGTGCGCCATGGCGCTGGCCGGCTGCTCAGGGAAGAATGGCGAAACGGATGGGACCGACGCGAACGCGGAGCCCTACTCCAAGGACATTTTCGCGATGGACACCTACATGACGGTATCCGCGTACGGAGAACAGGGCGAGAAGGCCGTCGACTCCGCCGTGAAGGAGATCAATCGCCTCGACGCGCTCCTGTCCACCGGCAAGGACACGAGTGAAGTGTCCGCCCTCAACAAGAACGAAGGGGGAGACCTGTCCGCCGACACGAACGCGCTGATGGATGCGGCCCTGGACCTCTACGAGTCCACGGACCACGTCTTCGATATCACCATCTACCCGGTCATGAAGCTCTGGGGCTTCACGGACCAGAACTACAAGGTCCCGTCGGACGGCGACCTGAAAGCGGCGCTGGAACTGGTGGACGCCTCGACCCTCGACTATAACCAGTCGAAGAAGACCGTGGACTTCACCGTGAAGGGCACGAAGATCGACTTCGGCGGCATCGCCAAGGGCTACACCTCGGCCACCGTCGCCCAGCTGTACCGGGATCTCGGTGTCACCTCCGGTCTCATCAACCTCGGCGGCAACGTCCAGACCGTCGGCCTCAAGCCGGACGGTTCCGAGTGGCGGATCGGCATCCAGCACCCGGAAGATGAGAACGCCATGCTGGGCGTCGTGACGACCCACGATGAGGCGGTCATCACCTCCGGTGGGTACGAGCGCAACTTCGAAGAAGACGGCGTCGTGTACCACCACATCATCGACCCCTCGACCGGCTATCCCGCCGACAGCGGTCTCATCTCCGTGACCATCGTGTCCGAAGACGGCACGCTGGCAGATGGCCTGTCCACCTCTCTGTTCATCATGGGCCGGGAGAAGGCGACCGAATACTGGAAGTCCCATCAAAAAGACTTCGACTTCATCCTCTGCGAGGAAGACGGAACGCTGGTCGTGTCGAGCGGCCTGAAGGACCGCTTCACTCCGGCGGATGACAACGCCAAGGTGGAGTACGTCTCATGAAAAAGAAAGATTTCATCATCGTGGCCGTCGTGCTGCTTCTGGCCGGCGTCCTTGCCCTGGTCTTCCGCTTCACCGGCGGGGAGCCGGGCGGCCGGGTGCAGGTGAAGGTGGACGGCAAAGTCGTCGGCACCTATGCCCTTGTGGAAGAACAGCGGGTCCCCTTCGACACAAAGTACGGCCACAACACGCTGGTCATTGAAGGCGGCAAAGCCCACATCGAAGACGCCGACTGCCCGGACCACTACTGTGAACAGCAGGGAGAGGTCTCCAAAACCGGCGAGACCCTTGTCTGCCTGCCCCACAAGCTGGTGGCGGAAGTGGTCGCCGGCGAAGCATCCGACGTCGACGTTGTTGCGAAATGATAGAAAGGCAAATTTTTTCTTCGGAGGCAAAATCCGGCGTTTCCAAGTGAGGCTGCACAGCGCGCAGCGCCGCGAAGCGAACCAAAGGGCTGTGGGCTTCGGGGGTTTTGCCGGAGAAGAAAGAAATTTGCCTTCTACTGAAAGGAACCAATTATGGCAAGAACCCGTACATCGCCCACGGGCACTCCCGGTCGGCGTGTGGCACTGGACGGCATCCTCGTGGCGCTGGCGATGCTCTTCTCGTACATCGAGACCTTCATCCCCTTCAACTTCGGCGTGCCGGGCATCAAACTGGGCCTCGCGAACCTTATCGTGCTCCTCGGGCTCACGTTCCTCCCGGCCCTCGACGTGCTCCTCATCAGCGTCGTGCGCATCCTGCTCTCGTCCCTGCTCTTCGGCAACGTCATGTCCCTCTGGTACAGCCTTGCGGGCGGCCTTTTGAGTTTTGTCGCGATGTACCTTCTCTCGAGGCGGGACGACATCTCACTCATCGGCATGTCCATGACTGGCGGTGTTCTCCACAACGTGGGCCAGGTCATCACTGCGGCCATCGTCGTCAAAACACTCCAGCTCACCTGGTACCTGCCGGTGCTGCTCGTGGCTGGCCTCGTGACCGGCGCCATCATCGGCAGCCTCGCGAAACTTCTGGTCCCGCCGGTCAAAAAGGCGCTGGACAGCTATTCGTAAGGCAAGCAGAGGAGCCCTCCTGTCCTGTTACGGACCGCCATTCTGCTCGGCCTGTTCATCTGGCTCGGCATTTAACGTCCCGCCGGCCTGTTCGGACAATAGAAACACTACCATCGTCCCTGTTACAGGGACGATTTTTTTATTTTGCACAAAAAAGTTGACGATTTTGTACAAAAGTGTTGCGTTTGTACGGCGATTCACCAAAGTTGTTTATACACACATAATTTTTTGTTGTATAATGTAGTTGTCAAAATAGTCTTTTTCATAAAAAGATTAAGAAGGTAAACGACATGAAAGCAAGAGGTGAATATTATGGATGAAAAAATCTTGACCATCGCCAGGAGAGTCATCGCAGCACTGCGCGGGGATACCGATTCGTACAAAGTTCTGTTCGAAGAGGCTGCTCCGTACGTCTGGGAGATCTGCAAAAAGTACTTTGCAGATGATGACGATGCCAAGACTGCCCTCGATGCCACCTTCGGAACGGTCGCGGAGAAGTTCGCTGACCAGAAAGATCCGACGGACTTCCTGGGCTGGGTCAAACGCATCGCCCACCTGACCTGTGCCGAACAGGCTGCCAAAGTCGGCGGTCTGGCAGACGCAGAAGTCAAAGACCTCGCTCTGCTCACTCTTTCGGACTACAAGAAAGAGAAGAAGGACGGCGTCCTGACCTTCGCTACTGTCAAAGACCTGACCGAAAAGATCCTGGCGGTCCTGCCCCAGCGTCAGAAGACCGAACTCCTTCTCTGGAACGAAGGCTACTCGGTCGCCGAGATCGCGAAGAAACTCGCCATCTCGCCCGGCTCCGTCGTCGGCGGCCTGAACATCGCGAAGGGCAAAGTCGAAGACGAGACCGCAAAGTGGGAAGCCGACGGCTTCGACTACACGAAGTATGCCGCTTCTCCCATGAGCTTCTTCACCCGTCTGATGCGTGAGAAGTTCGCAGGTGAATATGTCTATGCACTGCCCGAGGACAAGGGCTGGTCCTGGGCCTCCATCTGGGATGGCCTGTCCGGCAAGCTCAAATGGCCGGCTCTCGGCGTCGGCGCCGCTGCCGCCACCGGTCTTGCCGCCAAGTTCGGCGACCTCGACCTCGAGCTCCCGGGCTTCGACTGGAAGGCAAAACTCGCCGACGCGAAGATCGACCTGCCCGACCTCGACCTCAAGGCCAAGCTGCCGGACGTCGACGTCAAGGCTCCCGATGTTGACCTCCCGAAGGTCGATGTTGACCTCCCGAAGGTCGACGTGGACGCCAAACTGCCGGATGTCGATCTCCCGAAGGTGGATGTCGACGTCAAGAAACCCGACATCGACCTCGGGAAAGTCGGTGCGGGCGTTGCTGCCGGTGCCGCCGCTGTCGGCGCAGCCGCAGCCAAGCTGAAGGATGTTGATATAGACGCGAAACTTCCGGACATCGATGCCAAGCTTCCGGATATCGATCTGAAGAAGAAAGACGACGATGACGATAAGGGCGCAGTTGCTGCTGCCGCCGCTCCCGTCGCCGCTGCCGCCGGCAAGAAAGGCCTCGCAGGCTTCTGGAAGTGGCTCCTTCCGCTCCTGCTCCTTCTTCTGCTCCTCGGCCTCATCTTCGGTGGCCTGAAGGGCTGCGGCTCCGGCGCTTCCGGTTGTGGTACCGGCGCTTCCGGCTGCGGCACGGGCGCATCGGGCTGTGGCAAGGCTGACAGCAGTGTCACGACCCCGGCTGTCACCGTGAAGACTCCGGACGCGGAAATCGTCGAAGAGGGCGGCCTTGACACCTATGTCATCGACGCCAACGTCAAGACCAAGACCGTCCCGGTCTCCGTCAGCGGTTCTGTCCTCGACATCAACACGAACGACGTCGGCAGATTCCTGACCGGTCTGAACCTCGTCAACACCAACCCGATCGCATACGTCATCGCGAACACCAGCGAAGCTGCTTCCGACCTCGTCAAGTATGCTTACGTATTCCCGAACATCCCTGAGATCCTCGACGGAACTCTGACCGAACTGAAGTTCACCGACGGCCTCGGCGCCAACAAGTCCTTCCAGTTCGACGTCAAGGACGGTGTTCTGAATGCTGTCACGCTGGCCGACCCGAACGGCGATGCCATCGAGACCGCGACCTACCAGTATGAGGACGGCGCTCTCGCCACCGTCAAAGTCGGCTCTGAGACCCTCAACTACAAGGGCGACATCACCCCGACCAAGAGCGAAAAGGACGAAGCGAACAACCTCACCAAGGCTTATGTCGGTGACAACTGGATCACCTGCCGTACCGACGCGAACGGCAACATCGATCTCGTCACCTATGAGTGGGACAACCACACCGGTGCCCGCGCATTCGCCTATGATGACAACGGCGCTCTGAAGACCTATCAGAGCTTCCAGAGCATCATGAAGTAAATCGCCAACGCGATACACGAAATCAGCCCTCCGGCATTCCCGGAGGGCTTTTTTGTTCAAGTGCATTTTTTCGTCTTTGCCACAGCAAACGGGGAGGAGGAAGACGGCCGTCGAGACGCCCTAGGGGAAAGGCAGCTCCAGCGGAACGCTAGGGTGCCGCGTGGTTCGGGATGGCAAGTGGATCGGCGGCCTCTTCCGACGGAACCCATCGAAAGACAAAAAATGCAAGACCTCTGAACTCTACCAATCTTCCGGAGATTGGATTATAATTGATGTCAGAGTTCCCCCACAGGAGAGAGTTTTATGAGCGAAGCCAACAAGATCGACTATACCGGTGTCATCACCGCGGCCCGCAGGGGCGATGAGGATGCCTACGAGTTCCTGTACAACGACAGTGTCCGGAAGTGCCGCGCCATCTGCATGAAGTACTTCGACCCGGCCTCCGATGAGGGCCGCCGGAAGACGGACGACGCGGTGCGGGAGGTCTACGTGCGCATGTACGACCGCATCAAGACCCTGTCCGACCCGAAGGACTTTCCCATCCTCGGCCGCGCCCTGACCCGGGAAGTGTGCCTCAAAAAGCGCAAACTCGAGTCGGTGCAGCTGGAGACGGAGGCGTACATCGACGTGGCAAACGGCGAGAAGCCCGAAGAGACTCCGCTGGTCACGGCTGACGAGTGCCGGCAGGAGGTCCGCGGCGAGGCCATGCTGAAGAGCGAGACCATCGGCACCCTGGTGCTGGCGGTCCTCCATCAGATGACCCCCGCCCAGCGCCTCGCCATCGTCCGCTGGAACGAGAACGACGCAGCCGCCATGAAAGACCCGGACGTCCTCCGGGAAGCCTTCATCTGCGCCGAGAAGTCCGTCATGGAGCTGGAGTCCGCCACCGGCATCCGCGCCAAAGACTACGCCCGGTCCCGCCTCGCGTTCTTCAACTGGCTCCTCGACCTGTACGGCCGCTTCTACGAAGCCTCCACGAAGGACTGGAACGGCGCCGCCGAACCGGCTTACGCGCTGACGCTCTCGGGCGATGTACCGACCGTCCTCGAAGAAACAGAACAAAGTGTTTCCTTCCGGTCCATCTGGTCGGAGATCCGCCAGCAGTTCTACATCACGAACACCATCCAGCTGCCCTCCGTCCTGAAGTCCATCCGGGACGACGGGGAAGAGGACCTGGGAGGCGACCGCTTCGAGGGTTACCTCGACGAGGAAGACGCCGAAACCGACGAAGCTGCGTCGGTCGGGTCTCCCGAGAAGAAACCGGCGGCGAAAAAGGGCTTCCTCGGCACCTGGTGGGGCCGTCTCCTTGTCGGTCTCGTCATCATCATCCTGGTGCTGGCGGCGGTCATCGCGACAGCCGGGCAACATACCTCTCATGCTCTGACACCGGCGTTTATGCAATTTGCCGATTTCGCTCTCGAACAAGCGTGCGGATTCAACATTTCGTAATGGGCGCTTGTCAAGTAAAAAGTTTTGTGTGGAATCTTTACAACCCGTGAAACGCCCCATATTACGTGGATGAACAAAATTGTTTTGAACGTTTCCGCAAAGTTTTTGACAATTTCCTGACGTAAAAATATACAAATCGTAATAATTAACAAAAGTCAAGCCCGTTTTCCACCGGAAAACGGGCTTGACATCTACAATCAGCAATATGTCCAAAAGTGCTTACTTATTCCCTTTGATTTTGTCCCAGTAGGCCTTCGCAGCCTGCTCATTCTTGTTGGGACCGGGCTCGTAGTACTGCGTGCCGACGAGGGCGTCAGGCAGGTACTGCTGGTACGTCCAGTGGTTCGGATAGTCGTGGGGGTAGATGTAGAACTGCCCCTTGACCTCCTGGTCCTCGCCGTCGAAGTGCTTGTTCTGGAGCTGGCGGGGGATGGGACCGGAGCGGCCGGCCGCGAGGTCCGACATGGCCTTTGAAATAGCCTGGTCTCCCGAGTTGCTCTTGGGCGATGTAGCGACCAGGATGACGGCGTCCGCCAGCGGGATCTTCGCTTCGGGCAGGCCCACCTGCAGCGCGATGTCGCAGGCGGACTTGACGATGGGGATGATCTGCGGATAGGCAAGTCCCACATCCTCACAGGCGCAGACGAGCAGCCGCCGGATGGCGGAGGGCAGGTCGCCGGCCTCGAGCAGACGGGCGAGGTAATGGAGCGCGGCGTCCGGGTCGGAGCCCCGCATGGACTTCTGGTAGGCGGAAACGATGTCGTAGTGGTCGTCTCCGGCGCGGTCGTAGCGCATGGCGGACTTCGCCGTGATCTGCTCGATGAGCGCCGTCCCGACAGACACGACCGGCGGGTCGCCCTCCCCGGCACCGGCGGCCATGGAACACAGCTCGACCGTGGTGATGGCCTTCCGTACATCGCCACCGGCAGCCTGGGCAATGGCGTATGCCACGTCCTCCGGTACGTCATAGGTGACGCCGTTCTCCTCGCCGACCACGCGGAACGCCCGCTCGACGGCCGGTACGATGTCCTCCGCGGTGACGCTCTTGAACTCGAAGACCGTGCAGCGGGAGATGACGGCGTTGTAGACGTAGAAGTAGGGGTTCTCGGTGGTGGAGGCGATCATCGTGATGTCGCCGCTCTCGAGGTATTCGAGCAGGCTCTGCTGCTGTTTCTTGTTGAAGTACTGGATCTCGTCGAGGTAGAGAAGGATGCCGTTCGGCGCGGCGAGCGTGCCCACTTCCGCCACCATGTCCTTGATGTCGGCGATGCCGGAGGTGGTGGCGTTGAGCCGGTACAGTTTCTTGCTGGTCTTCTCGGCGATGATGTTCGCGAGGGTCGTCTTGCCGACGCCCGAGGGGCCGTAGAAGATGAGGTTCGGGATGTTCCCCGACTCCACGATGTTGCGCAGCGCCATGCCGGGGCCGAGCAGGTGGCGCTGGCCGACCATCTCGTCGAGGGTGCGCGGGCGGATGCGGTCCGCCAGAGGTCTGGACATATAGGTTCTCCTTCTTTTCAATTACTTATACATTATATATACCCGCTTTTCATTGCGCAACCGGGGGTCTAGATTTAGTACCCGGAACGCCCGGCGGCGCTATATTTTGGGACCTTGTGAAAAGCGCCGAAATTCTTCAAAAAAGTTTGTAAAAAAAGCTGAAATTTTCCTTGCAATGCCCTTATATATATGATAATATCTCTAGGCACGTGAAAAGGGACTTACTGCGCCCTTACGCACGTAGAGATATGCGATGATGCGGGAGGTGGCCGTCCTCTGAGACGGGAAATTTCCGCGGAGTATGTCCGATTTTAAACCGGGCGAAACTAATATTGTGTACGTAGAAACCCCCGTAGGGTTGCAAGACGGGAGAACTATGTGCCAAGCTGTTTGTGCCACCCGGAGGCCGAAAGGCCGCCAGGTTTTTTCAATACTGAAAAGGGAAACACCCGGCTGAGTGTTGAAAATTTTCCACTGGTGTGGAAAACAGCGTGCCCGCCATTACAACCTTTAGGAGGAATCTAACAATGGCAACACAGAACAAAGCAGCAAAAGAAAAGGTTCGTATCAGACTGAAAGGTTACGACCACAACCTCGTCGACACCGCCGCTGAGAAGATCGTTGAGACCGCGAAGCGCACCGGTGCCAAGGTATCCGGCCCCGTGCCGCTGCCGACCGAGAAGGAAGTCGTCACCATCCTGCGCGCCGTCCACAAGTACAAGGACAGCCGTGAGCAGTTTGAGCAGAGCACCCACAAGAGACTCATCGACGTGATCAGACCTTCGGCCAAAACGATCGAAGCCCTGACCGGTCTTGAGCTTCCCGCCGGTGTTGACATCGAGATCAAGCTCTAAGCCATCTCAGAGGAAACACTGAACGGTCATGTTGGTGGTATGCATCCATCAACCAATAACCAAAGGAGGAAAACAATATGCAGAAAGGTCTTATCGGTAAGAAAATCGGTATGACACAGCTCTTTGACGAAGTCGGAAACGTCATTCCCGTCACCGTCATCGAAGCAGGTCCGTGCCCCGTCGTCCAGAAGAAGACCATCGAGAACGATGGCTACGAAGCAGTTCAGCTCGGCTTCGGCGACGTGAAGGTCACACGCGTCAACAAACCCGAAAAGGGTCATTTCGACAAGGCAGACGTTGCCCCGAAGAAAGTTCTTCGTGAGTTCCGCCTCGCCGACACCTCCGCACTGAACGTCGGAGACATCGTCAAAGTTGACACATTCGCCGCTGGTGACAAAGTCGATGTCATCGGTACGAGCAAAGGTAAAGGTACTGCAGGTGCCATCAAGCGCTGGAACTTCCATCGCCTGAAAGAGTCCCACGGTACCGGCCCCAACGCAAGACACGCCGGCTCTCTGGGCGCATGCTCCGATCCGTCCCGCGTCTTCAAAGGCAAAAAGCTCGCCGGTCATCTTGGTCACGAGCGCGTCACCATCCAGAATCTCGATGTTGTCAAGGTCGACGCCGAAAACAACCTCATCGCCATCAAGGGTGCCGTCCCCGGCCCCAAGGGCGGAATCGTCATTCTGAAAGATACAGTCAAAGCGTAAGGAGGAGTAAGACATGCCTAGCGTTAAAGTTTACAGCTTTGCCGGTAAAGAGACCGGAGCCATGGAGCTGAACGACAGCATCTTCGGCATCGAGCCGAACACGTCTGCCATGCACCTGGTCGTGGTCAACTACCTGGCAAATCAGCGTCAGGGTACTCAGTCCACCCTCACACGCGCTGAAGTCAGAGGCGGCGGCCGCAAGCCCTGGAGACAGAAAGGTACCGGCCACGCAAGACAGGGTTCCACCCGCTCTCCGCAGTGGAGACACGGTGGTGTCGCCCTTGGTCCGAAGCCCCGCAGCTACGGATTCGACATCAACAAGAAGGTCAGAAAGCTCGCGATGAAATCCGCGCTGTCTGACAAAGTCGCAAATGAAGCTTTCGTCATCGTCGATGACCTCAAGATGGACGCCATCAAGACCAAAGACATGGTCGCGGCTCTGGACAAGCTCAGCGCTGCCAGGAAGACACTCATCGTCACCGCCGAGAAGGACGAAGTCATCTACAAGAGCGCAAGAAACATTGCCGGCGTCAAAGTCAGCCCGGTCAATGCCATCAACGTCTACGACCTGCTCAATGCCGACAAAGTCGTCATTGCCAAGGCTGCCGTAGAGAAGCTTGAGGAGGTATATGCATGAGTAAGACAGCACAGGACATCATCCTCCGCCCCATCATCACCGAGGAAAGCATGGGCAACACCGCAATGAAGAAGTACACCTTCGCCGTTGCGAAAGATGCCAACAAGGTCGAGATCAAAAAGGCCTGTGAAGAGCTCTTCGGTGTCGAAGTTCAGAAAGTCAACACCATGAACGTCCGTGGTCAGAAACGCCGCTATGGCCGTTTCGAAGGCTACAAGGCTTCCTGGAAGAAAGCGATCGTGACCCTTACCGAAGACTCCAAGACCATCGAGTTCTTCGAAGGCATGGTATAAGGAGTGTGAATCTAAATGGCGATCAGAGTTATTAAGCCGACCACCAACGGCACCAGAAACATGTCTGTCACCGATTACTCCGAACTGTCCAAGGTTGCTCCCGAGAGAAGCCTTCTGGAACCGATGAACAAGCATTCCGGTCGTAACAGTTACGGAAGAATCACCGTCCGCCACAGAGGCGGCGGAAACCGCAGAAAATACAGAATCATCGACTTCAAGCGCGACAAGTTCGACTGCCCGGCAACGGTCCTCACCCTTGAGTACGACCCGAACCGCTCCGCGAACATCGCTCTCGTCCAGTACGAGGACGGCGAGAAGAGATACATCCTCGCCCCCGTCGGTCTGAAAGTCGGTTACACCATCGAGAACGGCCCCGACGCTGACATCAAGCCCGGCAACGCCCTTCCCCTGGTCAACATCCCCGTCGGTACCTTCGTCCACAACGTCGAACTGTACCCGGGCCGCGGCGGACAGTTCGCCCGTTCCGCCGGCAACGCAGCACAGCTCATGGCTCGTGAGAACGGCTACGCCCTTCTCCGTATGCCCTCCGGCGAGCTTCGCAACGTCCCCGAGATCTGCATGGCCTCCATCGGCCAGGTCGGTAACGCGGACCACGCGAACGTCAAGGTCGGTAAGGCTGGCCGCACCCGTCACATGGGCATCCGCCCGACTGTCCGTGGTTCTGTCATGAACCCGAACGACCACCCGCACGGCGGTGGTGAAGGTAAATCGCCCATCGGTAGACCCGGTCCTGTTACCCCGTGGGGCAAACCCGCTCTTGGTTACAAGACCAGAAAGCATAACAAGAAGTCCGATAAGATGATCGTCAGACGTCGTAACGGCAAGTAATCGTGAAAGGAGATAAGGATCATGAGCAGAAGTCTTAAGAAAGGCCCTTATGTAGAACCCAAACTCCTGGCCCGCGTTCAGAAGATGAACGAGACCGGTGACAAGCAGGTTCTGAAGACCTGGAGCCGTTCTTCCACCATTTTCCCCGATTTCGTTGGTCATACCTTCGCAGTTCACGATGGCCGCAAGCATGTCCCGGTTTATGTAACGGAGGACATGGTCGGACACAAACTTGGCGAATTCGCACCGACTCGGACCTTCAGAGGTCACTCGGGTTCCAAATCAGGCTAACTAAAGGAGTGTGTAACTAATGGAAGCTAAAGCATCCGCTACTTTCGTAAGAATCGCGCCCCGTAAGGTCCAGATCGTTCTCGACCTGATCCGTGGCGAAGATGCAGAAAAAGCGATGGCCATCCTCAAGCACACACCGAAAGCCGCGTGTGAAGTCCTTGAGAAGGTCCTCAAATCAGCAATGGCAAACGCTGAGGTCAAAAACATGGACACCTCGAAACTTTACGTTGCAGAATGCTTCGTAAACCAGGGTCCGACCCTCAAGCGTATCCGTCCGAGAGCACAGGGCAGAGCTTACATCATCCGTAAGAGAACTTCCCATATCACCATCGTGCTCAAGGAAGCAGAATAACCAACGGAGGAGGAAAAAACATGGGACAGAAAGTAAACCCCACCGGACTTCGTGTCGGCGTCATCAAAGACTGGGAATCTCGCTGGTATGCAGATGACAAAGATTTCGGCGCGACTCTTGTGGAAGACTACAAGCTCAGAAAGTTCCTTCTTGACCGTCTGAAAGCAGCCGGTGTTCCGAAGGTTGAAATCGAGCGTGATAACAAACGTGTCAGAATCAACGTGTTCTGCGCGAAGCCCGGCATCGTCATTGGCCGCGGCGGTTCTGAAATCGAAAAGCTCAAGGGTGAAGTCGAAAAGATGCTCGGCAAGCCGGTCTCCATCAACATCGTGGAGATCAAGCAGCCCGACCTTGACGCAACTCTTGTTGCTGAAAACATTGCCGGCCAGCTCGAGAGACGTGTCTCTTACAGAAGAGCTGTCAAGCAGGCAATCGGTAGAACAATGAGACTTGGAGCAAAGGGTATCAAAGTCCAGGTATCCGGCCGTCTGGGTGGCGCTGAGATCGCCCGCTCGGAGAGCTACCATGAAGGCACCATCCCGCTTCAGACGATCAGAGCTGACATTGACTACGGCTTTGTTGAAGCAGCTACCACTTACGGTAGAATCGGAGTAAAAGTGTGGATCTACAAAGGTGAGGTTCTTCACGAGAACACGAACAACACCCGTCGTGACCGTGACAACAGAAGACCTCGCAGAAACCGTAACAACAAGGAAGGGGGAGCTAAATAATGTTGATGCCGAAAAGAGTTAAGCACAGAAAACAGCAGCGTGGCCGTATGAAAGGTAAAGCTACCAGAGGTAATAAGGTCACTTATGGTCAGTATGGTCTTGTCGCCCTTGAGCCGGCATGGATCACTTCCGCCCAGATCGAAGCAGCCCGTGTTGCTATGACTCGTTACATCAAGCGTGGCGGTCAGGTCTGGATCAAGATCTTCCCTGACAAACCCATCACCAAGACCCCGGCTGAAACCCGAATGGGTAAAGGTAAGGGCGCCGTTGAGTACTGGGTCGCCGTTGTCAAACCGGGCAGAGTCATGTTTGAACTCGCCGGCGTCGACGAAGAAGTTGCCCGCGAGGCCATGCGTCTTGCCGCCAACAAGCTTCCCATCAAATGTAAGTTCGTAGTCAAAGACCAGGAGGATGGTGAACAGTAATGAAAGCTCAGGAACTTAGAGAGCTGTCTGCTGCAGAGCTTGACGCAAAGCTTTCCGAGCTCAAAGACGAGCTGTTCAAACTTCGTTTCCAGCAGGCCATCAACCAGCTGGAGAATCCCACCCGCATTCGTGCCGTCAAGAAAGACATCGCCCGCATCAAGACCATTCAGCGCGATATCGAACTCCACGGCACCGAAGCCTAAGGAAGGAGAGGTTTGATAGCATGAGCGAAAGAAATCTTAGAAAGACACGCGTCGGCGTTGTCAGCAGCGATAAAATGGATAAAACGGTCGTCGTTACCGTTAGAGACAGGGTCCAGCACCCGCTTTATAAGAAGATCGTCAACCGCACTGTCAAGTACAAGGCGCACGACGAAAACAACGAATGCCGCGTAGGCGACCGCGTTCTCCTGATGGAGACCCGCCCGATGTCCAAGGACAAGAGATGGCGCGTCGTCGAGATCATCGAGAAGGCCAAGTAAATAAGGAGGAATTACTGTGATTCAGCAGCAGACTCTCCTCAAGGTTGCCGACAACTCTGGTGCCAAGGAAATCATGTGCATCAAGGTGCTTGGCGGCACGAACAGGAGATACGCCAACATCGGCGACGTCATCGTTGCTTCTGTCAAAAAAGCAACACCCGGCGGCGCTGTCAAAAAAGGCGAAGTAGTTAAAGCAGTTGTTGTCAGAACTGTCAACGGCGTGCGCAGAGACGATGGTACTTACATCCGTTTCGATGAAAACGCAGCCGTTCTTATCAAAGACGATAAGAGCCCGAGAGGAACACGTATTTTCGGGCCTGTGGCAAGAGAACTCAGAGGTAAGGAATTCACCAAGATCCTCTCCCTTGCTCCCGAAGTACTGTAATCGGAGGTAGCCAGACAATGAATAAAGTTCATGTAAAAACCGGCGATGAAGTTGTTGTCATCAATGGTAAATACCATGGCCAGAAAGGCAAAGTCCTTGCTGTCTCTCCCGCAGAGGGCAAGGTCATCGTCGAAGGCATCAACATCATCACGAAACATGTCAAGCCCCGCAGAATGGGCGAGACCGGCGGTCTCGTAAAGGCAGAATCCGCTCTTTACGCTGACAAAGTCCAGCTCGTCTGCCCCGAATGCGGCAAGGCGACCCGCGTTGGTCACGTTGTGGAAGACGGTAAGAAATTCCGTGTCTGCAAGAAGTGCGGCGCGAAATTCGAATAAGGAGGGCAAGTGAACATGGCTAGAATGAAAGACGTTTACGTTAGCGAAGTCGCACCTGCTCTTATGGAAAAATTCGGCTACAGCAGCGTCATGCAGATCCCGAAGCTCGATAAGATCGTGGTCAATGTCGCCTGCGGCGAAGCCAAAGAGAACCCGAAAGTCCTGGACGCGGTCGTCAAAGACCTGTCCACCATCACCGGCCAGAAGCCCGTTCTCATCAAGGCCAAGAAGTCCGTCGCGAACTTCAAACTTCGTGAAGGCATGACCATCGGCGCGAAGGTCACTCTTCGCGGTGAGAGAATGTATGAGTTCCTCGACCGGTTCTTCAACCTCGCGCTTCCGCGCGTTCGTGACTTCCGTGGTATCAACCCGAACTCCTTCGATGGACGCGGCAACTACTCCATGGGTATTCGGGAACAGCTGATCTTCCCGGAGATCGAGTACGACAAGATCGACGCGATTCGCGGCATGGACATTGCGTTCATCACCACCGCGAAGACCGATGAAGAAGCAAAAGAACTGCTGACCCTCATGGGCGCACCGTTTGCGAAAGAATAAGGAGGTTTTCAGAAATGGCTAAAACATCGATGAAAGTCAAAGCTGCCAGAGAGCCGAAGTATTCGACCAGACAGCATAACAGATGCCAGATCTGCGGCAGACCTCACGCATACCTTCGTAAATACGGTGTATGCAGAGTTTGCTTCAGAGAACTCGCACACAAGGGTCAGATCCCTGGTGTCAAAAAAGCCAGCTGGTAATTTTGAGCAAGGAGGAAACATAACATGCAGGTTACAGACTCTGTAGCAGATATGCTTACGAGAATCAGAAATGCTAATGCAGCAAAGCATGATACAGTTGAAGTTCCCGCATCAAACATGAAGAAAGCCATTGCTCAGATTCTGGTTGATGAAGGATACATCAAGAGCTTCTCTGTCGAAGAAGACGGGAAGCAGGGTATCATTACGATCACGCTCAAATACGGTCCGAACAAGTCCCCGGTCATCACCGGACTCAGAAGAGTCTCGAAGCCCGGTCTCCGGATCTACACGAGCTGTGAGGATATGCCGAAGGTCATGAAGGGCCTTGGCGTTGCCATCCTCTCGACTCCGAAGGGCGTTATGACAGATAAAGAGGCTCGCAAAGCCAACGTCGGCGGCGAAGTCCTCGCATTCGTTTGGTAAGGGAGGAAACAGTACATGTCTCGTATCGGCAAAAAGCCCATCGCCATCCCGGCGGGGGTCGAAGTCAAAATCGACGGTTGCACTGTTACCGTAAAGGGCCCGAAGGCGACTCTTACCAGAGATGTGCATCCGAATATGACTGTGAAGGTCGAAGGCACCGAGCTCCTCGTTGAGCGTCCCAACGACCAGAAGCAGAACAGAGCACTCCACGGTCTGACCCGTTCTCTCCTCGCCAACATGGTCGAGGGTGTCAGCAACGGCTTCAGCAAAGTGCTCGAAGTCAATGGTGTCGGTTACCGTGCAGCTGTCCAGGGCAACACCCTGAACCTGACGGTCGGTTATTCCCACCCGGTGGAAATGCCCGTTCCGGAAGGCCTGACCGCTGAAGTCAACGGCAACAAGATCACCATCTCCGGCGCCGACAAGCAGAAGGTCGGCCAGTTCGCTGCAGAAGTTCGCGAGAAGCGTCCGCCGGAACCCTACAAGGGCAAGGGCATCAAGTATGCAGACGAACACATCCGCCGCAAGGAAGGTAAAGCCGGTAAGGGCGGTAAGTAAGAAAAGGAGTGAATCGGAATGGTTACTAAACCAGATAGCAATAAAGCTCGTCTTAAGCGTCATAAGAGAGTTCGCGGTAAGATCTCCGGTACTGCCGAAAGACCGCGCCTCTGCGTTTACCGCTCCCTGAACAATATCTATGCTCAGATCATTGACGACGTCACCGGCAACACGCTGGTCTCTGCGTCCTCCAATGAGAAGACTTTCAAGGAATACGGCGGAAATAAAGACGCCGCACGCGAAGTCGGCAAAGTCCTTGCCGAGCGTGCAGTTAAGAAAGACATCAAAACAGTAGTGTTCGACCGCGGCGGCTATGTCTACCAGGGCCGTGTGGCTGAACTTGCAGAAGGTGCCCGTGAGGGCGGCCTCGAATTCTAAGGGAGGAGGAAGACTTTTGGCTAAAATCGATGCATCTAATTTAGAGCTTCAGGAGCGCGTCATCACCATCAACCGCGTTTCCAAAACCGTCAAGGGTGGTCGTATCTATAAGTTCGCTGCTCTTGTTGTTGTCGGTGACGGCAACGGCCTTGTCGGCTTCGGCCTTGGTAAATCCGGCGAAGTCCCGGACGCCATCCGCAAGGGTATTGAAGACGCCAAGAAGAACCTGATCAGAGTTTCTCTGAAGGGGACCACCATCCCTCACGAGGTCATTGGCAAATACGGCGCAGGCGTCGTCCTGCTGAAACCTGCCGCACCCGGTACCGGCGTTATCGCCGGCGGTCCCGTCCGTGCCGTTGTTGAGACGGTCGGCATCCAGGACATCCGGTCCAAGGCACTTCGTTCCAACAATCCGTGCAACGTCGTTCGGGCTACCCTCGATGGTCTGTCCCAGCTTCGTAACGCGGAGGAAGTTGCTGAGATCCGCGGCAAATCCGTCAACGAAATCTTAGGCTAAGGAGAGTGGCTACAATGGCAGAAAAAACTGTACAGGTCAAGCTCGTCCGCAGCCTGATCGGAAACAAGAAAGACCAGATCGCTACTGCATATTCTCTTGGTCTTCGCAAAATCGGCGATGTCAGCACTCAGCCTGACAACGCTCAGACGGCCGGCAAGATCCGCAAGATCAATCATCTCGTCGAAGTCGTCAACGAAGCTTGAGGGAGGTGCGACGAATGAAATTACACGAACTTTCCCCTGCAAAGGGTTCCAAGAAAGACGTTAAGAGAATCGGCCGTGGTACCGCTTCCGGACAGGGCAAGACCGCCGGTAAGGGTCACAAGGGTCAGAAGGCGAGAGCCGGTTATTCCCAGCGTGTCGGTTTCGAAGGCGGCCAGATGCCCCTTCAGAGACGTCTTCCGAAGAGAGGCTTCAACAACATCTTCGCCAAGGAGATCGTCACGGTCAACGTGAAAGACCTCGAAGCTCGCTTCAACGACGGTGACGTCGTCGACGCAGAAGCTCTCATCAAGGTCGGTCTCATCAAGAAGGCCAAAGACGGTGTCAAAGTCCTCGGTAACGGAGACCTCACCAAAAAGCTCACTGTCAAGGTGAATGCTTACTCTAAGACTGCAAAGGAGAAGATCGAGGCAGTCGGCGGAAGTGCCGAGGAGGTATAAGATGCTCCAGACTCTTGTCAACGCTCTTAAAACTCCGGAACTTCGCAAGAAGATCCTCTACACTGCGTTCATCATCCTGATCTTCCGGATCGGCGCAGCCATTTCCGTTCCGTTCACGAACGCTGCCCAGGGTATCATCGACGATACCACCTCTGCGGGCAACTTCATGAACTATCTCAACATGATGACAGGCGACGCGTTCAACTATTCGACGCTGTTCGCCATGTCCATCACCCCGTACATCAACGCATCCATCATCATGCAGCTGCTCGGTGTCGCAATTCCGGCACTCGAACGTCTCTCCAAAGAGGGCGACGTCGGCAGAAAGAAACTGCAGCGGATCACCCGAGTCGTCGCGGTCATCATCGCGGCTCTCCAGTCCACCGCATACTTCTTCTATCTGCGCAGCGGCGGATACCTGTCCACCGACGCGAACGGTCTGGCCTTCACCGGCTTCTCCGCCGTCCTTCAGGCACTGGTCGTCATCATCACCCTCATTGCCGGCTCTGCCATCATGATGTGGCTCGGTGAGCAGATCAACGCCAAGGGCATCGGCAACGGTATCTCCATCCTCCTGTTCGCGGGTATCGTATCCCGCATCCCGCAGGACACCATCATGATGTGGGAAGCCTTCAAGCGCGGCGGTCTGTACTATGCGTACGCTCCGCTTGCCGCCATCCTGATCATCGCGGGCATCCTGTTCATCGTCTGGGTGGACAACTCCGAGAGACGGATCCCCGTCGTCTACGCGAAGCGCGTGGTCGGTCGGAAAATGTACGGCGGACAGAACACCAACCTTCCCATCAAGGTCAACATCTCCGGTGTTATGTCCATCATCTTCGCCAGCTCCATTCTGTCCCTGCCCCCGACAGTCCGTATGTTTGTCGACAGCAAGATTGCAGATGGCAGCGGCTGGGATAAATTCTTCGACATGTTCGACGCAGAGAGATGGTTCTACGGGATCATGTATTTCATCCTCATCATCTTCTTTGCATACTTCTATTCTTCGATCCAGTACAATCCCGTGGAAATGGCGAACAACCTTCGCCGCAACAACGGCACCATCCCGGGCATCCGTCCCGGCAAGCCCACCTCGGAGTACTTGCAGAAGGTCCTGAATCGCATCGTCCTGATCGGCTCCCTGCTCATCAGCGTCGTTGCCATTCTTCCCATTGTTTATTCTCAGATCACGAACGCCACCGGTGCACAGATGAACATCGCCCTCGGCGGTACATCCGTCATCATCCTTGTCGGCGTCGCGCTCGAAACCGTTCGTCAGCTCGAATCTCAGCTGATGGTCCGTCAGTATAAGGGCTTCCTGAGCTAAGGACCCTTCAGAAAAGGAGAATTACGCATGAATATCATTTTCCTTGGAGCACCTGGCGCCGGCAAAGGCACTCAGGCCGAAAAAGTCGCAGATGCTTATGCCATCCCGACGGTCTCGACCGGTAACATGATCCGTGAGGCGCTGAAAAACGGCACCGAAATGGGACTGAAAGCCAAAGCGTTCATCGAATCCGGCGCACTTGTCCCGGACGATGTCGTCATTGGCATCATCAAAGAACGTCTTGCAAAAGACGACTGTGCGAAGGGATTCATCCTCGATGGATTCCCCCGCACCATTCCCCAGGCTGAGGCTCTGGACGCGATGGGCATCGTCATCGACAAAGTCGTCGATATCGAGGTCCCGGACGAAGCCATCACCGAAAGAATGAGCGGACGTCGTGTCTGCCCGGACTGCGGTTCTTCGTTCCACATCGTCACCAAGCAGCCGAAAGTCGAAGGGATCTGCGACCGCTGCGGCGCAGAACTCGTCCAGCGTAAGGACGACAAACCGGAAACGGTCGCGGACCGTTTAAAGGTCTATCACGATCAGACCGAGCCGCTGAAAGGTTACTATGAAGCGGCCGGAAAGCTCTCCGAAGTGGACGGCATCGGCACCGTCGAAGAGATCTTCGACCGCGTCAAAGCCGCTCTGGAGGCATAAGCATGATCGTTTTGAAATCTGCCAGGGAACTGGAGATCATGAAGGAAGCCGGCAGGATCTCTGCCGGAGCCCTCATGGAAGTCGGCAAATACGTCCGTCCGGGCGTATCCACTCTGGAACTCGATGAAATCTGCTATGACTACATCAAAAGCCAGGGCGCAGAGCCGAACTTCCTGCATCTCTACGACTTCCCGAATACGGCATGCATATCCGTGAACGACGAGATCATCCACGGTATTCCCAGCAAGAACCGGATCCTGAAAGAAGGGGACATCGTCTCCGTGGACACCGGCGCAAAAATCGATGGCTACAATGGCGACAACGCCTACACGTTCTATGTCGGAGAAGTTTCTCCTGAAGTGCAGCGGCTGTGCGAAACCACCAGAGAAGCACTTCTCATCGGCATCCAGCAGGCGGTCCCGGGCAACCGGGTCGGAGACATTGGCGCAGCCATCCAGGAGTACTGCGAGAGCCGCGGTTACGGTGTCGTCCGTGAATACGAAGGACACGGCATCGGGACCAAGCTCCATGAGGAGCCGGGCGTACCCAACTTCGGACGTCCCCACAAGGGCGTACGGTTGCTCCCCGGCATGACCATTGCCATCGAGCCCATGATCAACATGGGTACGGCAAAGATCAAACAGTTGCCCGGCGATGAATGGACTGTTTTCACCGCGGACGGAAAGCCTTCCGCCCATTACGAACATTCCATCGCCATCACCGAAGACGGACCGGTCATCCTGACCCCCCGTCCCACACTGGACTAACCTAGAGGAGGATCCATCATGTCGAAACAGGATATGATCGAAATTGAAGGTACCGTCGTCGAAGCACTCCCGAACACCATGTTCAAAGTGGAGCTCGAAAACGGACATCAGATACTGGCTCACATTTCCGGCAAGCTGCGCATGAACTTCATCCGCATCCTTCCGGGAGACAAAGTAACGGTCGAAATGTCGCCGTACGACCTTACCCGTGGCCGTATCACCTGGCGATCGAAGTAATTATTAGGAGGTAACACAATGAAAGTCAGACCTTCTGTCAAAAAAATGTGCGAAAAGTGCAAGATCATCAAGCGCAAGGGTAAAGTCATGGTCATCTGTGAGAACCCGAAGCACAAACAGCGTCAGGGCTAAAGCCTGACCCGTAAACACTTAATGGAGGTGCCAACACATGGCTCGTTTATCAGGTGTCGACCTGCCGAGAGACAAGAGAATTGAAATTGCTCTCACCTATATCCATGGCATCGGCAGAAAGACTGCAGACGATATCATCAAAGCTACCGGCGTCAACCCCGATACTCGCGTAAAAGATCTTACCGAGCAGGATGTTGCCAAGCTTCGTGACTACATTGACCACAACCTTAAGGTCGAAGGTGATCTTCGTCGGGAAACCGCTCTGAACATCAAGAGACTCATCGAAATCGGTTCTTACCGTGGCGTTCGCCATAGAAAAGGTCTCCCCGTCAGAGGTCAGCGTTCCAAGACGAACGCCCGTACACGCAAAGGTCCGAAAAAGACCATCGCTAACAAGAAGAAGTAATTTAAGGGGGATAACACTTTGGCTAAACAAGGTTCCAAGAAGAACACTTCTAACCGCAGACGCCGCGACCGTAAAGTAGTCGAACGTGGTTCTGCACATATCCAGTCCACCTTCAACAACACCATCGTCACTATCACCGACACTCAGGGCAACGCTGTTTCCTGGGCAAGCGCCGGTGAAATGGGCTTCCGTGGTTCCAAAAAGTCCACTCCCTTCGCAGCACAGACCGCAGCTGAGACTGCCGCCAAAGTCGCTGTCGACCGTGGAATGAAGACCATCGAAGTCTACGTCAAAGGCCCGGGCGCCGGCCGTGAAGCCGCCATCCGTGCACTGCAGACCGCAGGCCTCGAAGTCACCATGATCAAAGACGTGACTCCGATCCCGCACAACGGATGCCGTCCGCCGAAAAGACGTCGTGTCTGATCGTTAAAGGAGGATAAACCACTATGGCTAGAAATAGACAGCCCATCGCCAAAAAGGCGAAGAGCCTTGATTTCTCTCCGGCAACCATGGGTTATGCCGGCAAGGACACCCGTCGGAAACCGAAGGGCAACATGAGAAGAAAACAGTCCGAGTACGCCACTCAGCTCAACGAGAAGCAGAAGGTGAAGTTCATCTACGGCGTACAGGAAAAACAGTTCCGTTCCTATTATGAAAAGGCCGCCAAAATGCAGGGTAAGACCGGTGAGAACCTCCTTATCCTCTGCGAACGCCGTCTGGACAACGTTGTGTTCCACCTCGGTTTCGCGACGACTCGTCGTCAGGCCCGCCAGCTTGTAACTCACGGTCATTTCACCGTAGATGGCAAGAAAGTAGACGTCCCGTCCTACCAGGTCAAACCCGGCCAGGTCGTTGCTGTCAAGGAAAAGAGCCGTTCTTCCGCAGTCTTCAGCAGACTGACCGGTGAGGATGCTCCCCTCGTCACGACCCCCGCATGGCTGGAACTGGATAAGGCGAACTTTGCCGGTACTGTGACCAGAGTCCCCACCCGTGAAGATGTGGACTTCCCGGTCGAAGAGCACCTCATCGTCGAGTTCTACTCCAAGTAATGCCACTGCTCACTAACCCGCAATCCACTTTTTTACCATTCAAGGAGGGTTAACGAATGATCGGTATTGAGAAGCCTAATATCGAAGTATTCAACCAGGAAGAGAACAGCACTTACGGCAAGTTCACTCTCGAGCCTCTCGAAAGAGGATTTGGCACGACTCTCGGCAACAGCATGAGACGCGTTCTGCTTTCTTCCCTTCCGGGATACGCTATCACCTCGGTCAAGATCGATGGTAAAGTCCATGAGTTCGATACCATCCCCGGTGTCAAGGAAGACATCACGGAGATCGTCCTGAACCTCAAGAGCGTCATCATCAAGATCAACGGTGACGGCCCCAAGACCGTATACATCGATGCAACCGGAGAAGGCGAAGTCACCGCCGGTGACATCAAGGGAGATTCCGAAATCGAGATCTTCAATCCGGAGCTTCACATCGCATCCCTCGACAAGGATGCCAAGCTGTCCATGGAGATGACAGTGGACAATGGCAGAGGTTATGTTTCTGCTGACAGAAACAAGGAAAAGCTTCAGCCGCCGACAGGCGTCATTGCCATCGACTCCATCTACTCACCCGTTCTGAAGGTCAACTTCACTGTTGAAAACACCCGTGTCGGCCAGCGCATCGACTACGATAAGCTGACTCTGGAAGTGTGGACCAACGGTACGCTGTCTGCCAAAGACGCTGTATCGCTGGCAGCCAAGATCCTCAACGATCACCTCAAGTTGTTCATCGACTTGTCTGAATCTGAATTCATGACAGACGTGCTCGTAGAGAAGGACGACAACTCTCGCGAGAAGGTCTTAGAGATGACCATTGAAGAACTTGATTTGTCTGTTCGTTCCTTTAACTGCTTGAAGAGAGCAGGCATCAACACAGTAGAAGACCTCACGAACAAATCCGAAGACGACATGATGAAGGTCCGCAACCTCGGCACGAAGTCTCTTGCCGAAGTCATCGCGAAGCTGGATTCCCTCGGATTCTCTCTCCGTAAGGACGACGAATAAGACAAAGGAGGAAGTACCCAATGCCTGGTACCAGAAAACTCGGCAGAGCCAGCGACCACCGCAAAGCGATGCTGCGCGCAATGGTCACGTTCCTGCTTGAAAACGGCAAAATCGAAACGACCGTTACCCGTGCGAAGGAAGTTCGCGCGATGACCGAAAAGATGATCACCATCGCCAAGAAGGACGATCTTGCTGCCAAGAGACAGGTCCTTGCCTATGTCACCAAGGAAGATGTCGCGAAGAAGCTCTTCGACGAGATCGCTCCGAAGTATGCTGACGTCAATGGCGGTTACACCCGGATCACCAAGACCGGCCCGCGTCGCGGAGATGCCGCAGAAATGTGCATCATCGAACTCATCTGAGTTTGACGACAACGTAATAACCAACGAGCCCTGTGCCATTCCGGCGCAGGGCTTATTTTGATGTCAATGTGACCATTTTGTTCCGTTTTGGGGCGATTTGCCTCCTTTTTTTGTAATGTTTTTCTTTTGACAAAAAACGGTGAATGACAATTGTTTGTCACAATTTGAATGACGAAAAGCTTATTGTGTATAAACTCACTGTACATAAGTTGACTTTTTTCGCAATATAAGTAAAATAATAACTACAGCTTGTTAAAGAATTAACAATAAGCAGAAACTGCGTATCTTGACAGATGTTTGACAAGCGCCTGGGTGTATCGCCCAAAAGTGGCGAAACCACGCCGAAAACTGCGCTTCAGCCCTCCCACTGTTTGACAATTGTAACACTTGTCATGTTGAACAAAAAATGTCAGGCAAGCCGTTTCTTTTTATGTTATGCTGTACATGAGATTACATGAACGCGCGGTCCTATGGGAAAAACGGGACATCGCGATCAGGCAAGATGATTTTTTGAAGGAGGTAGTTTATGGAAACGAAAACCAAAGTGGCATTCCTCGGCACCGCGGAACAGGAAGCGGAGCTGCTGGCCGCCATTGAGGAAATGAAAGACACTCCCGGCGCACTCATGCCCGTCATGCAGAAAGCGCAGGAGATCTACGGGTACCTGCCCATCGAGGTCCAGACCATCATTTCCGACGCAATGGATGTCCCGATCGAAAAGATCTACGGAGTTGCCACCTTCTATGCGCAGTTTGCGCTGGCCCCGAAGGGAGAACACGAAGTTTCGGTGTGCCTCGGCACAGCCTGCTACGTGAAGGGGTCTCAGGCGATCTACGACAAGATCTCGGAAGTCCTGGATATCGGAGAGGGTGAATGCACACCTGATCGGAAATTCTCTCTGGTTTCCTGCCGCTGCGTCGGTGCATGCGGTCTGGCTCCCGTTATGATGGTCGGGGAAGACGTCTACGGACGTATGACTCCGGACCAGGTGGAAGATGTTTTGAATAAGTACCGTTAAGACCCAGGGGTGGTATTTTGAAGATCCAGGAAATCGTCGAACTGTTGAACGCGAATGTGCAGGCCGGCGCCGATAAACTCGACGAGGAAGTCTCCTCGGCATTCGGTTCCGACATGATGAGTGAGGTCCTCGCCTATGTCCAGGACCAGGGTGTACTGCTCACCGGACTCGTCAATGAACAGATCATCCGCACCGCAGCCATGATGAACATGTACTGCATCATCATGGTCCGTGGGAAACAGCCGACCGATATCATGAAAGAGATGGCAGAGGACAACGACCTCGTTCTGCTGACTACAGAACTCACGATGTACGAAACCAGTGGTATCCTGTACACCAACGGTCTGAACCCTGCAGGGCATTCCTATGTCTGAACTTGTCAAACTCCATTACGACGTTGACGGAAACGACTTCTCGGCGGCCGGAGAGGCCTCCATGAAGATCAAGAAAGAGCTTCGTAATCTGGGCTTCCCGCAGGACATCATACGGCGTATCGCCATTGCCGTATATGAGGGAGAGATCAACATGGTCATCCATGCTGACGGCGGGACCGCGGATGTAAGTGTGGGACTCGACGAAATAGACATCACACTGGCCGACAAGGGTCCGGGCATCCCGGACGTCGAGAAGGCCATGCAGAAAGGATGGTCCACGGCTTCGGAAGAAGTCCGCTCGGCCGGTTTCGGTGCCGGTATGGGCCTGCCCAACATGAAGAAAAACACCGATGAGATGGAGATCGAGACCGAAGTAGGCGTCGGCACGACCATCCATATGAAAGTGTACGTAGCGTAAGGCATATTGGAAGGAGGCATGCGATATGGCAAACGTACGTCATTCTGTCGCATTGACTCTGGAAAAGTGCAGAGGGTGTACTCACTGTCTGCAGCGCTGCCCGACGGAAGCCATCCGCATCCGGGACGGACACGCACAGATCACGACGACACTCTGCATCGACTGCGGAGAATGCATCCGGACCTGCGGTTACCAGGCAAAACATGCCGAGGCCGACCCCTTCGAATGCATTCAGGATTACAACTACAAGATCGCTCTGCCCGCCCCGGCACTCTATGGGCAGTTCGACCATCTCGATGACATCAACTATGTGCTGGACGGCCTTCTGAAGATCGGCTTCGATGACATTTTCGAAGTGGCGCAGGCAGCCGAACTGGTCTCCGGATATTCCCGCCGCTACATCATGCGGGAAGACGTTCCGAAACCGGTCATCAGCTCCGCCTGTCCCGTCATCGGACGGCTCATCTCCATTCGCTACCCGGACCTTGTGGACAATGTCCTGCCCCTCCACCCTCCGGTGGACATGGCGGCGAAGCTGGCCCGGATCGTCGCGAAGAAGGAACACCCGGAACTGACGGACGAAGACATCGGCATCTTCTTCATCTCGCCCTGTCCCGCGAAGGTCTCGTACCTGAAGCAGGAGGCAGAGGAAGACCGGCAGCTGGTGGACGGCGTCCTCAGCATGACGGACATCTACAAACGCCTCGTGCAGGTCATGAAGCGTGGCGATGTACCGCCTCCCCGTTCCAAAACCGGCCGCGTAGGCATCCGCTGGGCGGGCTCCGGCGGAGAGGCGAAAGCACTCTCGAAGCACCGTCACCTGGCAGCCTCCGGCATCGAGAATGTCATCAAAGTACTGGACAGCATCGACAACGACACGTTGCCGGACCTCGACTTCATTGAACTGAACGCCTGTCCGGGCGGATGTGTCGGCGGTGTGCTGGCCGTGGAGAACCCCTTCGTCGCCCGGTCCCGTCTCCTCTATGTGGAACGGACCATGCCGGAGTCGAGGAACTGGGACTTCTCGAAAAAGCAGGTCAGCACCTTCATTCCGGGAGACTATTTCCTGGAAGAGACGCTGCTGTACGACCCGCCGGAAGCACTGGACTCCGACCGCCGCCAGGCCCTCCTGAAACGGATGGAGCTCGAGCGGATTGCAGAGGAACTTCCCTCGCTGGACTGTGGCGCCTGCGGAGCCCCGACCTGTCGGGCTCTGGCAGAGGACATCGTCCGCGGCACCGCGACCATGGAAGACTGCCTGCTCCTTGGAAGGGTCCAGGGAAATCAAGCGAAGGAGGATGACACATGACCGTACAGGAACTCGTCGATCGCCTCGGCCTCGAACCGGTGGCGCTCCCGCACCCGGAGTACGAAGTCACATCCGGCTATGTGGGCGATATGCCCTCGTGGGTCATGGGCAATGCCACGGAAGGCTGCGCCTGGGTGACCATCCTGAATAACCGCAACATCGCTGCGGTGGCCGTGCTCATCGAAATGGCATGTGTCATCGTCACAGAAGGTGCGGGAATCTCCGAAGAAGTGGCACAGGTCGCCATGGAGCAGGAAGTGAACCTGCTCTGCACGAAGGAGAGCTCCTTTACCACCGTATCCAGAATGGCGGAGTTTTTATGAGAACGGTTTTTGTCGATCTGCACAACCATTCCTGCCTGTCTCCCTGCGGGGAGGACGAGATGGTGCCCGCGTTGGTGGCGGGGCTCCACAAGCTGGCGGGTGTGGACGTCGCGGCTCTGACGGACCATAACACGACCCGGAACTGTCCGGCGTTCTTCGAGGCGGCGCAGGCTTACGGCCTGTCCCCGCTGGCGGGTATGGAACTGACGACCGCGGAAGACATCCACGTCGTCTGCCTGTTCCTCACCTGTGAAGAAGCGGCGGCCTTTGAAGAAAAGGTATACGAGCACCGGGTGCTCATCAAAAACAAAGTCAACATATTCGGAAACCAACTCATCGTCGACGCGAACGACCAGGTCATCGGGGAAGACCCGTACTACCTGCCGAACGCGACGACACTGTCACTGGAAGAGGCCTATGACCTGGCGACCTCCATGGGAGGCGTCTGTCACCCGGCCCACGTCGATCGCCCTTCGAACGGACTCATCGCCATCCTCGGCGACGTCCCGGAACATCCGGCTTACCGCTTCGCGGAGTTCAACGACCCCGCGAACATCGAGCCCTACCGGGAGAAGTACCCGCGGTTTCGGGACATGAAAGTCATTTACGGCTCCGATGCCCACCGGCCGGACGCCGTGCCCGAGGAAGCCGTCTTCTCCATCGAAGTGGACGACGAAGGGACCCCCGCGGAAGCGGTCTTCCGTTACCTGAAGGGGGAGTGAGACGTGCAGGAACTTTCTCTGAACATCCTGGACATTACGATGAACGGCATCACGGCGGGCGCCGACACGATGCGCATCAGCATCGAGGAAGCCTACCCGGCCATGACCATCACCATCCGGGACAACGGCTGCGGCCTGAACGAAGAGACGCTGGACAAGCTCCGCGACCCGTTTTTCACGAGCCGGACCACCCGCAAAGTCGGGATGGGCGTCCCGCTCTTCGAAATGCAGGCCGAGATGACCGGCGGGAATCTCGAGATCTCGTCGGTGGAAGCGCCGGCCGAGGGGCACGGGACCACATTCAAAGCCCTCTTTTACATGCACAACATCAACTTTGTGCCGCTGGGCGATATGGTCTCCACGCTCATCACCCTCATCCAGGGCAATCCGAATATCGATTTTATCTATCATCATGAAACAGCGGGAGGTTCCGTGGACCTCGACATGCGCGAAGTTAGGGAGACTTTGGGCGATGTACCGGTCAACGAGCCGGACATCCTGCTGTGGCTACAGTCTTACTTAGAAGAACAGTATGAAGCAATCAAGGAAGGAGAACGCTTATGAAGAGTTTGGAAGAACTCGCTCGTATCCGTGAACAAACAAAAGCGAAGATCGCTCTCCGTGAAAAGGAAGGCGCCGTACGCGTCGTCGTCGGCATGGCGACCTGCGGTATCGCCGCCGGTGCGCGTCCGGTCCTTTCCACCTTCGTTGAAGAAGTCAACGGCTCCGGCATTGGCGACAAAGTCAGTGTCGAACAGACCGGCTGCATCGGCATCTGCCAGTATGAGCCCGTTGTCGAGATCTTCGACGGCGATCAGAAGACGACCTACGTCAAGATGACCTCCGACAAGGCGAAACGCGTTGTCGCCGAGCACCTTGTCAAGGGCAACGTCGTCACCGAGTACACCATCGGCGCCGCCAAGGTCTGACGAACAGGAGGGCATTATTATGATAAGATCTCATGTTATGATCTGCGGCGGTTCCGGATGTACCGCCAGCGGAAGCAAAGCATTACAGGAGACCATGGAAAAAGAACTGGTGGCGAAAGGCCTCCAGGATGAAGTCAAGATCGTTCAGACCGGCTGCTTCGGTCTCTGCGAACTCGGCCCCATCATGGTCATCTACCCCGGCGATGTCTTCTACAGCCGTGTCACGGTCGATGACATCCCCGAAATCGTCGAAGAGCACCTCCTGAAGGGCCGTATCGTGGAACGTCTGGTCCACGAGGACGAAGTCCTGAACGAGCAGGTCACCTCTCTGAACGACACGAGCTTCTACCAGGTCCAGAAGAGAGTCGCGCTCAAGAACTGCGGCCTCATCGACCCGGAGAGCATCGATGAATATCTGGCGATGGACGGTTATGTCGCCCTGCAGAAAGTCCTGCAGGAGATGACTCCGGACGACGTCATCCAGGTCATGCTCGACTCCGGCCTCCGCGGACGCGGCGGCGCCGGTTTCCCGACGGGCCTCAAGTGGAAATTCGCCAAGGGCTATGACGCACCGCAGAAGTTCGTCTGCTGTAACGCGGACGAAGGCGACCCCGGTGCCTTCATGGACCGTTCCATCCTGGAAGGCGACCCCCACGTGGTCCTCGAAGCCATGGCCATCGCCGGTTACGCGATCGGCGCGAACCAGGGTTACATCTACGTCCGCGCAGAGTACCCGATCGCGGTCCAGCGTCTGAAGATCGCCCTTGACCAGGCCCACGAGTACGGCCTCCTCGGCAAGAACATCATGGACACCGGATTCGACTTCGACATCGACATCCGCCTCGGCGCCGGCGCGTTCGTCTGCGGTGAAGAGACTGCCCTCATGACCTCCATCGAAGGCAACCGCGGCGAGCCCCGTCCCCGTCCTCCGTTCCCGGCCGAAAAGGGTCTGTTCCAGAGCCCGTCCATCCTGAACAACGTTGAGACCTGGGCGAACATCCCCCAGATCATCATCAACGGTCCGGAATGGTTCGCGGCCATGGGTACCGAGAAGTCCAAGGGTACCAAGGTCTTCGCCCTCGGCGGCAAGATCAAGCACACCGGCCTCGTCGAGATCCCGATGGGTACCACCCTTCGCACCGTCATCGAAGAAGTCGGCGGCGGCATCCCGAACGGCAAAAAGTTCAAAGCGGCCCAGACCGGCGGTCCCTCCGGCGGCTGTATCCCCGCGTCCCATATCGACGTCCAGATGGACTATGAGCACCTCGCCGAGATCGGCTCCATCATGGGTTCCGGCGGACTCATCGTCATGGACGAAGACAACTGCATGGTCGACATCGCGAAGTTCTTCCTGAAGTTCACCGTCGACGAGTCCTGCGGTAAATGTACGCCCTGCCGTATCGGTACCAGAAGAATGCTCGAGATCCTCGACCGCATCACCGAAGGCAAAGGCACCCTGGAAGACATCGACAAGCTCGAAGAGCTCGCCTATTACATCAAGGAGAACGCACTCTGCGGCCTTGGTCAGACGGCTCCGAACCCGGTCCTGTCCACCATCCGTTTCTTCCGCGATGAGTACATCGCCCACATCCAGGACAAGAAATGTCCCGCCGGCGTATGTACCGCGCTGCTCTCCTATGTCATCGACAAGGAGAAGTGCATCGGCTGCACCATGTGTCAGCGGAACTGCCCGGCCGACGCCATCTCTGTCACCGA
>ONFJ01000098.1 GCA_900317085.1 uncultured Eubacteriales bacterium | reverse complement strand
TAGATGTCTTCACCTGCCTTTGACGATGCGGAGTGAACCGCCCTGAAACCACTAATTCCTATCAAAGGCAATCACAACAATCAACATATGCCTTTGATTATTCTGCCCAGCGAGAAAGCCGGAAGGGGTAGGGGTCCGGGGACAGGGGAAGGTGGCTTTCTCCTACGCTCTTTGGCTTCCCCTTCCCCGGAAATACAGCGCGACAAATTCGGATTTGTGGGAGCGCAGAGCATAGGAAAGACCTCAGCGAAGAGCTGAGGTCTTCTGGACTTTGGGTTTTGGCGGTTGCCTGTTTTGGTTCAGCGGTTGCGGATGATGCGGACCAGCATGCCGAGGCCGCCGATGCCGAAGAGCGCGCCGAGGCCGATGTAGATGATGGCCGTCGAGGTCTTGCCCGCGGTCACGTAGTTCGGTTTTTCGGGGTTGTAGCGGACCGTGATGGTGTCCCCTACTTTGAGCTTGTCGACTTCGTGGAACTGGAGGACTTCGTCGTAGTCCCGCTCATCCACCGTGTAGTGGACCCAAACCGTCTCGTTGACGTCGCTCGAGTCTCCGGCGGTGTCGAGTTTCTGCTCGACCTTCGTGACCGTCGCCTGGATCTCCGGGAACTTCTTCACCTGTTGCAGGTTGAGGATACCGAGACCGATGAACACGATGGCACCGATCAGTAATATGACGGGAGTGATCAGGGCAAGGAATCGGTTTTTCATAGGGGAACCTCCTTTATTGATGTCGCCCCCATTATATCACATTCTCTTGTTCAGAATAACGTTCGCGAGCCAGTAGACGACGAGCATGAAGCAGATGGAGTAGCACAGCGTCTGCTGCACGACGAGCTGCCCCATGAAGTATGCGACGACACTGGCAATGGCTGCCACCAGGATGAAGAGGTAGCCGGTCCATGCCCAGGACTGCATGCGTATGGTCTTGTTGCGTTCATCGCCCGCTTCGATGTCGATCTTCTCCCGGTACTCCGGGTCTCTGCGGTACTTGAGGTTGCGCCAGATCTGCAGGGCGCCGATGACGGCCAGTGCCGCGCCCATCCCGGCATAGACGGAGTCGTCGAGGACTTCCGCGACGGACAGGATGAACAGGGTCAGACCGAGAACGACCCAGAAAATGCTGAGGGCCAGTTTTTTATTGTTGAAATACATGTTCATTCCTCCTCAAAGAGAAAAACTTCTTCAATGGTCATGTCGAAGTATTTGGCTATTTTGTGGGCCAGCAGGATGGAGGGGTTGTACCGGCCGTTCTCGAGGGAGCTGATGGTCTGTCGCGATACACCCATCGCCTTCGCAAAGTCCTCCTGCCGGATGCCGTGCTCCGAGCGGATCTCTTCTATGCGGTTTTTCAACTCATCACCTTGCCTTTCGGTGTGTTCACAGTGCGCACTTGATGTAAAGCGTCCTTTACACATTCGTTATAGCATAAGCGAGCTATGATGTCAAGCTCGCTTTACATGCTTTCATTCTACGCCGAACTTCTCGCGGATGAAGGCGAAGGCCATTCGAAGACCCTGCTGCGCTTCGGGGAAGAGTTCGTAGATGGGGAACGCGTGCATCATGCCGGGCGGTGCGAAGAGGGTGGCCTCGACGCCTGCCTCATTGAACTTCTTGACGAGGAGTTCGCATTCGGACTTGAGCACTTCATCGCCGCCGACTGTGACAAAGATGGGCGGATAGGTGTCATCGTAATAGGTCAGTGCCGGGGAGACGTAACGGTCGTCACGCGGTGTATCGCCGAGCCAGTTATACAGGTCGGATTTGTAGAGGAGTTCCTTGCATTCCTCCGGGCTCGGGGTGACACCGCGGATGCCGAAGACCGGGTCCACTTTGTAGTTGTAGACGTAGGAGTCGCCGCTGGCGGTCATGTCGCTCCACGGGGAGTACAGGACGGCACCGCGGGGCATGGGTTTGCCCGCGTCGTGGAGACGGAGCATGAGTTGGAGCGCCATGTTGCCGCCGGAGCTGTCGCCGACAACGATGGTGTTCTCCGCTTTATAGCCCTGGTCCAGCATCCAGTTCCAGACGCTGAGGCAGTCCTCGATCATGGCCGGATGGGTGTACTCCGGAGCGCAGCGGTAGTCGAAGTGGATGACGGTGCCGCCGCCGGACGCCTTGGAGTAGCGTTTGTTGAGAAGGCGATAATAGAACATCATGCGGGAGACGTACGCGCCGCCGTGGCAGACGAAGATGACGTTCTCGCTCGCGTTCTTCTTCGGCTTGAAGACTTCCGTCTTGATGCCGTTCACCTTGAGTTTCTTGTACTTGTAGCCGCGCCTTCCGAGGAAGATCGGAAACAGCGGTTCCATGGACCGCAGGTTCTTGACAAGGTTGATGTTCTTCTCTTCCACGAGGACCGGGTTGACGTTGCCGGCCGCACGGGCGATCTCACAGAAGATGGCGCCGAGGATACTGCTTCTGCGCATAGGGTTTGCTCCTTTCATGATTCGATTCTTTTTTCATTTCATTCGCGTCCGCCTCTCCGGCGGACCTCTGTCAATTTTTATTATACACGCCGGAAGGCTTCGAATTCACTCCGAAGGCTTTTGAATCTGTTTGATTATTGCAAGAAGTATTTTGCAGGAGATTGACAAACACTTAACTATTGTTTCTTCACATATGTTCATGTTTTTTACCAAAGTCTAATTTATACTAGTATTGGGAACAATAGTAGCGCATATAAATTACAGGGGGAAATGAGAATGGATAACAAGCAACCGTTTGATCTGCATGGATTCTTCCGGAATTATCTTATGACGGACAACGAAGCGCTGATCGACCGCCTCGCCGAATGCAGCCGCCTGGTAAAAAGGAAAAAAGGTGAGATCCTTTTCAGCCCCGGAGTAACCTGCTCTTCCACGATCTTCTTACTGGAAGGTGTCATAAAAACTTATATACGGTCCCCGGACGGGACTGAGAACACGTTAGCATTCATGTTCCGGCCGGGCACATGCGTCGCCATGCATGAAGATATGATCAACATCCCGAAAACCTGGTGTAAAACGATGAGCCCGTGCACACTCATCGAGATGTCTCCGGGCCCGTATGAACTGGCGGATGAGTTCCCGGAGTTGTGGAAGCACCTCGTAACAGGGTGGCGCCCTTTCTACTACGGCATGATGGACAAACTCCGTGTCGGCTACACCTTGACTGCCAAGGAGCGGTACCTTTGGTTCTTGGACAAATATGCTCCCATTATCGACTATGTTCCACAGGCTGAGATCGCCCGTTTTCTGGGCATCAAACCTCAGTCTCTGTCCCGCATCCGAAACGAGCTTGCCGAGGAAGGGAGGGACCGGTCTTGAAGATCGAAAAACCGTATGACATAAGTAAAATCCTACACGATCTTTTCATATCGGATGATGAGGAAATGATTTCCGCCGTCGCTTCTCACTGCCACATTGTCACGAAAGAGAAAGGCGACACGATTTGGGCTCCCGGAGCCACGGAAGACTCCACGACCATCCTGTTGGACGGGGTCGTAAAGACCTTTATTCTCAGCCCCGACGGGACCGAGAACACCCTGACCTTCTGGTTCAAACCCGGGACCTTCATCTGTCCGACGAAAGAGATGATCAACATCCCGGAGATCTGGTGTGTCGCACTGACCCAATGCACTTTGATCGAAATGGTCGGCACGAGTCCGTACAAGATGGCGGAAGATATTCCTGTTCTATGGAAAGAAATCGTCCTTGGGACGTTGCCTTTTGCCGTCCGCATCATGGAAAAGGCTCGTGTCGGTTACACTATGGAGGCCAAAGACCGTTACCTCTGGTTCCTGGATACATTCCGTCCCATTGCGAACATCATCCCGCAGAACGAAATTGCTCTGTACCTCGGCATCCAGCCGCAGTCGCTGTCCCGCATCCGTGCGGGACTCGCGGAGGAACAGGGCGTTACCCCCCCCCCCCGAAAAATAACCTAATAGTTGACCCCAGTCAGATGACCGGGGTCCTTTTTTTGTGTTCTTTTTACAGCAGGCGGATCATCGCCGCGCCGCCGAGCATGACAAGCACACCGAGGACACGCTGCAGGGTGACCGTTTTCTTTGGCGATTCGAGCACTCCGGTCTTATCGACAAACATGCCGCCCGCCGTGAGACCGATGAGGTTCAGGATGACAGTGAGGCCGGTGCCGAGCAGGTGCTGAAGGTAGACGTTGAACATGACGAAGCCTCCGCCGAGGAAGCCGCCGACCCACATCCACCAGGGTCCTTTCGCGCTCGGCTTCGACGCCTTGCGGTGGCCGAAGAGACAGAGGAGTCCGAGGGCCAGCGTCCCGACCAGGAAGTTCATCATGGAGGACTGGACCGGGGAGTCAAGGAACGCGCCGAGCTGTCCGTTGATGGCGGTTTGCACGGCACCGAGAGTGCCGAAGGACACGCCGAAGAGGCGGGCCGCCCAGAGTTGCGACTGCGTGCGGGTCTCGTCCGCTTTCTCTTCACTGCTGCCGCCGAGGGCTACGAGGACGACGCCCGCGAAGACGAGCGCAGCTCCCAGGACGCGCCAGAGAGTGAGAGGGACTACATCGCCGCGGAACCACCCGAAGGTGTCGATGAGGATGCCCATGACGATCTGCCCGAAGAGCGGGAACACGATGGTCTGTGTGGCACCGAGGATGGGAAACAGCAGAAGGTTTCCGGTGAGGACCGTGACGCCGCAGAAACCGCCGAGGAACATCCAGACGGGCTGGCCGGCGAGTTTGCGGAACGGGATGAGTCCATCGCCCAGGA
>ONFJ01000083.1 GCA_900317085.1 uncultured Eubacteriales bacterium | reverse complement strand
TCCAGAATGGTGAAGTCGGGGCGCCAGGTTTTCTTATAGCCGTTCACGATGACCTCGATGGGATACTCATAACGATAAGGTATGCCGAGACGGTAAAGCAGGTTGGCTATGAGCTGCTCGGACTTGGACCTGACACGCTCTCCGCGGTCTGTGATGTACATCGGAGCGTCGGACTTGAAGTACCCTGGCGTATAGGTGACCTCTTCCCACTGCTTACGGTATTGCTCATCGGTTGGAATGACCGGCGTCACGAGCTTTTGCCTGGCAGGGGAAAGGGTTTCATAGACTTCTTCAAAAGTCTTGTCCGGAAAGTGGCTGGCGAGGAGCTGCCATGCCTGGAGCTCGAGCTCGGCCGCTTTGAGGACTTTGAGGTCGTAGGACTTTTGGGCGAGTTGCTTTGCGAGGTCGAGGTGCTTCTTGCTGAGATAGGTCCCGCTGCCTCTGTCTTTGCTGGCTAAATGGTAATAACGGTCTTTGCCTTTGATATTTAGTATTTTCAAGTAGCCATCTGGAGAAGTTGCGAGCTTTTTTTCTTTCTCTTTGCAGAGACGATGCAGGAAGGGCCTCCGCTTGTTGACCATAGACTGGATTTTTGTGATTGTTTCCATGAGATTCCTCCTTGACATGAATGTGATTATGCTTTTGCAAATCGCAAGTCCCCTGTTGTGAGTTTGCGATTTGCAATAATTAAGGGCTGGATGGATTTTATGAGAACTAGTAAATCGCTGACGGCCTAAATTGGTTTTGCGATTGTCGTTTTTGTTTGATCAACGGAACGTTGGCTCTGAAAAGTAAATCTCTAAATGTGTGACAGGACGTCGCGATTTATAATTGGGCGTCAGATGGCAAAGAGTCATCGATAATTACAAATCGAAAAACGATTACAGCTAATATGCGATTTACTATTTCTGAAATACTGATAATCGAAGCGTGAATTGGTAAATCGGAAAGGTGTGTGGCAGCATTTTCGATTTACTATCTGTGATAATCCTGATTGGCAGGATGAATATGGCCGGGCATGAGGACCGGCCAAGCATGATGCTGGTCTTTTTTTGGGGAAGGGGAAGCCAAAGAGCGTGGGAGAAAGGCACCTTCCCCTTCCCCCAACCCCAACCCCTTCCGCCTTTCTCGCTGGCTGAACAGAGCGGAGTGGTTTGTTGCTGGTCGGGAGAAGAGCTTGTGAGGGGATGCTGCTGGCTGGGAGAAGACGGTGTGGGCTGTTGCTTGCCGGGAAAGGAAGACGAGGAGATAGATGTTGTGTTCCGGGAAATGAAGAGGGGTGGCTGTTACTGGCCAGGAGAGGAAGAGAGGGGGCTGCCTGCAAGGAGAAAAAGACAAATGGGCGGGGCGTTCCAAAGCTCCATATACCACAAAAAAGACCGTTGCGCGAGTACTTCTTCGCGAGCGGTCGATTTTGGCGGTCGAACGGTCGTTATTGTCGGGAAAATGACCGGCGAACGGTCAAGTGGGTCGAGAATGGGACAGATAAAAGACGCCTGGTGCTGGGTACCAGGCGGCTTTGTGGTATACTGGGGACAGGCCCTGCGGGTGGCGCTGGCCGTCGGGTCCGGGAAGGTCCGACCGTCCACGTTGCAGTCCCTTGAGAAGGGGCGACCGACGGAGATCGACATCATGAACGGATACATTTCGTCGAAGGGCCGGGAGTACGGCGTGCCGACGCCGGTCAACGACAGCCTGACGGCCATCATCAAGGAGGTCGAGGCCGGCCGGCGCCCGCTGACGAAAAAGAACCTGCGTGATGTGCAGGAGAAGTAAATCGCCAAAGAAACCAGAAAGAAAGCAAGGAGAGCGAGCATGAATATTGGAAGCGCAATGAACCTGATGTCCCAGGGCAAACAGGCCTGGGCGACCTTCAAACAGAACCATCCGGAGTTCCCGAAGTTCCTGAACTACGTGAAGAGCAAGGGCGTGCCGGAGGGGACGGTCATTACCATCAACGTGAAGTATCCGGAGCCGGACGGGCAGAATGTCCACTCCGAAATCAAGGTCAAAGCGTCGGACGTCCAGCTGCTGAAAATGCTGGAAAGTATGATGGGTTGATCTGGAAAGCGATATTTCAAAGAGACTTGAAAATTGCCGGGCCGGGTGCCCGGCTTTTTGTGTGCTGTCGAGTTGTACACGTGGGCAGGTTATTTGACGGAGCGGGCCTTCTGTGCTAAAGTAGTAGACCACACATGCTTTTTCACACACAAACAAACACACCACAACAGAACAGGAGTACCACATTGAGAAAGAGAAACGCACTGGTCGTTGCTCTGCTGGCGCTGGCTTTGCTGATCGTGCTGTTGTTCCCGGCGGGAGCTGCGAGCAGTAAAGACCAGGTGTTCGAAGAACTCCAGCGTCAAGGCCTGAATACGGCGGCAGCATGCGGCGTCATGGCGAACATTGACAAAGAAAGCACCTTCAATCCGTCAGTCTCGTCCCGCGACGGTTCCTACGGCCTCTGCCAGTGGACCGGCAGCCGGAAGTCCAACCTCTTCAGCTACTGCGACCAGAACGGACTGGATTCGTCCTCGGTGGAAGGGCAGATCGCCTTCCTCATGTATGAACTGCAGACCGGCTACAAGGGTGTCTACAACACACTTCTGACGACCAGCAACACCGCGGACGGCGCATACAATGCCGCGTACCGCTTCTGCTACGACTTTGAACGTCCTGCCAACAAGGCCGGCCGTTCCACGGAGCGGGCCAACCTTGCGAAGAATTCCTACTGGCCGGCATACCGGAACGCGGTCTCTCTGAACGGACTCGTTCAGGGTTCGGACGGCAGATGGGCGGTCTATAAGGACGGCAACGTCGATACCTCTGTGACCAGCGTCGTACAGAACCAGCATGGCTGGTGGCGCGTGGAGAACGGTTACGTCAACTTTGACGCCAACGGCATCTACCACAATGCAAACGGCTGGTGGAAGACCACGAATGGTAAAGTTCTCTTCAATGAGAACAGCATTTACCAGAATGAGTTTGGCTGGTGGAAGACCACCAACAGCAAGATCACCTTCAAGGAGACCGGCGTCTTCCAAAACGAAAACGGCTGGTGGTACTGTGTCAACTCGAAGCACGGTGGAGTACAACGGTGTTAAGTACAAAGTCGTCGACGGACGCGCCGGTGTCATCCCCGATGTCACGAAGGCGGCGGAAGCTTCGGCTTCAGCAGGAGCGACTGCGACTGCAAGTAAATAAGAAACTTGAAAAGGACCGCTTTTGCGGTCCTTTATTTGTGTTGTTTATTTGGCCCGTGTTATGGGCAGACCTTTATGTTATACTGTACCGAGAAACTGCACGAGGCGGCTTCGAAAAAAGGAAGTGCGCTGCTCGAAGGAGAATCTTACGTGAAGAAAAGATACTTGTTTTTTGACATAGACGGCACGCTGGCGGCCGGCGGGTATGAGTATACATACGTGCCGGAAAGCGCTATGTGCGCCTTGAAGAAATTGCGCGAAGCGGGGCATGTGCTGTGCATCGCCACAGGGCGGAGCCATGGCATGGCAGTCGAGTACATGGACGTGTTCGGCATGCAGAACATGGTGAGCGACGGCGGCCGCTGCCGAAAGACCTTGTGGTGGCGCTCATCGACGAGTGCGATGAGAAGGGCTACCCCTGGGGACTCGTCGTGGACGACACGCCCCATCGCTTCTGCCCGGACACGAAGTTCGTCGACTTCACGGGCGATGAATACATGGAAAGCGTCATCGTCCCCGGGACCCGGCCGGAGGACTACGACGGGGTGTTCAAGGTGAACATCGCGTGCTGCCCGCCGGACGAGCAGAAACTCGAGACGTTGAAGAAACTGCCCTGGGCCCGTTTCCACGACGACTACCTGTTCGTGGAGCCGACGGACAAGGCGAGGGGCATCCGCCGTATGATGGACCATTTCGGCGCGCCGTATGAAGACGTCATCGTCTTCGGCGACGCCATGAACGACCTCAGCATGTTCGTCCCCGAGTGGACCTGTGTTGCCATGGGCAACGCGTGTGAGGAACTCAAGGCGAAGGCCGATTACGTGACCACCGACGTCGAGGACGACGGCATCTGGAATGCCTGTGTGGCACTGGGGCTGTTTGAAAACTGAATGTTGAAACGATCTGCCGCTGAACGATGTGCGTTCGGCGGCTATTTTTGTTATTATTTAAACGAATACGAATGACAATTTCGTATGAACAATATATAATAGGGACAGCGAGGTGTCCCTGTTATGCGTATTAGAACCAAAATGTTGCGCCCGTTACTGGCGCTTTTCTTATCGCTCGTCATCCTGTGCGGCGCGTTCATCGCGGCCTTTGCCGAAGACGAAGAACCCGCCACCACGAGCACCACAGTCGCGTCCGAAGAGAAGTCTGAGAAGGACTCGGAGGAGCCGAAGTCCGAGGAGAAGTCCTCCAGCACGACGAAAAAAGACTCCGGCCAGTCCGACGAGGACGAGGACGACAAGAGCACGACGAAAAAGTCTGACGAAGACAAGTCGACGACCGACAAAGACGAGTCCTCGACGTCTAAGGAAGACGAGAGCACGACGGAGCCGACCACCGAAGAGCCGACGACCGAAGCGCCGAAAGAACCGGACTTCGCGCCGGACTACACCGGCATTGCCCTAACTACCTATGAAGGCGTCGAGGGCTGGTGGAGAGTCGTGAACGGCAAGGTCCAGCCGAAGGCGACCGGCGTCTACCAGAACCAGTACGGCTGGTGGTATGTGAAGAACGGCCGCGTCGACTTCGACTTCTACGGCGTCGAACAGAACCAGTATGGCTGGTGGCGCATCGAGTCCGGCAAGGTCAACTTCAAAGCCCAGAGCATCTACCAGAACCGTTACGGCTGGTGGAAATGCAAAGACGGCAAAGTCGACTTCTCCTACACCGGTGTCGCTCAGAACCAGTACGGCTGGTGGCGCGTCAGGACCGGCAAGGTGGACTTCTCCGCCCACGGCGCCTACCGCAACCAGTACGGTACCTGGTACGTGAAAAACGGCAAGGTCGACTTCGGCAAGACCGGCACGGTCGTCGTCGGGAAGACCTCGTACACCGTCCGCGAAGGCAAGGTGTACGGCACCACTGTGAAAGTCCCGCTCGTGAACCAGCTCCCGAACTACCCGACGGGCTGTGAGGCGGCTTCTGCCACCATGGTCCTCAAGTACTGGGGCTACGACATCAACCTCGCAAAGATGGTCAACACCATCCCGCGGGAGAACCTGCGGACCATCGACGGGAAGAAGTACGGACCGCGGATCACCGAAAAGTTCGTCGGCGACCCCCGCAGCACCTACACGTCCAAGAACCCGGGCTACGGCGCCTTCGCTCCGGTGGTTTCCAAGGCGATGAACAACGTCATCTCGAACCAGCACGGTAAACAGAAGGCGTACAACAAGACGGGCATCACGTTCTCCGAACTCCTCGACTACCTGAACGAGGGCAAACCCGTCATCGTGTGGTCGACGTATAACCTGAAGACGCCCAGTACGGTGAACGCGTGGTACATCGCCACAAGCACCGGACCGGAGTACTTCTCGTACCCCCGCGGCACCCATGTCTGCGTGCTCGTCGGGTACGACGACAAGAACGTCTACCTCGCGGACCCCTACGGCGCGAAGACCAAGACCTTCGGCCGCTCCGCCTTCAACGACAAGTACAAACTCCTCGGCCGTCAGGCTGTTGTAGTGCAATAAGAAAAGAACCGCCGGAGCGCTGTGCCACGGCGGTTTTTTGACATGTGTCCCGCAAATGAGTAGAATAGGGGCGTACGAATGCTGAAGATACCGGGAGGTACGTACGCATGAGCGAAGAGAACAAAGAGGGAAAAGTCCTCATCGAAGAGACCGACGTCGGGCGGCACCGCCGCGAGAACCCGGAGCCGGAACCGAAAAAGAAAAAAGTGTCCGGCTGGCTGATCGCCACCATTGCAGTGTTGGTCGTGGGCATCGTCGCCGGACTGGCAGTATATTTCGTCCAGCAGAAAAGAGACTCGGATGTGTATGTGCGCACCGTGTCTGTGACCACGGACAAAGCGACCATAGCGACCACCGAGGAGGAAGACTTCGAGATCGAAGACTCGGACGACATCGTCATCGCGGGTGACGACGCCATCGGCGGAGACCTCGAGTCTGAGACCGAGACCACGACGGAGAAGAGGACCACGTCCGATGAAGAGGACGAGGACGACGAAGACGCCGACTCGGACGACAAGACGACGAAGAAGACCACGAAGCGGACCACCCGCCGGACCACGCAGTGGGACCCGCAGCAGGCTGCGGAAGACTTCTGGAACGAAGTGTCGAAGTGGGCGCGGTAAATCGCCAGACGAAACAAAAATGAAAAAGGCCGTCGGACGGAGAGTCCGGCGGCTTTCGCTTTGGGTTGTGCGGTTACTCCAGTGCATCCGCGCTGACCCTCGTCGCCAACGGCGAGTACGACGCCGCGAGCGACTATGCGCCGTACATCCTTGAGTACCCGCAGATCGAGTCCGTTCTGAAGGACGAGATCCGTCACGGAGACAACGCAAAGGAACTCATCGCGAAGTATTTCTGAGCAGGGTCTGTATATCGCCAAAAAAACAGGCCGTCGGGTGAATACCCGGCGGCTTTTGTGATATACTTTGTTTAGCAAAAGTCTCTGGAGAGAAGGGAATGACATGATCAAACGGTTTATCGAAGTGGACGGCAGGATGCTGTTTCCCATTGCGGGGCAGCAGCGCATCGCCTACACGCTGTCCGGGTCGACCGACTTCTATGAACTGAAAGAGCGGGAGAAGCACGGCGGACACCCGGGCACGGTCATCAAGTTTTACGACTACCGCCGCCGGCGTGTGGTCCAGCCCTTCGAGCAGAAGCCAAACGTCATGTACAGCGCGCCCATATTCAGCTGGAACCACTACTTCTTCCTGCAGTGCGATTACGGCGAAAAGGTCCTGCGCCTGTACCGGTACATTCCGGAGCGGCCGCTGGTCCTCTTTGAGGAACTGGACCTCCGGGGCATCGACCTGTACAACCTGCAGCTCCTGGGCGATGCACCCCACATCATTTCGCAAAACGGACAGATGTTCCGGTGCTACTATCCGGAGCGGTTCTCGTTTGCGTTGCAGCCGAACGAGACGGCCTGTTTCATCGAGGACGACAAAGTGTACCTCGAAGCGTGGGTCGAAGAGGGCTGGGACGACGAGCACGACTGCGCCGGCCCCGACTACATGTTTTATGACAAAGTCATTGTAAAGGACTTTTCGGGAAATACTCTGTCAGAAGAAGTCGGGTCCCTGAACCAGGGGCCGGACGGCAACTGGTGGATCTCATGACAGGAAACAAGAAACCATGACCCCAATGTGACATGAAAAACCTCCGGCAGGAAGCCGGAGGTTTTTCGGTGTCAGTTAGGTATTGATGAGGTGGGTAAAGCGATTTCAGATTGGGAAACGTGTGAAGTGCTGCTTAAAAAATCAGGCCGGCAAGCAGGCCAAGGATACCGACGGGCACCTGAACGAACAGGAAGAACAGCGGTTCTACGATAAGGCTCCAGGCTAACCTGGTTTTTCTCCTTTCAAAAATCAGACAGGGGGTCAAAGGTTTCTTCTGTGTACGCCTTGAATATATCGCAGATGGAAACAGAACGCCAGTACAGTTTCATTCTATATGTACGCTTTTTTCAGATATTTACAAAAATAAAACATATATGCTTGTTTGAGGACAAGCAGATGACCGAACAGGCGGTGATGGAACTGCGAACGCGCAGCAGGAGCGTCCCTCACAAACAGAAAACCGCCGGCTCATGCGAGTCGGCGGACTTTGCAGTTGTATTGGCGATTTACTCCTCCGAGTTGCCCATGGTCAGCGTATTGGACTTGAGGGTGTCCCAGTTGTCCCAGGCACCGGCCTTGGCGGCGAGCTTCTCGAACGCGTCTTTGACGCCGGCGTCTTCCAGCTGTGCGGCGACCGCGGCGGGGTCGTCCTTCGCGGAGTCCATGAAGGTGACGACATCCATGAAGTTCTCGTCGAAGTTGGCGCGTTCCTCTTCGTCGAGGACCTTCTGCCAGGCGTTCAGCATGTTGTCCCGGAGCGCAGAGATGTCGCAGCAGGCGAGGTTGTAGTCCTGAGCAAACTCAAAGACTTCCGTGGCGGCTTCGGCAAGCTTCAGGGAAGCACCGGCGGTCCCCTTCGGGATGGTGCCGATGACGTTGAAGTAGCCTTTCACGAGGTCCTGGGTGGACGGGGTGCTGAAGATCTTGTTCGTGGCAGAGGCCTTGGTGGTTTTCTTCTCAGTCTTCGTTGTCGGTTTGGCGGAGGCTGCTGTTGTGGTGAGCTGCTCTTTGCCGTCATTGACCTCTTTGTTGACCGGACGGTCGCACCCGGCGAGGATGCTGAGGGACATGAGGGAAACGAGCAGGATAGCAATCAACCGTTTCATGAGGTGATCTCCTTTGATAGAAGCAAAATGTTAAGGTAATTCTTATTTACCACTATATATTGTACTCGGTCGGTGGTAATTCGTCAATGAAACACTTGATGTGTTTTGACCAACGCTTTTGTGTTATAATACGTGCAGCAAATCGCCCACAGGAGGGAACCCCGAATGTCCAAAGCAAATGACCTCATCCCGAAAGGGTATTTCGATACACACAAAGTCGTCGACGGCACCGCGGCCGGCGTCCTCGTGGACATGGCGGTCTCGGACCTCATCCTTTTCCCGGAGGAGAAGATGCCGGACCTCGAACTGTCCCCCGAGGAGGCGGCACTCGCGGAAGAAGTCCGCACCTGCACCGACGCCGAGCAGCTGGTCCGCTGGATGCGCAAACCCGTGTCCGGCCTGCTGCGCTCCCGGATCCTTCGCCGCGCGCTGGCCTTCGAGAAAGACGTGCTCCCGCTGATGGAGCATCGCGCTCTGACCACACAGCTCGACGCGTTCGAGGACTGCGTGACCATGTTCTTCCTCGTGTGCAAGAAGAACCCGTGCCCGTGGATCATGGAGCACTACGACGAAGTCCGCTCCGAGTTCCTGCAGAGCCAGTTCTGCCTCATCCTCGGCATGCGCGGCTCGCCGAACTACATCCCGTTCCTGCTGGAACAGGTCGACCGGTTCGAGAAGCTTCGCACGAAGGAACAGTACCTCGAGCAGGGCCCTCTGCTCGGCATCAACGCCCTGCAGGGCTGGTCGGACGAGCGGGAAGACTGGAACGTCTACGACGCGCCCGCCTTCTTCGACCTGCCGCTGACCGTGGACCTGCCGGAGGAGCTCTCTGAAGAAGAGATGCGGGAGCAGACGAAAGAGGGCACCGAACTCTTTGAAAAGGTCAAGGCCGAAGCGGCCGAGTACCTGAAACAGCGCATGGAGCAGATCCTCGCCTGGTACGAAGGCGGGCAGCCGCTCGAACGCATCGCCGTGGAGGTGGGACTCCCGGAAGAGGTCGTCGCGAGCATGATCCGCGTTCAGCAAAACGAGAAGAACGGCGCCGCGGAGAGCGAAACTGCAGAGGAGACTGAACCCGACGCGGAGTAAAAGCTGCCGCGATCAGAGAAAAACAAACAAGCAACCTTTGGGAGGCATATTATATGAAAGTTCTGATTTTAAATGGTTCGCCGAGAGTGAACGGGAATACCACCCTGGCCGTCGATGAGATGGTCAAGGTGTTTGAAGAAGAAGGCATCGAGACCGAAGTCGTCCGCGTCGGCAACCAGGCCGTCCGCGGCTGTATCGCCTGCGGCAAGTGTGCCGAGCTCGGCAAGTGCGTGTTCGATGACGTCGTCAACGAGATCGCGCCCAAGTTCGAAGAGGCCGACGGTCTCGTCGTGGCAACGCCCGTCTACTACGCGTCCGCCAACGCCACCGTCATCGCGGTCCTCGACCGTCTCTTCTACAGCGCTCCCTTCGACAAAAGCTTCAAGGTCGGCGCTGCTGTGGCCGTCGCCCGCCGTGGCGGCACCTCTGCCACCTTCGACGAACTCAACAAGTACTTCACCATCTCGAACATGGTCGTCGCCGGCAGCCAGTACTGGAATAACGTGTTCGGCCGCGAAAAGGGCGAGGCCGCCCAGGACGCGGAAGGCCTGCAGACCGTGCGTGTGACCGCGCGGAACATGAGTTTCCTCATGAAGTCCATCGCCCTCGGGAAAGAGCAGATCGGACTGCCGAAGCAGGAGCAGCACGAGTGGACCCACTTCATTCGGTGA
>ONFJ01000063.1 GCA_900317085.1 uncultured Eubacteriales bacterium | reverse complement strand
AACTGCCAGAACTCGCGTTCACGCGTTCGACGCGTAGCGAGGAGCAAGGGCTTTGCCCGTCTACTAACAACCACACGTTTTACGTGTGGATGGTTTTTTGGTTGTGCCGGAGCGGGCGGATGGCTTATAATGAGAGAGTAATGTACGGACAAAGCGGGGGCGATGTACGGCCCCGAAAGGAGAAACGCTATGAAGAAAAAGATCCTCGTCCTCGGCGCGGGACAGGGCGGCATGGTGGCCGCCATCAAACTGGCACAGGCCGGGTATGACGTCACGGTGCTCGAAGCCGCGAAGGAACCGGAGGTCGGGTACCCCTGGTACGACGACATCCGCCACGACATCTTCGACCTCGTGGGCATCCCTGAACCGCCGCGGGAGGACTACACCCAGAAGAGCAAATGGATCTTCTGGTCCCCGGACAACAAGAGCAACCTCATCGTGCCGCCGCTGCCTCCGATGGAGGAGATCGCGGTGTCCCGCAGAGGGCTTTCGAAGCACCTCATCAAGCTGGCGCGTGAGGCCGGCGCCGAAGTGAAGTGCGGCGTCAAGGTCAAGGAGCTGCTCGTCAGGAAAAACCAGGTCGTCGGCGCGAAGACGTCGAAGGGAAAGAAGTATGAGGCGGACCTCGTCATCGATGCGTCCGGTCTGCGCTCGCCCTTCCGAGCCCAGGTGCCGAAGAAGTTCCACATCGAAGCGGGGCCGAAGGACTCGGAAGTGCTCGCTGTGTATCGCGGCTTCTTCGAACGCGTCCCCGGTTCCCCGACCCCGGACCCCGAGAGCGTCCTGACCCTCTTCCACATGGACCGCTGCGGCATCTCGTGGTGCAACCTCAACGACCGGGACGAAGTGGACGTGCTCATCGGTACGTTCGGCGGCCAGACGAAGGAGCAGCAGAAAGAGGCGCTCAAAGACCTCAGAGAGCGCAACGAAGTGCTGTCGGACAAAAAGATCGTCGACCGGTGGGTGGACCTCGGTGTCCGCTGCACGCTGTCCGTCCTCGTGGCAGACGGCTATGCCGCCGTCGGCAACAGCGCCTACATGACCATGCCGTTCCTCGGCTCCGGCATCGAAGCCGCCATGAAGGCCGGCAACATGCTGGCGAAGGCCGTCATCGACGCGGGCAAACCGAAGGGCGTCTTCCGGGCGAAGGACCTCTGGCCCTATCAGGTCGCGTACTTCAAGGAACTCGGCAACATCTACTACGCCATCGACCTCGCCAAGCGCTGGGTGCTCACCCAGACCCCGGAGACGGTCAACTATCTCCTCGGCTGCGGCGCGGTCACCAACGAAGACATGAAACTCCTCTCGACCGACTCGAGCGGCGAGTCCCAGAACTACAAGATCACTCCGGCCGACATCGTCCGCCGCATCAAGCTCATCACGGCGGTCGACGGGCTCATCCCGGGACTGTTCGGTGCCCTCGGCACCGCGGGCCACGGTCTGCTCATCGCCATCCGCATGCCGAAGAAGTACAACGCCCGCAAAGTCCGCAAGTGGCAGAAAAAGTACGATGCTCTGCTGAAGTAACAGCATTCCAGTGAAAGAAAAACGCAATAGAACACAACGCAGAAAAAGACCACCGTTTGGAAGCGGTGGTCTTTCTGTCATGTTTGGATGTTTTATCCAGCGCTCAGGGGAGCAGTGGCATTGTGGACCCGTCAGATGAACAGGTTGTGGTTCGCGGTCTCCGCGGCGCCAAGGTAGGTGCCGACACCGACGATCTCGATGCCGTCGATGAGTTCCTCTTCCTTGATGCCCATGACGTCCATGCTCATGGAGCAGGCCTGGATGGTGACACCGTTCTTCATGGCGGTGTCCATGAGGTCCTGCAGCGTGTCGACGTTCTTCTGCTTCATGACCCAGCGCATCATGGCGCCGCCCATGCCGCCCATGTTCCACTTGGAGATGCCCATGTGGGCAACGCCCTTCGGAAGCATGATGCCGAACGCGTGCTCGATGAGCCCTTTGGAAACTTTCGGAGCGGGACGTTTCCGGAGTGCCGCAAGGCCCCAGAACGTGAAGAACATCGTGACTTTCTTGCCCATGGCGGCGGCGCCGTTCGCGATGATGAACGCGGCCATGACCTTGTCCATATCGCCGGAGAAGACGACGATGGTCTTTTCGCTGTCGGTCCGTCCGGGGACGACCGCAGTGCCGGTCTCGGCGGCGGCAGCACCTCCGGTAAGGCCCTTCATCAGGACGGCTTTGTACTCGGTCCCTTCCTTGCCGGCGGAGATGAGCGTGTTGCCGGTGGTCTGGCACCAGGCGCCGATGTCGCGGACAAAGCCGGGGTCGGAGGCGGACACTTCGAGGGTGTCGCCGTCGTTCATGGTGTTGATGGCCTCATAGACCTTGACGATCGGGCCCGGGCACTGCAGGCCGATGCAGTCGAGGGAGATCTTTTTGACGTCCGCAGGCATGGTGAATTCCTCCTTTTTGGCGATGGGCTGCTCCAGCGTCGGAAGCTGGATGACCGGGACCGGTTTTTTATGAGTTGCGTGGTAGAGGCGGGTGCCGCCGGGGTAGACGAGGACGTGCTTGAAGCCGTGGTTCGCGAGGGTCCGGGTCGCGTTGTAGGCGCGGACGCCGATGCCACAGAAGACCACGTAGGTTTTGTCCTTGTCGAGTTCGTCCATCCGGTCGCGGAGTTCTCCGAGGGGGATCTCGACGGCGTCCGGAAGCTTCGAGACCATCCGCTCCGCGTCTTCCCGGATGTCCAGGATGACCGCGTCGGGGGTCGTCTCGTCGAAGTTCCAGTCCGAGAATGTCACGAGGCCTTCAAGCGCGTTCTGTGCCGCGAAGCCGGCCATGTTGACGGGGTCTTTCGCGGAGGAGTACGGCGGAGCGTAAGCGAGCTCGAGGTCGGTGAGGTCATCGACCGTGGCCCCCAGTCGGAGCGAAACACCGAGGGTGTCGATCCGCTTGTCGACGCCTTCGTAGCCGACGATCTGCGCGCCGAGGATGTGGCTGTCCACGGGTGCCGCCTTCTCGACGATCAGTTTGATGACCATCGGCAGGGCACCGGGGTAGTAGCCCGCATGGTGGTTCTGGGTGATATAGACGACTTCGTAGTCGGTCCCTTTTTTGAGTCCTGCGGCGATGAGCTGCTTCTCGTTCCGACCGGTGGACGCGGCAGTGTAGTCAAAGACCTTGACGACGGAACTGCCCTGCGTTCCGGCATACAGGATGTGTGGCTTTTTGCCCTTCGCGGTGGCGGCGATGTTGTCCGCCACGATGCGGCCCTGCTTGTTGGCGGGCCCCGCCAGCGGGACCATGGTCCGTCCGCCGGTGTTGGCGTCGAGTACTTCGACCACATCGCCCACGGCGAAGATGTTCGGGTCCTCGGTCTGCATGTAGTCGTCGACGATGATACCGCCCCGCTGGTTGAGGGGCAGGCCAGCGTCTTTCGCGATGCCGCTGTTCGGGCGAACGCCGATGGACAGGACGACGAGCTCCGCTTCGACGGAGGTGCCGCTCTTCAGGGTCGTGACGACGGTGTCGCCCTTGTCTTCGAAGGAGGCGACCGGGTCGCCCAGCTCGAGGCGGATGCCCTTGTCGCGGATCTCGCCGTGGAGCATCTGCGCCATCTCGAAGTCGAGGGGCGCCATGACCTGGTCCGCCGCCTCGAGGATGGTAACGTCGACGCCGGCTTCTTTCAGGTTCTCCGCCATCTCGAGGCCGATGAACCCGCCGCCGACCACGACAGCTGTCTGGATCTTCTGCTCATAGACCATGGAGCGGAACAGGTCCGTGTCCGCGACGGTCCAGAGGGTGTGGATGCGGGGCGAGTCGATGCCCGGGATGGGCGGCCGCAGGGGAGAGGAACCGGTCGCGAGGACCAGTTTGTCGTAAGTTTCGGTGTAGTCTTCGTCCGTGTCACTGTTGTGGACGAGGACCGTCTTGTTCACGCGGTCGATCGCCGTGACCTCGTTGTGGGTCCGGACATCCACCCGGAACCGGTCTCTCATCTGCTGCGCCGGAGTGACGAGCAGGGAGTCGCGGGAGCGGATGACATTGCCGACGTGGTACGGCAGGCCGCAGTTGGCATAGGAGATATAGTCGCCTCGTTCGAGTATGACGATCTCCGCGGTTTCATCGAGCCTGCGCAGTCTGGCAGCACAACCGGCGCCGCCGGCCACGCCACCGACGATGACAACTTTCATGGGGCTTCCTCCTTTTTCTTTGGTTTAACTTACTATAAATCCTAAAACCTATGTAGTCAATAGGCTTTTGCCGGAAATTAAGTTCGTAATTCTTTCTGCTGTTCTCCTTGCTACATCATAAGGAAGAAAAATGAACTGAATAAAAAACATGTTCTTCTGCGCGAGAGGAATTGACCCGACATGAATCGAAGGCTTAGAATAGGACTGTAAGGATTGGCGCGACGCGCGTCTCCATAAAGAAAGCTAAGCGGCAAGATCCTCTTCGTCGGCGATGTACTGCCGGACAAGTATAAAAAAGCGAAAATGATGCTATAATCAAATTGTCAGATATAACGCCACCATAAAGGAGGAAATTATAATGGGTGTCAAAGATACCATCGGCAACGTTACATCCAACGTGCTGAACACCGTTATGGGCTCCGGCATCTTCCAGCCGGTCCTGGTCCAGTTCGGACCGAAGAGCGCGAACACGATGGAAGACGTCGATTACAACACAGACCGCATCATCGAGTATATGGAGCGGGCCTGCACCGGTTTCCCGGGCATCGACATGATCATCTTCCCGGAGTGCTGCTTCCAGGGCATGGCTCCGAACAACTGGGTCAAGGTCGCTCTGACCTGGGATTCCGAACCCATCAAACGTGTCCAGGCAAAGTGCAAAGAACTGGAGATCTGGGGCTGTTTCGATCCGTGGATCCTGAACAAGGAGCGCAAGGGGATCGAGAACACCTGCATCATCATCAATGACAAGGGTGAGATCGTCCACAAGTATGTCAAGATGAACCCCTGGTTCCCCTATGAGCCGACGCTTCCCGGACACGAAGTCCCGGTCTGCAAAGGCCCGAAGGGCGCACGCATCGCCACCATCATCTGTGCGGACTCCCGGTATCAGGAGGTCTGGAGGGAAGCGGTCGCCAACGGCGCGAACGTCGTCATCCACGTCTCCCACTGGATGGGACCGTTCGGCAACATGCAGAAACTGTCGAACCAGGCCGGTGCACTCTTCAACAACGTCATGGTCCTTGCCTGCAACTCCGTCGGCATGGATGAGTGCTTCAATTATCCGGGCGGTTCCATGGTCTGCAACGGCTTTGGCGATATCCTGCAGGAGATCCCGGAAGGTGTCGAGGGCATGATCTACTGGCCCTTCGCTCCTCTGACGGAAGATGTCCAGCACACGGTCGTTCCGATGATGGCTCTTGAATGGGAGTCCCGTCACCGTGGCGCCATGACCCCGTATGTCGGCACTCCCGACTATCAGGGTTACGACTACAGCGATTACACCGCCTACTACGGCAAGAAGAAAAAGTAAGGAGGGAATAACATGTCACAGAAAGAGAACTTCACCCTGGGGACCCATTATTTCCTCAAGGGCGTCGCGAAGGCCGGCATCTCGTTCCCGAGCACAAAGGCCGACTGCGTCATCCGTGCGCGGAACATCCAGATCCGTACCGATTACGACAAGTATGAGTCGCTCGCCTCGGTCATCAAGACCTTCGAGCCGAACTATTTTGAGAATGCGGACGCTTTTGTGGCAGCCTATGTGCGTGCTTCTACCAAGGAACTGCTCAAGGAGATCGGCGTCTACTAAGGCTTGAGCACGGCTTGCGGAGCTGAATTCTCGTTGAGCATGCTCAGCTTTCCGGCAATTTCATATTTCACTAGTGCCTGAGCACGATCCCATTTCGGGATCGTGCTCAATTTTTGTTGACAAGCATGCTCGCGCTGAAGTATGATGAGCATGAAGTATTCTGATTAAACAAAGGGCATGCTATGCCCGTATGACGATTGAGCATGCGCATGCTCACAGGGAGACGAGCACATGAAGAAGGACATTCTCAGCGTGGGCATCGACATCGGTACCACGACGACGAGCATGATCGTCTCCCGGCTCGGCATCTCCAACACGGCTGCGTCCTACCGGGTGCCCGAAGTGAGCATCACGACAAAGGACATCATTTATCGAAGTCCCTTGTACCTCACTCCTCAGAAGGACCGGGACCTGCTCGACGGCGAAGCCATAAGGCAAATCGTCGAGAAGGAGTACCGCGCCGCGGGCATTCGCCCCGAGGACGTGGACACCGGCGCCGTCATCATCACGGGCGAGAGCTCGCTCAAGGAGAACGCCCAGATCATCATCGACAAGCTGAGCACGCTCGCCGGCGAGTTCGTTGTGGCCACCGCGGGTCCGGACCTTGAGTCCATCCTGGCGGGGCGCGGCTCCGGCGCGGAAGCCTTTTCCAAGAAGTATGGCTGTGTGGCCGCGAACCTCGACATCGGGGGCGGCACCACGAACGTGTCCGTTTTCAACTGCGGGAATCTGGAAGCACAGACCTGCATCGATGTCGGCGGACGCATCGCGAAGTACGACCAGCAGGGGAGACTGACCTACGTCAGCGCCCGGCTGAACGACCTCGGCGCACTGAGAGGTCTGCAGTGGAACGAAGGGGAGACCGTCTCCGACGAGACGCTCCGCACCATTGGCAACCTGCTGGCGGACACCATCCTCGACAGCATCGCTCCGGTCCACACGGATCTCACAGCCCATCCGCCTCACGGACCCCATCCAGTATGTGTCCTTCTCCGGCGGCGTGGCGGACTGCTACTACAAAGAAGAACGAAACCTTCGGGCGTATCACGACCTCGGCCCGTGTATCGCCGAAGCACTCCACAAAAAAGTGGAAACGCAACGCGCGAAGCCGGGCGGCTTTGAAGTCGTCGAGCCGAAGGAGACCATACGGGCCACGGTCGTTGGGGCCGGGACGTACATGACCGAAGTCTCCGGCAGCACCATCTCCTACTCCGAAGACCTGTTCCCCATCAAGAACCTGCCTATGTTCCTGCCCTCCGAAGAGGCGGAAGCGGCGCTGTACCTCGGGGAGCACCGGAAACTCGCGGACGAGCTCCGCTGGTACATGGACCAGGCGCAGGTCGAGCAGATGGGCCTCTGTGTCCGGGGCAAGGAACGCACCACGTACCCGGAACTGAAGCACCTCGCGGAAACGCTGCTGCAGGTGGACCGGGAGGTCCTGAGTCCGACGCAGCCCCTCATCATCATCTGTGAGAACGACCTCGCGAAGGCACTTGGTCAGGTCATGGGAAGAATGGCCAGGACCGGCGGAGTGTCGAGCCCGGCGAGCTTCGGCGGTGCAGGCGGCTCCGCGAGTGTCAGCACCAGGCCCATCATCTGCCTCGACTGCATCCGGATCAACTCCGGAGACTACATCGACATCGGCAAACCCGTCATGGACGGCGTAGCATTGCCGGTGGTCGTAAAGACTCTGATATTTAGCTGATTTAGATTTGAATTCCAGCATTCCGCGGAAGCATAAACCCACGTGACATACAGGAAAGGAGGTCCCGACATGAGACTGCAAAGCAAACTCGGCGGTACGGTGTACCAGTTCGACTCCGTGAAGGAAGTCCTGGGCCGCGCCAACGAGAAGAAGTCCGGCGATGAGATGGCCGGCATCGCGGCCCGTTCCGACAGTGAACGCATCGCCGCCAAAGATGTCCTCTCGGACCTCCTCATCTCCGATATCCGGGAGAACCCCGTCGTGCCCTACGAGGAGGACGAGGTCACCCGGCTCATCCAGGACGCGGTGGACGAACAGGTCTACGCCCGCATCCGCAACTGGCCCATCGCCGAACTGCGTGCCTTCCTCCTCTCGGAGAAAACACAGCAGGCGGACATCGAGTGGCTCCGGAAAGGCCTCACCTCCGAGACCGTCGCCGCGGTCGCGAAACTCATGTCGAACCTGGACCTCGTGTATGCGGCGAATAAGATCCGCGTCCACACCACCTGCAACACGACGATGGGCCTGCGGGGCACCCTGTCCTCCCGGCTCCAGCCGAACCACACGCTGGACGGGCTCGAGGGCATCCGGGCGTCCCTGTATGAAGGCCTTGCCTACGGCTGCGGCGACGCGGTCATCGGCCTGAACCCGGTCAACGACACGGTCGCCGGGACGAAAGCCATCCTCGAACTCTTCGACGAAGTGAAGAACACGTTCGAGATCCCGACGCAGATCTGCGTCCTGTCCCACATCACCACCCAGATCGAGGCGGTGAAGCAGGGGGCACCTGCCGACATGATCTTCCAGTCCATCGCCGGTTCCGAAAAGGGCAACGAGGCCTTCGGGTTCTCCGGAGACACCGTCCGGGAAGCCATCGCGCTCCTGAAAGACCGGGGTACCGCAAAGGGCGAGAACCTCATGTACTTCGAGACGGGGCAGGGCTCGGAGCTCTCCTCCAACGCCCACTTCGGCGCGGACCAGGTGACCATGGAAGCCCGCTGCTACGGTTTCGCGAAGGCTTTCAAACCCTTCATGGTCAACACAGTCGTCGGGTTCATCGGCCCTGAGTACCTCTACGACTCGAAGCAGGTCATGCGTGCCGGTCTCGAGGACCACTTCATGGGCAAGCTCTCCGGCCTCCCCATGGGCTGCGACTGCTGCTACACGAACCACATGGACGCCGACCAGAACGACATCGAGAGCCTCGCGGTGCTGCTGGCCGCCGCCGGCTGTACCTACATCATCTCCGTCCCCTCGGGCGACGACATCATGCTCAACTACCAGACGAACTCGTACCAGGACATCCTGGCGGTCCGCCAGACCCTGGGGCTGCACCCCATCAAAGAGTTCGAGCAGTGGATGGAAAAGATGGGCATCCTCGAAAACGGACAGCCCACCGCCCGCACCGGAGACCCGACCATCTTTACGGAAGGGAGGCCGCTGGTATGACGCGAGAACAGCTCATTGAACAGATCACCGCGCAGGTCCTTTCCGCACTGAAAGAACAGGGTGTCTCCGAGGACTTCGTCCCCGGCAAGCCCGTGGGCGATGTACCGGTCGAAGCTCCGGTCCCGCAGCACAGCACCGGAACGGCTGCTTTCACCGAAACTTCCGTACGGGAACTGGCTTCCGACGCACTGAAAGACCTCGCGGAGTCGGAATACAAGGAGACTATCCAGTTCGACGACCCGCAGAACCCCCTCGCCCTGAAGGCGATGGAGCGGTCCACCACCGCGCGCATCGGCATCGGCCGGGACGGCGAGCGCCTCACGACGAAGGCCATGCTCTCCCTGCGCGCCGACCACGCCATGGCGAAGGACGCCGTGCTGAAGCCCGTCGACGAAGGGCTCCTCCAGCGCATGGACTTACCGCTCATCCAGTCGAAGTGCGAGGACATCGACACCCACCTGACCCGCCCGGACCTCGGACGCCAGCTGAGCGACGAGGCGAAGACCTTCCTGCGGGAGCGCTGTGAGAAAAACCCGCAGATCCAGGTGTACGTCTCGGACGGCCTTTCCAACTCCGCCGTCGAACACAACATCGAAGACCTGCTGCCCATCCTCATGGATGGCCTGAAAGCGGACGGCATCCGCGTCGGCACGCCCTTCTTCGTGAAGTACGGCCGCGTGCCCACCATGGACGCCGTATCCGAAGCAGTCGGCGCCGAGCTGACCTGCGTGCTCCTCGGGGAGCGCCCCGGTCTCGCGGCCTCCGACAGCATGAGTGCATATATTACGTATGGTGCCTATGTGGGCATCCCCGAGTCCAAACGGACCGTCGTCTCCAACATCCATCAGCACGGCATCCAGCCCGTCGAGGCCGGCGCATACCTGGTGGAACTGCTGGAACGCATCTTGAACGAGCAGAAGTCCGGTGTGGACCTGCAATTGTAAATCGCCAAAAGGAGAACGCCATGAAAGGTGACCGCATCATAACCAGCCTCCTGAGTCTGCAGGAGATCCCGAACGCGGAACCCGCGCTGTTGGAAAAACTGAATGTGCCCGACGGGTACAAGAGCCTCGGCATCGTGACGACCGACTGTGACGATGTGTCCTATGCCGCCATCGACGAAGCGACGAAGAAGGCGGAAGTGACCGTCGTCTACGCGAAGTCCTTCTACGCGGGCTCCGGCAACGCCTCGACGAAACTGGCCGGTGAGTTCATCGGCATCCTGGCGGGGGAGGACCCGGCGGAAGTCCGGGCCGGCCTGAACGCCTTCACCGACTACATCCAGAATGTCGCGTTCTTCTACAGCGCGAACGACGACGGGAGCATCCCGTACTTCGCCCACTGCATCTCCCAGACCGGCACCTACCTTTCCGAGCAGGCGGGCGTGCCCGTCGGGACGAGCATGGCGTACCTCATCGCGCCGCCCAACGAAGCCATCGTAGGGCTGGACGCGGCCCTGAAAGCGGCGGACGTGGACCTCAACGTCTTCTACGGCCCGCCCACCGAGACGAACTTTGCCGGCGGCCTGCTGACCGGTGAGCAGTGGGCCTGTGAAGAGGCCTGCAGAGCCTTTGGCGCGGCGGTCTGCCGGGTGGCGGACGAGCCCGTCCGGCAGGAAGATTACTAAGGAGGGACCCTCATGGAATTCGACAGAGACCTGCGCTCCATCCAGGAAGCACGGGACCTCATGAGAAACGCGGTGGCGGCACAGAAACAGTTCGCCGAGTTCGACCAGACTCAGGTCGACCGTGTCTGTGAGGCGATGTGCGCCGCCTGCATAGCGAACGCCGAACCCCTCGCGAAAATGGCCAACGAGGAGACCGGCTTCGGCCGCTGGGAGGACAAGGTCCTCAAGAACCAGCTCGGCTCGAAGATCGTCTGGGACTCCATCAAAGAGATGAAGACCATCGGCGTCCTCGCCGAGGACCCGGTCAGTAAAACCATGGACGTCGCGGTGCCCGTCGGCGTCGTCGTGGCGCTCATCCCGAGCACGAACCCCACGTCCACGGTCATGTACAAAACGCTCATCTCCCTGAAAGCCGGGAACGCCATCGTCATCTCCCCGCACCCCGGGGCGATGAACTGCATCCTCGCCACCGTCAAAGTGCTGCAGGATGCCGCGAAGAAAGCGGGCGCCCCGGACCACCTCATCCAGGTGGTGGAGACGCCCTCGAAGCAGTCCACCGAGACCCTGATGAAGCACCCGGACACGGGCATGATCCTCGCCACCGGCGGAGAAGCCATGGTCCGTGCCGCGTACTCCTCCGGCAACCCCGCCCTGGGCGTCGGCCCGGGCAACGGCCCCTGCTTCATCGAGAAGACCGCGGACATCCCGCTGGCGGTCAAACAGATCTTCGACTCCGAGACCTTCGACAACGGCACCATCTGTGCCTCCGAGCAGTCCATCATCGTGGAGCGGTGCTCGAAGGACGCGGTCGTCGCGGAACTGGAGCGTCAGGGCGGTTACTTCATGACGAAGGACGAAAGCGACCGGGTCGCGAAGTTCATCATGAGAGCCAACAACACCATGAACCCCGCCATCGTCGGAAAAGATGTCCGGCGCATCGCCGACATGGCCGGCATTACCATACCGGCCGGCACCCGGGTCCTGCTCACGGAGCACACGGGCATCGGGAAAGACCAGCCGTACAGCAGGGAAAAACTCTGTCCCATCCTCGCGTTCTTCGTCGTGGACAGCTGGGAAGAGGCCTGCGAGAAGGCCCTGGAGCTGCTCCACAACGAAGGCTCCGGCCACACCATGTGCCTGCACTCGAGAGACGAGCGGATCATCCGCGAGTTCGCGCTGAAGAAGCCCGTGTCCCGTGTGCTCGTCAACACCCCCGGTGCCCTCGGAGGCGTCGGCGCCACCACGGGCTTGCCCCCGGCGCTCACGCTGGGCTGCGGCTCCGTCGGCGGCAGTGCCACCTCCGACAATGTCGGCCCCATGAACCTCATCAACGTCCGGCGCCTTGCGTACGGTCTTCTCGAACTGGAGGACCTGCGCAGCGGACGCACCACTCCGTCGAAGGACCCGGAAGTCGTGAGAACGGCGAGCGGTATATCGCCCACAAAACCGCCGAAGGCGAAGGGCTCGTACCTTGCGAACGGCCCCGCGTACCTCGGCAACGCGGCCCACAGCGTGGAAGTGACCACGTCCCAGCCGTACAACCGCATCATCAAAAACGGGAACCATACCCGTTGAATAAACAAGTAAGCCAAAAAGTCCAATAAAACATAATGGAGGAAACTATTATGGCAAAGACAACTGAAGCATTAGGAATGGTCGAAACCAGAGGCCTCGTCGCTTCCATCGAAGCAGCCGATGCCATGGTCAAAGCGGCGAACGTCCGCCTTTGCGGCAAAGTCCACGTCGGCGGCGGTCTCGTCACCGTCATGGTCCGCGGCGATGTCGGCGCTGTCAAGGCAGCTACCGAAGCCGGCGGCGCAGCAGCTGACCGCGTTGGCGACCTCGTCTCCGTCCATGTCATTCCGCGTCCGCACAGCGAAGTGGAATACATCCTTCCGACCCTCGACTTCGACGCGTAACCCACTCTGTCTTAGGAGGACAGTCGCATGAAGTTAGAGGAAATGGTCCGGGACATCGTGTCCGGCGCAGTCGACGAATATTTAAAAGAAGAGACCGGGAGTGTTTCTCCGGCGGTCTGTTCGTCGTCTGTCCCCGTCGAGGGCTTCGTGGTTCCCGCCGAGGCGTCCGGCCGGCACGTCCATCTGTCTCCGGAGGATGTGGAGCACCTGTTCGGGCCGGGGTATGAACTGACCCCGAAACGCCCGCTGTCCCAGCCGGGGCAGTACCTGTCCGAAGAACGGGTCACCCTCATCGGGCCGAAAGGCACCTTCCAGAACGTGGCCATCCTGGGTCCGCCCCGGGGGCACACGCAGGTGGAAGTGAGTGCTACGGATGCCCGCACGCTGGGTCTGAACCCGCCGGTCGCTCTCTCGGGCGATCTGTCACGGGCAGGCGATATGCTCATCGCATCCAAAGACGCATTTCTCATGGCGGAACAGAGCCTCATCATTGCCAGAAACCACGTCCACATGTCGCCGGAAGAAGCGGCGGCCGCGGGACTCCGTGACGGCGACCTCGTCGATGTACGCATGTGCACCGACCGGCCCCTCACGTTCCACGACGTGGTCGTGCGCTCCGGCCCTGCCCACAAACTCGCGCTGCACATCGACTTCGACGAAGCGAATGCCTGCGGGTTCCAGGACGGCTGCAAAGCGGTCATTACGGGCAAGAGCGGCAGCGTATCCTGCGGGACGGCAGTGAACGAGACGTTCGAGGCACCGGCGCCCGTGTATACGGCACCGGAAGAGCCCGGCGGTCTCGGGGACGGCGATGTTCTGGTCTCCACCGGCTTCTTAACGGAAGTCCAGGTGAGGGATGCGGTCGCGGCCGGCGCGAAAGCAGTGGTCGTGAACGAGCGGACCGTGGTCTCGCCTCTGGCGAACGATCTGCTTCACCGGCACGGCATCGTGCTGAAACGACTGTAAGGAAAGGATGTGAGAACGGATGAACGAGAACACCACGAAACAGGCACTCGGCATGATCGAAGTCGTCGGCCGCATCGGAGCCATCGAAGCTCTGGACGCCGCGCTGAAAGCAGCCAACGTGCGGTTCGTGAACATGTCGAAAGTCGGCGGCGGTCTCACCGCGGTCTTCGTCGAAGGCGAAGTCGGTGCGGTCAAGGCGGCCACAGAGGCCGGCGGAGCGGCAGCCGAAATGGTCTCTGACCTCGTCTCGGTCCACGTCATCCCACGTCCTGCAAGCGGTATGAGAGACCTGACCGGAGGGAATGTCGGCACACCCGGCAGCACCACGGTGAACGGTCGGACCGAAGACAATGTGAGACCGGCGGAAGCGGTGGAGCGCAGAGCCCCGAAAGAGGCTGACGCGAAGCCCGCCGAACCGAAGCCGGGACCCCGTGTGCCGAACCTTCCCACCTTTGCGGAAGTCCAGAGCTACACGGTCTCGAAACTGCGCGGCGTAGCGCGGTCCATCCCCGGGTTCCCCATGACCCGTACGGAGATCAATTACGCCAAAAAGGGCGATTTGCTTCCCATCCTCGAGACATACCTTCCAAAGGAATGATGTGTGTCTGATCCCAGCGTGAATCGCCAACCAATTTAGAAACTGAGGGAACCTTTATGAAACTCATTTCGCTGGAAGAGATTCGGGCGACAATCGAATCGGAGACGACGAGGCCGGACATTTATTATGTTCCGGAAGGTCGCTTGCTGTCTCCGGCCGCGAAGGATTACCTCAACACCATGTGCATCCGGTTCGACAACGAGAGCCGGCGGCCGAAAAACGAGCAGCGTGCAGAGAGCACCCGGTACCTCAACCAGAACTACATTTCCCGCAGCAATACGGCCGGACAGCCGGTCGTCGGGGGCAACCGCGGGGACCTGACCACGGGGAGTGGCGTGACGACGGACAACGCGTTCGGCGTGACAGCAGCGCGGACCGAGGCACCGGCGAAACTGCGCTTTTACGGCTACCGGACCCATACGCCCTACGGGCAGAAACCGGAGGCCATGACCCACATCGAAGGCAACAAACTCGTCATGAAGGACGACCCGGTCATTCAGTACCGGGGCAAACTCGACACGGCCCAGGCCCAGGTGGTCTTTGTCCAGAGTCTCATCGCGGCGGGGGACGGCTGTCCCCACCTGCTGTCGGACCTCGACGACATCCTCGCCACCCTCCGGGACCTCATGCGGGCGGAAGTGTTGAACGAACCGGTGTCGAAAACCACCATCCTCGGGCTCACTCATGAGGAACTGCGGGCGCAGTCCCACGACCCGGAGCAGTACTTCGGCGTCCCGCCGATGCAGCTGCCGAGCTATGAAATGGGCACGGCTTTCGCGGGCCTCAACCTTCTTCGGACCACCATCCGGGAGGCGGAGGTGCTGGCCGTCCATGCCTTCAAACAGGGAACGTCCGTGAAGCGGAACGACCTCGTTGAACAACTCAACCGTCTGTCGAGCGCCGTGCACATCCTCATGTGCCGGTACCGGGCGGGACGGTACACGAAACCACAGAATTCTTAAGGAGCGGCTATGTCCACAAGAGACCTGGTCCGGAGCGCCGGTGTCATCGGCGCCGGGGGAGCGGGCTTCCCCACCCATGTCAAACTGAATACGGACGCGGAGTACGTTCTGCTCAACGGAGCCGAATGTGAACCCCTTCTGCGGGTGGACCAGCAGCTCATGGAGACACACCCGGAAGCGGTCCTCGAGGGCCTGCTTCTGGCGAAGGAGACCGTCGGAGCGGCGCACGCCATCATCGGCGTGAAGGTCAGCCACCCCGAGGTCATTCAGACTCTGCGGGAGACCATCTCGAGGAAGCAACTGCCCGTGACCGTCGGCGAACTGCCGGACGTGTACCCCGCGGGCGATGAACAGGTCCTCGTCTACGAACTCACCGGGCGCATCGTTCCGGAGACCGGCCTCCCGAGCGCCGTCGGCTGCGTCGTCATCAACGCGGAGACGGCATACAACATATCGGCTGCCGCGAAGAGCACCCCGGTCACCGAAAAGTACGTGACGGTCGGGGGCGATGTACCACACCCGGTCACCCTCCGCGTGCCGGTGGGCACGCCGGTGGAACTCCTCTTCGAAGCGGCGGGCTGTGACCCGGAAACGGCGCACGCGCTTGCCACGGAAGACCCCGGCACGGACGGCTCTGCCGTCGTGAACGGCGGCCCCATGATGGGCGGCCTCCTGAAGCCGGGTTCGAACCCCGCGGACCGGTATGTGACGAAGAAGACCAAAGGGCTTCTGGTCCTGCCGGCGGAACACCCGCTCGGACCTCTGTCCCCGTCATCTGCTCGGCCACTCGACCGTGCCCCACAAAATGGTGCGGGCCATGGCGTATGACCTGCCGGCAGACGAAAACGTGACCGCTGCCCAGACCTGCTGCCAGTGCAACCTGTGTGACTACTTCTCCTGTCCCGCAGGCATCCACCCCCGCATGGCGAACCTCTACTACATGACAAAACTGCGGGAAGAGGGCATCAAGCACACGCCGAAGGCGGAATTCACGGCGGACCCGATGCGCCCCTGCCGGCAGGTCCCCTCCGGACGACTCATCGCCCGGCTGGGTCTCCGAAAGTACAACCGTCCCGCGCCGCTCACGGAGGAACTCCTGAGCGCAGGCACCGTCGCCCTCTCGCTCCAAGACCACGTGGGAGCGCCGGCCATCCCTTCCGTTTCCCCGGGAGAGGCCGTGAAGAAGGGGCAGTGCATCGCCGATGTGCCGGAGGGCTCCCTTGGAGCACCGGTCCACGCGAGCATCGACGGCGTCGTCGAGCGCGTGACGGACACCCACATTTTCGTTCGCGCAGAGAGGAGGTAGCGAGCCATGGAAAAA
>ONFJ01000041.1 GCA_900317085.1 uncultured Eubacteriales bacterium | reverse complement strand
GGCGTACTCGTCGAACAGTTTCTGAAGTTCCCGGTTGAACTCCGGGTCGTTTTTATAGTAGTTGTAGGCCTCTTCCAGTTCGAGGAGCGCGTTCATCAGCGTCTCGGGGACGTACTGTCCGCCGTGAACGCCGAACCGGCCTGCCGGGTTGGTCATTGTGAGGTCCTCCTTCTTATCAGGTTCATTGGATTTTCAGATGCTCCGAACAGCGTCGAGGAACATCCGCATTTTGTCAGGGTCTTTGTGCCCGTCGGTCTCGATGCCGGAGCTGACATCCACGCCAAAGGGTTCCAGCGTCTTTACCGCTTCGGTCACGTTTTCCGGGGTCAGGCCTCCGGCCAGAAGGTACGGGCGATGTACGTCCCGCACCAGAGACCAGTCAAGCTTTCCAGATGGGCGCCGACGTCGTCTGGCGAAGAGCCGCGATGTACGTCTCGTCCTCGTGGCCGTGGAGCTGGGCCACCTGGATGGTGCCCTGCTGCAGGAGGTCTGCGACCACTGTCGGGTCTTCGTCCACGAAGACCCCCACGGCCGGAATGTCCGGTGACAGGAGCACCCGCAGCTCCGCTGCGGCCTCCGGGGTCACGTACCGGCGGCTCTTCGGCCAGAACACGAACCCGACGCAGTCGGGTCGCAGCTCATTGGCGACAACGATGTCTTCGGTCCGGGACAGACCGCAGGTCTTCACGCGGGGGATCATACGTCACCCCGCAGTTCCGCGAGCTTCGCGGTCTTGTCCGGAGCCCGCATGAGCGTCTCGCCAATGAGCACGGCGTCGGCGCCCACCTCCCGGAGGAGTGCCACGTCTTCCGCCGTCTGCACACCACTTTCCGAGACATACAGAACGTCGTCCGGGATGAGCGCCCGGAGTCTTCGGCTGTTCTCCGTGTCCACAGTGAAGTCTTTGAGGTTCCGGTTGTTGACCCCGAGGACTCTGGCGCCGGCCTTCAGGGCCCGCTCCACTTCCTTTTCGTCGTGGGCTTCCACCAGCGCGCTGAGGCCCAGGTCATCCGCCAGTTCCCGGAAGGCGCGGAGTCTCGCGTCGTCGAGGATGGTGCAGATGAGAAGGACGGCAGACGCCCCACGGGCCTTCGCGGACCAGATCATGTATTCATCGACGGTGAAGTCCTTCCGCAGACAGGGAATGGAGACTTCCGCCGAGATCTCATTCAGATATTCCTTCGACCCGAGGAACCACTTCGGCTCCGTCAGGACAGAAATGGCATCGGCCCCCGCCGCCTCATATTCTCTGGCGATCTGCACATAGGGGAATTCCGGTGCGATGAGCCCCTTCGAGGGGGACGCCTTTTTGACTTCGCAGATGAACGCGAGGTCCGGACCGACCAGTGCCTTTTCAAAGGCGAACCCCGGGTCCGGCCGGGCGTCCGCTCTGGCCTGCACCACCGAAAGAGGTTCTCTCTGTTTTGCTTCGACGACACGCATTTTGGCGTACATCGCGAGCTCGTCTAAAATGGTCGCCATAGTGCCTCCTTACCGGTTGGAAACGTTGATGTACTGCTCGAGGGTCTCGAGGGCCTTTCCGGAGTCGATGATGTCCGCCGCCGTCTTCACGCCGTCTGCCAGGGTCTCCGCTTTTCCGGAGACATAGAAGCAGGCGCCGGCGTTCATGAGGACCGCGTTGCGGCGGGTGCCCTGCTCTTTGCCACTGAGGACGTCCCGGGTGATGACTGCGTTCTCTTCGGCAGAGCCGCCCACCAGTTCGTCCTTCGTACCGCGGACCAGACCGAAGTCCTCCGGTTTGATGGTGTAAGTCTTGTACCAGCCGTTGTTGACCTCGGCGACGGTGGTCTCGGAACTCGCGGAGATCTCATCCATCCGGTCTTTGCCATAGACGACCAGACCGCGCTTCACCCCGAGGTTCGCAAGGACCTGGGCGAGGGGCTGGACGAGGTATTCGTCATAGACGCCGAGCACCATGTACGTGGGTTTCGCCGGGTTCGTGAGGGGCCCGAGGATATTGAAAACCGTCCGGATGCCCAGCTCCTTGCGGATGGGTCCGACATACTTCATGGACGTGTGGTACTTCTGGGCGAACATGAAGCAGAGACCCACTTCGTCCAGCAGTTCGCGGCACTTGTCCGGGTCCTGGGCGATGTTCACGCCGAGGGCTTCCTGGACATCTGCCGTACCGCTCGAAGACGAGGCGGCGCGGTTGCCGTGTTTCGCGACCTTGATGCCGCCGGCCGCCGCCACCAGTGCGGAGGTCGTGGAAATATTGAAACTGTGGGCCCGGTCGCCGCCGGTGCCGACGATCTCGAGGACGTCGTAGTCCGTCTCCAGCGCGGTCGCGTGTTCCCGCATGGCAGCGGCACAGCCGGCGATCTCCGCGGTGGTCTCGGCCTTGGCACTCTTCGTGGACAGGGCGGCGAGGAACGCGGCGTTCTGGGTCGCGCTGGTCTCCCCGCTCATGATCTCGTTCATAACGGCATAGGCCTCGTCGTACGTGAGGTCCTGTTTGTCGACGATCTTCACAATGGCTTCTTCGATCATGGTTCTTCTCTCCTTTATAACAACGTGATGAAATTCTTCAAAATGGTCTTCCCCTCCGGGGTCAGGATGGACTCCGGGTGGAACTGCAGGCCGTAGATGGGGTACTCGGTGTGCTGTACCGCCATGACTTCCCCTGCATCGGTTTTGGCGATGCACCGCAGGCACTCCGGAAGGCTCTCCGGGTCCGCTGCCAGCGAGTGGTACCGGGCCACCGGCACCCGCTCCGGGAGACCCCGGAAGATCGGGCTGTCCGGGTCCACCGTCGCCACCGACTGTTTGCCGTGCATCAGGCGTTCGGCGTAGGTGATGGTCCCTCCATACGCCTGGCAGATGGCCTGGTGGCCGAGGCACACGCCGAGGGTCGGGATCTCTTTGCAGACGGTCTTCGCCGCCTCCACGATGATGCCCGCGTTCTCCGGCCGCCCGGGGCCCGGGGACAGGATGATGCGGTCCGGCTTCAGCGCGCGGACTTCCTCCACCGTCATCTCGTCGTTGCGGATGACCCGGATGTCCGGCTCCAGCTCGCCCACCATCTGGTAGAGGTTGTACGAAAAGCTGTCGTAGTTGTCGATGAGCAGGATCATACGTCTACCTCCTCTGCCTGTTTCAGTGCGCTGATGACCGCAGCCGCCTTGTTGAGGCATTCTTCAAATTCCTTTTCCGGGACCGAGTCGGCGACGATGCCGGCCCCGCTGCGGACGAATACTTTTCCGTTCTTCTTGTATGCGATCCGGATGGCGATACACGTATCCATGTTTCCGGAGAAATCGATATACCCGATAGCGCCGCCGTAGATGCCGCGCTTGTTGTTTTCCAGTTCACCGATGATCTGGCAGGCCCGGATCTTCGGCGCCCCCGACAGGGTGCCCGCCGGCAGGACCGCCGCCACGGCGTCCAGGGCGTCCTTGTCTTCGCGGATCTCCCCGCGGACCGTGGACCCGATGTGCATGACGTGGGAGTACCGCTCGATGGAGTGGAGCTTTTCCACCTGCACCGTCCCGAAGGACGAGACCTTTCCGAGGTCGTTGCGCCCGAGGTCCACGAGCATGTTGTGCTCCGCCAGTTCCTTTTCGTCCGCCAGGAGGTCCTGCTCCAGGGCGAGGTCCTCCGCCTCCGTCTTCCCTCTCGGCCGGGTCCCGGCGAGGGGGAACGTGTGGAGGACACCGCCCTCCAGCTTAACGAGGGTCTCGGGGGAGGCACCGGCCACTTCGACGTCCGTCCCGGAGAAGTAGAACATGTACGGGGACGGGTTCAGGGTCCGCAGGATGCGGTAGGTGTTCAAGAGGCTTCCCTCGAAGGGCGCTTCGAGGCGGTTCGACAGGACCACCTGGAAGATGTCCCCTTCATAGATGTACTTCTGCGCGGTCCTCACCATCTCACAGTAGCGGTCTTTGTCGAAGAGGGGGCGTACATCGCCAAGGAGTCTGCCGCCCGGTTCCTGCTTCTTCTCCCCGTACTTCAGGAGGTCCGCCAGCTGCTGCAGTTCGAGTTTCGCCTTGTTGTACCCGGCTTCGAGGTCGTCGAGGGGTATGTTGCAGATGAGGATGATCTTCTGCCGGAAGTTGTCGAAGGCGATGACCTTGTCGAACAGCATGAGGTCCACGTCCTTGAACTGCTCGCTGTCCTCGACGTCCATGCGAACTTTCGGCTCGCTGTAGCCGAGGAAGTCGTAGGAGAAGTACCCCACGAGACCGCCGGTGAAGGACGGGAGGTAGTCGAACGTCGGGCTCCGGTAGTCGGCGAGGATCTGCCGGATGTAAGACGCCGGGTCCTCGGTCTTCACGTGGATGTTCCCGACCTTCATGTCTCCCCCGCTGCAGGTGACCTCCAGTTTCGGGTCGAAGCCGAGGAATGTGTACCGGCCCCACTTCGTGCGGTCCTCGACGGACTCCAGCATGTAGCAGTGGCTCGAGACGTTCTTGAGTTTCTGCATGACCTCGATGGGTGTGCAGAGGTCGGCGAGGATCTCGCAGCTCACCGGGAGCACTTTGTATGTGCCTTCTCGGGCGATGCGCCGCGCCTCCTCTAACGTTGGACGGTATTCCATAAGTTCCTCCTTTGCTCCGTCGGGAGGCATAAAAAAAGCCCCTGACGGAAATGTGAATTTCCATCAAGGACGAATAATATCCGCGTTGCCACCTTGATTCACGGCCATGACAGCCGTGCACTCAGCGGGGTACCAGCATACCCCCGACCACTGACGCAGGTCTCGCGTTGCTCATTTACAGCACCCTCAGCGGCCCATTGTGATGACTTGTGTTTCGCCCGGCTCTCAGCACCCCGGACTCTCTGTGGAGGCATGGTCATCTTTACTTCCGCTTCAACGGTTTAAAGGTATTTATTTGTAAAACAGTTTAGAATTCTGAAGAAGGAAAGTCAAGGTATGTAAAACAACTCGAATGTCTTTGATTTCTTGTCTGTAAAGTCATCGTTATTGTTCTATGTTTTCGCCTTTTCTTTTTGACATTTGTATGCGTATAATAAAATTGACAACAAGTTCGAAATGAAAAGGAGTGTTTTTTTATGGAACGCAACAACCACTATCCGATCATCCTGGTCCACGGCTTCATGGGCTACGGCGATGAAGACGGCGTCAGCCGTTTCCTCTCCGGCTGGGGCTTCGGCCCGGGCAAGAACGCCGTCCGGCACCTGCGGCAGAACGGCTTTGAATGCTACGGCCCCGCCGTCGGCCCCATCAACAACCTGTGGGACCGGGCCTGCGAGCTCTACTACCACCTCGTGGGCGGCACCGTCGACTACGGCAAGTACCATTCGGAAAAGTACGGCCATGCCCGTTACGGGCGCACGTACCCCGGCATCCTGAAAGACATCGGGACGCCCGGCAACCACGCGAAGATCCACCTGGTCGGCCATTCCTTTGGTGCGCCGACGGCCCGTGTCTTTGCGCAGCTCCTGACCGAAGGCTCTGAAGAAGAGCGCGCCTGCACACCGGAGAATGAACTCTCCGACCTCTTCAAGGGTGGCAAGGGCGACTGGGTCGCCTCCATCACGTCCCTCGCCGGCGTCAACAACGGCACGACCCTCGCGGACTACATGCGTGTCGGCGGAGCGAAGGCATTCCATGCCGGTTACCTGGGCCTTGTGGCCATGCTCGGTGAATCGCCCTTCAACTCCCAGCTCATCGACTTCCACCTCGAGCAGTGGGGCGTCATGGCGAACCCGGAGACGAAGAAGAGCCTGTACCTCCACTCCCCGTTCTCGAAGCGAGACGAGATCAAAAACTACAATAAGAACAGAGAAGGCGGCATCGTCTTCGAGATGCAGTGCAAGTATGTCCATGAGCTCAACCAGAAGCTCCGCGCGCTCCCGAACGTCTATTACTTCGCGCGTCCCGCCTGCAAGTCCCACCTCGAAGGGGACCACTGGGTCGTCGACAAGGACGCGTCCCTCATGGCCCGTGTCGTCGGCAAACTGACCGTCGCCGGCATCAAGTACGCGGACACCGAGTTCGGCTTCGACCCGCAGACCTGGGCCCAGCACGACGGCTTCGTCAACACCGAGGGTGGCCGCGCTCCCTACAGCGAGCCTTCGACCACCTGGCCCGGCGCCTCCGCCGACCCGAAAGCCCTTGAGAAGGGCAAATGGTATGTGTTCGAGCCCTCGGACTTCGACCACACCGGCCTCATGGGCATGGGCGTCAAGAAGGACAAGTACCACGGGTACTTCCTCGAGATCGCTCAGCAGCTCGGCGCACTGCCGGAGTAAGCCGTTCGTTCAAAAAGCAAAACGCCTGAATACAAGAAAAGAACCTGACCAGAAATGGTCAGGTTCTTCTTGTTTTAGATTCTGTTTTGTTCTGTCCACTGGCTCTTTGCCGACTTTTTTGCCCCGCACCTCAGTTCTTCTTTCTCTTATCAAAATACAATTTGAAGCAGAAGTACATCAGCACTTCGACCGGGATCATGATGAGGAACAGCATCCACAGGTTCGCCTTGAGGGTGGAGAGGTAGATCGCCAATAAAATGCTCAGGATGAACAGGGAGATGAAGATGTAGTTGTCTCTCCCCTTGTGGCGGCTCCACAGGGACGTGAAGATGATGCTGAGCAGGAAGCTGACGGGCAGCGTCCAGATGAGGATGAGCCAGTAGAAGTTCCGGGTGACGACCCAGCACAGGACGATGATGAGGAACGACAGGAGCCAGACACCCGCCTGGACGATGTGGCGGATGGTCTGATGCTTTTTATATAGCGCCTCTTCCTCTTCCGACGGTTCCGCGGCAAAGGACTGTGTGTGGTCATGCTCCGCTTCCAGCAGGTAGTCGACAGACACGCCAAACTCGTCGGCGATCTGCTTCAGCATGCCGGCGTCCGGGATGGACTCGCCCCGTTCCCATTTGGAAACAGTCTTGTCGGAGTAATTCAGCCGCTCTCCCAGTTCCAGCTGTGTCATGCCGGAGGCCTGGCGGAGCTTAGACAGGTTTTTCGCAAAAATATCTTTGATGTCGTTCATGGGTACTCTCGCAAATATCTATCGCAAAACGTTGGTTGGTCTCTTGTGAGTTTCTATTATAGCCACGGACGTTTTCAATTGCAAGAAAGTCTCGTGGCAAATGGAACAAAAACGTCCGGCTGCTTCATACAGAAGGAGCCGGACCGTCTTATGCTATTATTCGTCTTCGAGGATGCCGTCCATGGCGGCGTTGATCTCACCGTATCGGTACCCGAGGCGGAGCAGCGCATTGACCGTGCGGGTCTTCTGCTTCTCGTCGGAAAGGTCCCGGTTCTTGAACTTCGTCGCGAGCAGTTCCCGGACCTGTTCGACCGGGTCGACCTCGACTTCCTCGAGGACCGTCTCGATGATGTCCCGCTGCACCCCTTTCTGGATGAGGGCCGTCTTGAGGCCGCTCTTGCTGAGGTGCTTCCGGCGGAGGAGTTCGTCCACATAGGACCGTGCGAACCGTTCCTCGTTGAGAAGGCCCAGTTCTTCCAGACGGTCACAGATGTCGGAGGCCTGCTGTTTCAGGCTGCCGAGGTCCATGTCCTTCTGTTCCTTCTTCTCCCAGGCCTTGGTGACCAGTTTGTCGGAGAGTTCCCGGCGGGAGTAGTCCCGCATGGAGAGGAGGTCCAGCGCCTTGTTCATCATCTTGCGACGGGCGGACTCCGAAAGCAGTTCGTCGAGCTGTTCCGGGGTGATCTCCGCGCCGCTTTTGATGCCGCAGGTGAACCAGTAGTCCGCATTGACGGTGGCGATGTATTCGCCGTCGAGGGAAAGATGGATCTTCTCTCCCTTACCGGGCTTCGCTGTGAGTTTCATTACTCGTCGTCATCGACGGTGATGTCCAGTTTGGCCTTGGCAGACGCGGCGGTAGTCGCCTTGCGCTCCGGAGCCGGAGCTTCTTCTGCGACAGGAGCGTCCTTCATCTGGCCTCCGCGGTAAGCGGCTTTCGCCTGTTCCGCGAGCTGGGCGTTGTGCTCTCTGATCTTGTCCTCGACTTCCTTCATGAACTCGGGGTTGTCGAGCAGGTACTGCTTGACGTTGTCACGGCCCTGGCCGAGACGCTCTTCATTGTAAGAGTACCAGGCACCGCTCTTCTGGATGATGTCGAGGTTGACGGCGGCATCGAGGATCTCGCCCTCTTTGGCGATGCCGCGTCCGAACATGATGTCGAACTCGGCCTGACGGAAGGGCGGAGCGACCTTGTTCTTGACGATCTTCGCACGGGTACGGGCACCGATGAACTCGTTCTTGGAGTTCTTCAGCTGCTCGATGCGGCGGACGTCGATGCGCATGGATGCGTAGAACTTCAGCGCGCGGCCACCGGTGGTGACTTCGGGGTTGCCGTACATGACGCCGACCTTCTCACGCAGCTGGTTGATGAAGATGATGATAGAGTTGGACTTCGAAACGGCACCGGCCAGTTTCCGCAGCGCCTGAGACATGAGACGAGCGTGCAGACCGACGTGGGAGTCGCCCATTTCGCCTTCGATCTCGGCCCGCGGGACGAGGGCGGCGACGGAGTCGACGACCAGGATGTCGATGGCGCCGGAACGGACGAGCTGCTCGGCGATCTCCAGAGCCTGTTCGCCGTTGTCCGGCTGTGCGACGAGGAGCGAGTCGACGTCGACGCCGAGGTTGGCGGCGTAGATGGGGTCGAGGGCGTGTTCCGCGTCGATGAAGGCGGCTTCGCCGCCGAGTTTCTGGGCTTCTGCGATGGAGTGCAGAGCGAGGGTGGTCTTACCGGAAGATTCCGGTCCGTAGATCTCGATGATGCGGCCCCGGGGAAGTCCGCCGATGCCGGTGGCGGCGTCCAGCGTCAGGGAGCCGGTGGAGATGGCCTCCACGTTCAGGTTCTGGCTGTCACCGAGGCGCATGATGGCGCCTTTGCCGTAGGAGCGTTCGATCTGAGCGATCGCGGTGTCTAATGCTTTTTTCTTGTTGTCTGCCAAAGTTGATTCCTCCAAGTCTGACGTACATTTGTTCGGTTACGTGTTCTATTATAATGAATCGCCCCCAAAAAAGCAAGCCTATTCTTCGGACAGAACTTTTCAAAAAAATGCTTGCATTTTGCTATGCCAAATGATAATATTATTACGCTGTATTTGAGACGGGGGTCGCCCGTCAGGAAAAAAAGGAGGTGCCGAAACATGGCAAAGTGCTACTGCTGCGAAAAGGAAGTTAAGTTTGGTAACAAGATTTCCCATTCCCACAGACGGTCCAACAGAGCTTGGAAGCCGAACCTGATGAGAGTCAAGATCGTCGAGAACGGTACTCCGAAAAGAGTCTATGTTTGCTCTCGCTGCCTGCGTTCCGGAAAGGTCCAGCGCGCTGTCTGATCAGACTTCCTTTTTACCAATCAAATACTCATATAGCGGAATAGTGTAACGGTAACACGACTGACTCTGACTCAGTTATTTGGGGTTCGAATCCCTATTCCGCTGCCATGAGTAAAACCGTCGTCCCAATCGGGACGGCGGTTTTTTTTGCGCTTTTTTGGCGATTTACTTTTTCTCCTCGATGAGACCGTACGCCTTTTTCATCTCGAGGATGCGAAGGACAGACTCATTGATGCGCTCTTCCGAGATGGTGCCGCTCTTGACGGCGTCCAGAAGTGCCTCGTACTGAGCGACCGGTTTGCCGGCGATGATCATGTCGTTGCCCGCCTGGATGGCCTGGACGGCAGCTTTGCCCGGGTCGGCGACGAATTTCGTGACAGCGCTCATCGAAAGGTCGTCGGAAATGATGACGCCGTCGAAGCCGAGGTTGTTTCGCAGCACGTTGTGCACTGCCTTGGAGAGGGACGCCGGGTTCTTCGCGTCATAGGCATCAACGATGGTGTGAGCCACCATGATCATCGGGGTGCCCGCCGCGATGCCGGCCTGGAAGGGCATGGAGTCTCTCGTGTCGAGGACCTGCTGTTCTCTCGTGTCTTCGATGACCGTTCGGTGGGTGTCCCCCATGTTGCCGTAGCCGGGGTAGTGCTTGAGGCAGGAGACCACTTTAGCGGTCTTGAATTCGTTGGTCACATACTCGGCAAAGTCCGCGACCTCCTCGGGGTCCGTGGAGAATGCCCGGTTATAAATGTAATTCTCTTTGTCATAGGGGACGTCGACCACCGGCGCGAGGTTCGTGTTGAGGCCGAGGATCTTGAGGAACGCGGCTTTCTCTTTCGCGTCCGCGACGATGCCGTCCCATCCGCCTCCGTGGAAGATCTCCTGGGGGCTCGCGAACTTCTCGTCCCGGTACATCGGGAATCGCGAGATCCGGTTCACCGTGCCGCCCTCTTCATCGACGGCGAGCAGCATACCGATCTTCGACACTTCCTGGAACGAAGCCATGTCCGCGACGACGCCCTCCGGCGTATTGTCGTTGAAGTACTTCGCGAAGAAAATGTAGCCGCCGAACTGGTATTTCTTCTGGGCCGCCACGTCATCCTGTGCCGGATGATAGGCAAGGATCATCTGCCCCACCTTTTCCTCGAGGCTCATCTTGTCGAGCTTCGCCTCCATGGTGGCGGCATATTCCTGACGCGCGTGGACCTTCGCCTTGATGGACCGGACACCTTTGACGATGCCGGAGACGATCGCGAAGACAAGCGCGAAGGCAAGCAGCAGGGTGACGACCACCGAAATGATCCGCCGACGCTGCATCGATCTTTTATACTTAGGTTTAGCCATATGAAACACCCCTCATGGAAAAGTATACCACGAGGGGTGCTTTTGTACACCTGTTTAATTATTAACGGTCAGTCGATCCGTCTCTTTTAAAGGTTTGCGGTCAGAAACATAGTCGTCTCGCTCGCTTGGAGCGCGTCGCGACACTCCTTGTTTCTTCCTGTTCGTCAGTCTCGCTTCATCTGCCTCAGGCAGCGCGAGCCTGCGAACCCCAGAAAAAGAGTGCGACAGTGCCGGGGCCCGTGTGGGAGCCGATGGTGGTGCCGATATTGTGGATGACCGGTTTGCCGTCCATCTTTTTGAAGGTCTTCGAGACGAGGTCGGCGACGGCTTTGGCGTCCTCTTCACAGGCAGACATGGACAGGAACACCTTGCCGGTATAGTCTTTGCCGCCTTCGGCGTGTTCGACCATCTTGTTCACGATTTCCTGGATGACGGCCTTCTTGCCGCGGATCTTGTAGCGGGGGATCAGCCGGCCGAGGTTGTCCATGTTCAGCAGCGGGCAGATCTTCAGCACCGTGCCGAACCAGCCGGAAGCCTTGGAGATGCGGCCGCCGCGGACGTAGAAGGTGAGGTCCGTCGAGAAGAACCAGTGGTGCAGGCGGAGCTTGTTGGTCTCGGCCCAGTCCGCCAGTTCCGTAAGGCTCATGCCCTCGTCCCGCTTGTCGGCGAGGGTGTCCATCAGCAGACCGTAGCCGCTGGAGGCGCCGAGGGAATCGAGGATGATGATCTTCCGCTCGGGGTACTTCTCGAGCAGGAAGTCTCTCGCCGTACAGGCGGAGTTGTAGACGCCGGAGATGCCCGAGGACAGGGTCAGGTGCAGGATGTCCTTCCCCTCTTCGAGGAACGGCGTGAAGTAGTCGATGAACTCTTCGACGTTGACCTGGGACGTGCGGGTCATGGCGCCGTCTGCCATCTTCTGGTAGAACGTGTCGGCGTCCATGGTCTCATAAAGGTCGTCCGCGTGCTCGACGTCGTCGAGGTAGTAGTGGAAGCAGACATAGTGGATGTCCCGCTTCTCAAATTCTGCTTTTGTGAGGTCTGCCGTGGAGCAGCAGCTCAGGATGTAATCAGCCATGTTGGTGGTCCTCCATATGTTCTAAGGTTCGCAGGCCGTTTGCCTGCCGCGAACATATTGTACGAGGTCCATCCTGTACAGGACCACCCCCGCGTGGGCGATGTACCTCTCCCGTGCGGATTCTACGGTTCTATACAAAGTAGAGCGAGGACTCTCCCGGCGGGAGAGTCCTCGTTTTTGTTACTGTTATGCGGTTTTTAAAGCGCAGTCGGCGAATCGCCTCAGCCCAGCAGGGCCTCGATGCGCTTCATGGCCTCGACCGTGTTCTCGTAGGAGGAGAAGCTGGTGAAGCGGAAATAACCCTTGCCGCAGTCGCCGAAGCCTTCGCCGGGCGTGCCGACGACCTGGGCGTTTTCGAGCAGGTAGTCGAAGAATTCCCAGGAGCCCATGCCGTTCGGGCACTTGATCCAGACATAGGGGGAGTTCTTGCCGCCGGTGTAGAAGATGCCGAGGCGGTCGAAGGTCTCCATGATGACCTTGGCGTTGTTGCGGTAGTAGTTGATGTTCTCGTCGATCTCCTTGAGGCCGTCCTCGGAGAAGACCGCGGCGATGGCGCACTGGACCGGCCAGGACACACCGTTGTACTTCGTGGACAGGCGGCGGTACCAGAGTTTGTAGATGTTGTGGCCGTCGCGCTCGAGTTCCTTCGGGATGACGGTGTAGCCGCCGCGGGTGCCGGTGAAGCCGGCGGTCTTGGACATGGAGCAGAGCTCGATGGCACAGGTGCGGGCGCCTTCCACCTGGAAGATGCTGCGGGCGGAGTCGTCGACGACGAAGTGCTCGTAGGCGGCGTCATAGATGATGATGGCGTCGTTGTCGTTCGCGTAGTCGACCCACTCCTTCAGCTGCTCTTTGCTGTAGGCGGCACCGGTGGGGTTGTTCGGGGAGCACAGGTAGATGATGTCCGCGTGGACGCTCTTGTCGGGCATCGCGCAGAAGCCGTTCTCCTCGGTGGCGGGAGCATAGATGATCTTGCGGCCGGCCATGATGTTCGAGTCGACATAGACGGGGTACACCGGGTCGGTGACGAGGACGATGTTGTCCTCCGCGAAGATGTCCTGCAGGTTCGCGCTGTCGGACTTGGCACCGTCAGTGACGAGGATCTCGTCCGCGCCTACGTCCACGCCGAAGCTCTTATAGTAGTTCGAGATGGCCTCCCGGACGAAGTCATAGCCTTCGTAGTCGGGGTAGCCCTTGAAGCTCTCCTTGTGCGCGAGGTCCTCGGCGCCTTTCTTCAGAGCGTCGACGGCGGCCTTGCAGAGCGGGAGCGTTACATCGCCAATGCCCATGCGGATGACGGGCTTGTCGGGGTTTGCGGCGATGTACTCATTCGTTTTTCTGGCAACGTCCGCGAAGAGGTAATTCGGGACGAGGTTGTCGAAGTTCGCGTTGACCTTCATTTCATTCATCCTTTCAAAGGGATATCGTTTTCCAAAATTTGCAGAAAGTATACCATAAAACCGCCTGTATGCCTATACCTTTGGCACACAGACGGTGTTGTTTTTTCTTATTACAGGACCTGCTCCAGCATGGCCTTCGTGGCGCCCCCGTCGAATTCTCCGAAGTGGAGTTCGCGGAAGGCTTCGAGGCGGTCGGTGCGGAAGTCCTGCTTTGCGAAGACCGCACAAAGTTCGTTCATGTTCCTCACGACGGGACCGCCGACGGTCTCTTCATAGGGGTAGTAGAAGTCCCGGTCGCCTTCGAACCGGTCGAGGTCGTAGGCGTAGAACACGACGGGCTTGTGTAAGAGCGCGTTGTTCATGCAGATGGACGAGTAGTCCGTGATGAGGACGTCCGAGAGGACGGAGAGCTCGTTGGAGTCCGGGTAGGACGTGAGGTCCAGGACCCCGTCATACTGCTCTGTGAGGGCCTGGAGCTGTTCTCTGCCGGAACTGTCATTCGGATGCAGGCGGATGAGCAGCGCCGCTTCCCGGCCCGCTCCGGCTTCGACAGCAGCTTTCAGCGCTGCGACGTCGAGGTGGGACAGCAGGTTCTGGTCCTCGTCCGGGTCGTCCCGGAAGGTCGGGGCGTAGAGGACAAGGTACTTCCCGGCGCACTGCGGGTACTTCGTGTCGAAGGCCTTGCGTTTCGCGGCCACCGCGGCCTCCCCTACATTCTCTTCCCGGAAGAAGTAGTCCGAAACAGGGTTTCCGGTCGTGATGATCTTGCTCGCCGGCAGGCCGAACGCGCTCATGTAGATGGGACGGATGGTCTCGGCGGAGCAGGTGACGTACGTCAGGGGTTTGTTCGCGCCGACTTCCTTTTTGCGCACATCTTCCGGCTGGGGGATGTCCAGACCAAACTTCTTGAAGGCTCCCTGACCGTGCCAGACCTGGACGACCGAGGTCGCCCGGTTCGGGTGGACCCAGCCGAAGGGGAAGAAATTGTTATTGATGAAAATGGTCTTCGCGCGGCCCATGGTGAAGGCGTCCTTCGTCATGAACCGGAGCATGGGGCCGATGCCCCGCTCGAGGTCGTTCCGGTCCACCTTCACGAGGTCCAGCGGCGCGTACGCCGCCAGCTCCCGCTCCGTTTCGGTGAGGGCGCCCTCGAAGCCGCCGTGCATCAGGTTGAAGAGCACGACCCGGTCCTTCTTCACCGGCAGCCGCGCCCCGCAGTCGAAGGCGAAGGCAAAGACCCGGAAGCCGACGTTTTTGATGGCTTCTTTCAGGGAAGATACAGCACTCATGCGTTCTCCTCCCCCTTCAGGAATGCCTCGGCAAAGGCGAGGTCGGAGGGATAGGTGATTTTGATGTTCGTCACCGCGCCCGGCACCATGGCGACCGGTTCCCCCTTCAGGAGGTAGATCTTGCAGCCGTCGGTCAGGACGGCCTCCTCTTCGGGCGTCAGGCTGTCCATGAGTTCCTTCAGTTTGAGAGGCCGGAA
>ONFJ01000010.1 GCA_900317085.1 uncultured Eubacteriales bacterium | reverse complement strand
CCGGAAGGGGTAGGGGTCCGGGGACAGGGGAAGGTGGCTTTCTCTCACACTCTTTGGCTTCCCCTTCCCCGGGAAATCAGCTCAACAAATTCGGATTTGCTGAGGAAATTGGTGCGAGTGGTGCTCGTGTGTGAGGCATCAGAAAAGACCTGCGGCGAGAGCTGCAGGTCTTTGGGGTTGTGTTGAGTGGCTGGTGGGCAATGCTGAGTGCCAGTGGGCCAGCGGGGAGTGAGAAACTCGAAGTATTGATGCTTCTCAGATGACGTAGTCGGTGTTGTCGGTCTGGGTGACGTCCTGGACCTGCGGGGTGTCCACATCGGTGTCGAAGTGGAGTTCCTGGGCCTTCGCGTACACCTTGGTGCCCGCGGGGATGGACCGGGTGAGGAAGACGTTACCGCCGACGATGGAGTCGTGGCCGATGACGGTCTCGCCGCCGAGGATGGACGCGTTCGAGTAGATGGTGACGTTGTCCTCGATGGTCGGGTGACGGCGGACGTTCAGGAGGCCGCGGCCTTCCTTCAGGGACAGAGCGCCGAGGGTGACACCCTGGTACAGCTTGACGTGGTCACCGATGATGGTGGTCTCGCCGACGACGATACCGGTACCGTGGTCGATGAAGAAGTACTTGCCGATCTGCGCGCCGGGGTTGATGTCGATGCCCGTCAGGGAGTGCGCATGCTCCGTCATGATGCGGGGAATGATCGGCACGTTCATCTTGTAGAACTCGTGGGCCAGGCGGTACACCGTGATGGCGTAGAGGCCGGGGTAGCAGATGATGATGGCGTCCGGGCTCTCGGAGGCGGGGTCGCCGTCGAACAGCGCGTGGACGTCGGTGTCAAGGTACTCGCGGATACGGGGGAGGGCCGCCATGAACTGGACGGTCACTTCCTGGGCGCGCTCCTGGATGACGGTCTCGCACTTGTCCGCATAGTCCTCGTCGAACTTGAGGGCGAGGGCGATCTGTTTGCAGAGGCGATATGCCACGTCTTCCGCCACGGTCGCGATGGTCGTGCGGATGCTGTAAGTCTTATAAGTCCGGTCGATATGATAGCCGGGGTACAGGATGCGCAGCAGCTTGTCAATGATCTCGATGATGGCGTCGGTGCTCGGGATGCTGTGCACGTCGAGGTTGTCGACGATCCGTCCCTGGTCATAGTCGGCGACGATGTCGTCGATGATACCGGTAATGGATTCTTCAATGAGGTTCTTCATGGTGGAACCGCCTTTTCTTCAAAGAGTTATTCATAATTGTATCTTTAAAAGGGAAACATTGTCAATATGGGAGGCATTTTGGCAAAATGGTATCCCCCCGGGGGGCTTGTAGCGTTCCTGCAACAGCGTCTATTATTATGTTGTTGATTTCAAGTGAGAAAGAGGAGTGTATACAGTATGCATATTCCTGAAAACTACCTGAGCCCTGAGACCTGTGCGGTCATGGCGGCAGCCATGGTCCCCGTCTGGTACAAGGCCGTCAAAAAAGTCAAGGAGACCGTCCCGAAAGAGAAGATGCCTCTGCTCGGCATTTTCGCGGCATTCTCCTTCCTCAGCATGATGTTCAATATCCCTCTGCCCGGAGGTACCACAGGGCATGCGGTCGGAGGTACGCTCATCGCGCTCTTGCTAGGGCCGGAAGCTGCCTGTATATCGGTCACCATCGCCCTGTTACTGCAGGCATTGCTCTTTGGCGATGGAGGCATCCTCGCCTTTGGCGCCAACTGTTTCAACATGGCGTTCGTCCTGCCCTTCGTCGGCCATGCCGTGTACCACGCCGTGAACAAGGCGATCAAAGCCCCCTCGGGCAAGTACATCGCCGCAGGACTCGGTGCCTATGTCGGCATCAATGCCGCTGCCCTCTGCGCCGCTATCGAGTTCGGTATCCAGCCGTACCTCTTCCATGACGCCGCCGGCAATGCGCTGTACTGTCCCTACGGACTGACGGTGTCCATCCCCGCCATGATGATCGGCCACCTGACCATCGCCGGTCTCGCGGAAGTCATCTTCACGGTGGCACTCTTTGCCTTCGTCCACAAGACGACGCCCGGCCTCGTCTATGCCGATTCGAAACAGGCAGCGACGAAGAAGTACCTGCCGATCTACATCCTGCTCGCCGTCCTCATCGTCGCCGTTCCCCTCGGTCTTCTGGCCGAAGGCACTGCCTGGGGCGAATGGGGTGCAGACGAGATCGCCGAAGTCGTGACCGCGGGTTCGGCCCTTGGCTACACGCCCCACGCCATTGCGAACGGGTTCGAACTGTCGGTCCTGTTCCCGGACTACACGATGGGCGGCATTCCGGACTGGTTTGCGTACATCCTTTCTGCTATAATTGGAGTCGCACTGTCGATCGTCCTCTTCCGCGTCATCGGAGCCGGCATGAAGACCAAGACCGACTTCGGCGGGGGAGAAGACCAGCCGCACATGCACACACACGTTTGACGACAGTAGCTTCCGGCCCCGGCCGGGAGCTGCTTTTCACGAGAACCCAAAGGAGGTGAGGACATGGCCACGAACGTTCCGGAATGGATGCTGCAAACTGAAGATTACACCGCCGCGAAGGACTCGGACGGGTTCCTGACGAAGTCGGGACTCTCGGTGCTGTCGGTCCTGTCCCGCATCCGGGAGACGTCCTCGAAAGGACTTATCTGGGCGAGCCCGTCGGGCATGCTGCTGACGGTCCTCCTGCTCATCGTCTTAATGGCGGTCTCCAAAAACATGCTGTTCTCCTATGTGGTCCTGGCGGAAACGCTGCTCGCCTCCCTGTTCCTCTGCAACAAGGCGCTGGCCCGGAGCGTGAAGACGTCGCTGTCAGCGATGCTCCTCTCGGTCCTCATCCTGCTGCCGGCCGCCCTTCTGGGCTCGCCACGGACCATGCTCACGGTCTCTGTGAAAGTCTTCACCTCGGTGGCACTCCTGAACCTCGTGTCCCAGGTGTTGCCTTTCAACAAGATCACCGAGAGCCTCAAGGCGTTCCACGTCCCGGACATCTTCATCTTCACCCTGGACATCACCATCAAGTACATCGTCATGCTGGGCGATGTGTGCGTCAACATGCTGAACGCGCTGCGGCTGCGGTCCGTCGGCAAGAACAGGACCAAGGGCAGAGCGCTGTCCGGCGTCCTCGGCGTCACGTTCCTGAAGTCCCGGGAGATGGCGGACGAGATGTACGGCGCCATGGCCTGCCGGGGGTTCGAAGGGGAGTACACGAAACCGCGGACCCGGGCCCTCAGCTGGAAGGACGGCGTCACGGCCCTCTTCCTGGTGGCGATGATCGCCTTCTTCATCTACACACAACATGCCATTGCGGTGGCATAACGAAATACACACGAAGGAGCAATTCCGAATGACACCACTGTTTTCTCTCGACAACGTCTGTTTCGCGTATGAGGGGCACATCGCCCTCCGCTACATCACTCTCGATGTGGCACGCGGCGAGACGGTCGTGCTCCAGGGCTCCAACGGCTGCGGCAAGTCGACACTGCTCAAGCTGCTCAACGGCCTCGTCTACGCGGAGGAGGGGACGTACAAGTTCGACGGAGACGTCATTAACGAGAAGTCCCTGAAGGACAACACGTTCTCGAAGAAGTTCCACCAGCGGGTGGGCTTCATCTTCCAGAATTCCGACGTGCAGCTGTTCTGCAGCAACGTGGAGGAGGAGATCAGCTTCGGCCCCCGGCAGATGGGCCTCTCGGACGAAGAGGTGAAGCAGCGGACCGACGATGTCATCGCGCTCCTTGACATCGAAAAACTGCGGGATCGGGCACCATATCATCTGAGCGGCGGCGAGAAGCGGAAAGTGGCCATCGCCTGCATCCTTTCCATGAACCCGGAAGCGCTGGTCCTCGACGAACCGCTGGCCGGCCTCGACCGGAAGACCCAGGAGTGGCTCGTCTCCTTCCTCCTGCAGCTGAAGGCGGCGGGGAAGACGCTCCTCATCTCCACCCACAATGACGAACTGGCCCACACGCTGGCCGACCGGCTGGTGGTCATGAACGAGAACCACACAGTGGGGTCTGTCAGCGAGAACGGATGAATCTTCTGCTTCTTTGCCGGTGTCTGTCCAATTGAAACGCTCCGCTCTGTCGACGGTCCGTCGACAGAGTTCTTTTCTTTTCTGTTGGAAAAGCCGGCGGGTTGTTATATAATAGCTGTTAACTAAAAGGAGAGGACCTATGGCTACACAGAAAACCATTGGAATGATCAGCCTTGGCTGCCCGAAAAACCAGGTCGACGCCGAGCTCATGCTGGATAAACTGGCACGGGCGGGCTTCGCCATCTCCGGAGACATCGAGGGGTGCGACGCCGTCATCGTCAACACCTGCGGCTTCATTGAAGCGGCGAAGGTGGAGGCCATCGAGAACATCCTCGACATGGCGGAGTACAAGAAGTCCGGCGACATCCAGAAACTCATCGTGACAGGCTGTCTGTCCGAGCGCTACCAGTATGACATCCGCAAGGAGATGCCGGAGGTCGACGCGGTCGTTGGCATCGGTGAGAACGCCAACATCGTGCAGATCGTGGACGAAGTCCTCGGCGGCGACCTGGTGGAAGCCTTCGCGGACAAGGAACTCCTGCCCCTGACCGGCGGGCGCATCCTCACGACTCCGGACTACTGGGCCTACCTGAAGATCGGCGACGGCTGCTCCAACAACTGTGCCTTCTGTGCCATTCCCGAGATCCGCGGCAAGTTCCGCTCCCGGAGCATCGAGGACATCGTCGACGAGGCGAAGACCCTCGCGGCGCAGGGCGTGAAGGAAGTCGTCCTCATCTCCCAGGATACCTCTCTCTACGGCCGGGACCTGTACAAGGAAAACAAACTGCCGGAACTGCTGACCGCCATCTCCGAGGTGGGGGGCATCGAGTGGATCCGCTTCCTCTACTGCTACCCCGAACGCATCGGCGATGAACTGCTGGACGTCATGGCGACCAACCCGAAGGTGTGCCACTACCTCGACATCCCGCTGCAGCACGCGGACAAGTCGGTGCTTCGCGGCATGCATCGGCCCGGGGACCGGGAGACCTTCGAGAACCTCATAAAGAAGATCCGCGAAAAAGTGCCGGACATGGTCATCCGCACCACCGTCATGACAGGCTTTCCCGGCGAGACGGACGAACAGTTCGAAGAACTGGCAGAGTTCGTGAAGGCCATGAAGTTCGACAACCTCGGATGCTTCGCGTTCTCGCCCGAAGAGGGGACTGTGGCCGCGGAGCGGGAGGACCAGATCGATGAAGAGGTCAAGGTACATCGCCAGGACCTCATCATGCAGCTCCAGCACGATATTGTGCTCGAAAACAACAAAAAATTCCTCGGGAAGACTTTGAAAGTCCTCGTGGATGGCTATAATAGTTATGATGACACTTATGTCGGAAGGTTTTACGGACAGGTCCCGGACATCGACGGGACGGTCCTGTTCACATCGCCCCGGGAACTGATGCCCGGTGAGTTCGTCGATGTGACGGTCCTCGGCTTCGATGAATACGACCTGACCGGTAAAGCACTCTGATCCGACCGGTCTTAGGAGGAAACACACATGAACGTACCCAACGCTTTGACCATTACCCGCATCGTCCTGACCCCTGTGGTCCTGGCCGCTTATATGCTGAACTTCCCAGCCCACTTCCTCGTCGCGACCATCCTGTACTTCATTGCAGGCATGACCGACTTCTTCGACGGGAAGATCGCCCGCAGCAAGAACCTTATCACGAACTTCGGCAAGTTCGCCGACCCGCTCGCAGACAAAATGCTGACGACCGCCGTGTATCTTGCGCTCATCTCGAACGGATACTGTAATATCTGGATCCTGTTCATCATCCTGTTCCGCGAGTTCGGCATCAGCTCCATCCGCCTCGTCGCCGCCGCTCAGGGCGTCGTCATCCCGGCGAATATGTGGGGCAAGGTCAAGACCTTCAGCATGATGATCTTCACCGGCTTCATCTTCCTGCTGCTTTCGCTGCAGTTCGACTTCGGTGTCCTGCCCGCGAGCTTCCCGCTGCACACGCTGTCGAGTGTCCTGCTCTGGATCACCGCCATCGTCACGGCCATCTCCGGCGTCACCTACATCATCGAAGGCGCCAAGGTCATCGACTTTTCCAAGTAAGCCGTATTCCAAATTAAGGAGTTTCTCATAATGCAAGTATTCAACACCCTGACCCGCAAGAAAGAAGAACTGGTTCCCCAGACCCCTGGCGAGTTCAAAATCTACTGCTGCGGTCCCACCGTGTATAACTACATCCACATCGGCAACTCTCGTCCGCTGTGCGTGTTCGACGTGTTCCGCCGTTACCTCGAGTACCGGGGTTACAAGGTCACGTTCGTCCAGAACTTCACGGACATCGATGACAAGATCATCAAGCGCGCCAACGAAGAGGGGACGGACTACAAGACCATCTCCGAGAAATACATCGAAGAGTACTGGAAGGACGCCGACGGCCTGAACGTGCGCCGCGCGGACATCCATCCGAAGGCCACCGAAGTCATGGATGAGATCATCGACATCATCCAGACCCTCATCGACAAGGGCCATGCCTATGTGGTCGAGAATGGCGACGTCTACTTCGTCACGTCTTCCTGCCGCGGTTACGGTAAGCTGTCCCACCAGCCACTCGACGAGCTGCAGGCAGGCGCCCGCATCAACATCGGCGAGCTGAAGAAAGAGCCGATGGACTTCGCGCTGTGGAAGGCTGCCAAACCCGGCGAGCCCTACTGGGAGAGCCCCTGGGGCCACGGCCGTCCCGGCTGGCACATCGAGTGCTCCGCGATGAATCGCCGTTACCTCGGCGAGACCATCGACGTTCACTGCGGTGGCAAGGACCTCATCTTCCCGCACCACGAGAACGAGATCGCGCAGTCCGAGTGCTGCAACGACAAGACGTTCGCGAACTACTGGATGCACAACGGCTTCATCAACGTCGACAACGAGAAGATGTCCAAGTCCAAGGGCAACTTCTTCATGGTCCGCGAAGTGGCCGAGAAATACGGGTATGAGTTCATCCGTTTCCTGATGATCTCCTCCCATTACAGAATGCCCATCAACTACTCGCTCGACATCATCGAGCAGTGCCGCGGTTCCCTTGACCGCCTCTACAACTGCCGGGACAATCTGGCCTTCGCACTGAAGAACGCGGAAACCGGTGCTCTCGACGAGGCCCTCGCGAAGGAACTCGATACACACCGCGAGAAGTTCATCGCGGCCATGGACGACGACCTCAACACGGCGGACGGCATTGCCGCCATCTTCGAACTGGTGCGCGACATCAACACGAAAGTTCTGGTGGACGGAACCTCTGCCGAGACAATCCAGTACGCGTCCGACCTGTTCGCGGAACTCACCGGCGTCCTCGGACTGCTCTATGAGCGTCCGGCCGCCGGGGAAGAGAGCCTCGAAGAGGAAGTCGAACGGCTCATCGCCGAACGCACGGAAGCCCGCAAGAACAAGGACTTTGCCACGGCTGACAAGATCCGCGACGATCTGAAGGCCCGCGGCATCATCCTCGAAGACACGCCTCAGGGCGTCAAATGGCACAAAGCCTGACCGTATGATCCAGTTACTTGCAAAACTGTTTGTAAAGGACTATAAGAACTACGATAACCCCGCTGTCCGGCGGGGTTATGGCACTTTGTGCAGCGTGACGGGCATCGTGCTCAACTTCCTGCAGTCGTTTTTGAAACTTCTCGCCGGCTGGCTGGCGGGGTCCGTTGCCATCGCGGCTGACGGCGTCAACAACCTGTCCGACGCCGCGTCCTCCATCGTCACCCTGTGGGGCTTCCGCTCCTCCGGGAAAGGTGCGGACGAAGACCATCCCTTCGGCCACGGCCGCAACGAATATGTGGCCGGCCTCGTCGTCGCGGTGCTGGTCATGGTCATCGGCGTGGAGATCCTGAAGGAGTCTGTCCAGAAGATGATCCATCCGGAGCCGGTGACGCCGAGTCTGATCAGCTTCCTCGTGCTGGGCGGCTCCGTCCTTTTGAAACTCTACATGTTCGCCTAACCGGGGCTATGGCAAAAAGCTCGGCTCTCCGACTCTGAAGGCTGTGGCGGTGGACAGCATTGCCGACGTCTTCGTGACGCTGGTCGTCATCCTGGCGATGGTCCTTTCGAAGTTCACGTCGTTCAACGTCGACGCATGGGGCGGCTTCGCCGTCGGCCTGTTCGTCCTGTACATGGGCGGCCAGAGCCTGCGGGAGACCGCGTCTCCGCTCATCGGCCAGAAGCCGGAGACGGAGTTCGTGGAGCGGGTGAGAGACATCGTTCTGGAGCGTCCCTGTGTGCGCGGCGTCCATGACATCGTGGTCCACGACTACGGCCATGGGGTCCGCTATGTCACGCTCGACGTCGAAGTGCCTGGAGACCTGAGCGTTACGGACATCCACGACGAGATCGACTTTGCGGAGCACCAGCTGCGCAAACAGCTCGGCTGCAAGGCCGCCATCCACATGGACCCGGTCATGGAGGACACGGAGCGGCTGCACGGGGTGCGGGAGACCCTCGCTGACCTCATGAGCTCCCGCTTCCCGGAGTTCGAACTGCAGGACATCCGCATCGTTGAACAGGAGCCGAAAGACAAGCTCGTCTTCGAAGTCGATGTGCCCATGGAGCAGATCGACCAGGAAGAAGCCCTCCGGAAAGAATTGAAAGCGCTGGCGGAAAACGCACTGCCGGAGTACAGCATCCGTGTTATTTTGGACCATACGTACGTGTGAATCGCTGAAAAATATGAAAAATCGCGCATCAGGAAATGATGCGAAAAAGCGAGAAAAAACGAGAAAAACGGAGATAGTGACTATCTAAATCAATTTTTCGAAAATTTCCTGTTGACTCGGAAAAGGCGCGGTGTTACTATAGTCGGGCAACAAAAACTATTTGGAGGAACAGGTATGTCAACTTATATGCCGAAAGCCAACGAAGTTGAGCGTAAATGGTATCTGCTTGACGCAGAAGGCAAGACCCTCGGTGCTCTTGCTGCTGAAGCCGCTACTCTTCTCCGCGGCAAACACAAACCGATCTTCACTCCTCATGTTGATACCGGCGACTTCGTCGTTGTCATCAATGCGGATAAAGTCGTTCTGACCGGTAAGAAACTCGATCAGAAAATGTACTACCATCACACCGGTTACATCGGTAACCTCAAAGAGGTCAAGTACAAGAAGCTGATGGCTGAGAAGCCCGAGTTCGTCGTCAAGAAGGCTGTCAAGGGCATGCTCCCCGACAACACTCTTGGTCGCAAGGCGCTCACTCGTCTGCATGTCTATGCTGGTCCTGAGCACAAGCATGAGGCTCAGAAGCCGGAAGCACGTGAATTTTAAGGGAGGGTAACACATGTACGAAAGTAATTTCTATTACGGCACTGGCCGCAGAAAAAGCTCCGTTGCCCGCGTTCGCGTTTATCCGGGTACCGGTAAGATCACCATCAACGAAAGAGACATCGACGATTACTTCGGTCTTGAGACCCTGAAGGTCATCGTCCGTCAGCCCCTCGAGCTGCTCGGCCTCACCGAGAAGTTCGACATCGTCGTCCGCGTCCAGGGCGGTGGCGTTTCCGGTCAGGCCGGTGCCATCCGTCACGGTCTTTCCAGAGCTCTCCTTGAATATGACGAGACCCTTCGTCCGCAGCTCAAGAAGGCTGGTTTCCTGACCAGAGACCCGAGAATGAAGGAAAGAAAGAAATACGGTCTCAAAGGTGCCCGTCGCGCACCGCAGTTCTCCAAGAGATAACAACTTATGCAAAAACGAACCGCAGAACCACGTAGTTCTGCGGTTTTTCTTTTGGGCACTTTTGACAAACCAACCCTCGTTGGTAACACGTTGGTAACGCGTTGGTAACAAAGGCGACCCTATTCTCTGTGGGGTCAAATATATGGTCAAGTGTGGGGTCAAAGAGGAGGAAAAACCACATAACAAACGTAGTTAAGCGGTTTTGTATGGCGGAGAGCAAGGGATCGTGTCCCTTGCTCTTTCTTTCATGGGGTCCACAGTTGATTGATCTCTTCGAGAAGTGTGGTCATTTCGTATTCTGTATATACTCGTTCTCCAATGCCTTGCCCGGAATGGCCCTGAATTTTTCTCCGCATGGCCTCGTCGAGCTTTTGCGTCTTCCACATTGATGTGAACGTATGCCGGCAGTCATGGGGCTTGTGGAGACGCTCAATGACGTCATCGGCGATGTACTTCAGCACACCGACCTCTTCGAGCACAGGAGTCCAATAGTTTTCTGAATATTGCCCATGGTTCGTTTGGAAGCGGAACTCACGGCCGTTCAGCTGTGTGACCAGATATTCGCCTGGCTTTTCCATCCACTGGGCGAAGAAAGGGACGATGGCGCGGTGAAGTGGGACGCGTCGAGTTGCCGCTTCGGTTTTTTCGCCTTCAAAAAATTTTCGATTTTTGCGCCCGCGAGCACCACAGCGGGTGTCTCACCGTCACAGTACCTTCGCGGGAAAAATCTTTTCAGAAATTCATCAAGGTGTTACGGCTTCTTGAGGTGTTTTTAAGTTTCAGATGTAAGATAAAAATGTCAACAGGAGGTGTTGATATGTTTACTATTTGGTTATTGATAAAGCTCTTAAAAACAGAGGCGGACCCCAATCGTCCGTCGAGAAGAATCATCTATTGGTAATAAAAGGCTGGCTTTGGTTCAGCCTTTTATTTTATACACATGTCATAGTACTTATCCATCAGCTTTTGAGTTTCGCCTTCCAGCCTATTCATGTACGCCTCCTGCACTTCTTCATTACCTACCATCTGCGGAACAGAGAGGGTCTTCCACACTTTGATGTCCTTCCGGTTTCCGCTGTCACGGTAGGCTGGGACCTGTCCTCCGTTCAGCATAAAGAGCGCACCGGTGCTTTTCGAATAAGGACCACCACGTGTTCTTGTTCGTGTGTAGTGCCCAAGTTCTCCTTTAGCTCCTGTTTTTATGGCAGCTCGTATCCTATAGTTCTTAGTGGTTACGAGGTCTGCCTTTTTCTTTTTGTTCTTCGAAGGTGCCACTGGTCTTGCTTTCGGTGTCATCTTGAAATGAAACGGTGTGAGTAATCGGCCTTTGTAATGAATCGAAAAAGACGCCAAGGTTTCGCCTGACGCTGAGTTACAAAGATGCTGCTTGTGCAGTTTTTGCCGCCATCGGTGCCTGGATTGCACAGGCCTACGGCGGATGGACCGATGCCATGACTGCCCTTCTGATATTCGTTGCTGTCGACGTTGCCACCGGCCTTCTCTGTGGGTTTGCCGGATAGTCCCCGAACACGGAAGACGGAGGCTTGTCCAGCAAGACCATGCCCGAAGGTGCTGCCAAGAAGGTGGAAATCTTCTTTATCCTTCTGATTGCCGCATGGTTGGACATCGCGATGAAAGTGACAATCTGGAAGGACGCTGCTTGCATTTATTACATTGCTGAGGAAGGGCTCAGCATTCTAGAGAACGCAGGAGCCCTTGGCTTGCCGATTCTCGACAAGCTGAAGAACGCCATCGAGGCGTTGAAAAACGGTAAATAAGAGCTCCCCACGCCTCTCACAGAGGCGGATCACTGTGGAGACGTTTAAACCCCGGAGCACATCAAGCTCCGGGGTTCTTTTTTGATACATAAAAAATTATTTATCAAATACTATTGACACGTAATAAATTATGTATTATAATGAAGTCAGAAAGAAAGGGGGACACCGATGAAAAGCTACTCATCTCGCGAAATTATCGCGATTCTGAAATCCGATGGATGGTACGAGGTTGCTTGCAACGGAGACCACCACCAATTCAAACATCCAACCAAACCCGGAAAGGTTACGGTAACACACCCACGGAAAGACATTCCAATAAAAACCGTAAAAAGTATTTGTAAGCAGGCCGGGATTACTTTAGAGTAATCCCGAGACCTGAAATAAAGGAGGAATTATTGTGAAAAACCGCTATTCTTATATCGCCGTATTTAGTTATGATGAGGACGGTATTTCTATCGAGTTTCCCGATCTTCCTGGTTGCCTTCCTTGTGCCGATAAAGACAATACAGAAATGGCCCTCGCAAACGCCAAAGAAGCCCTCGGTGTCCACCTCTTTGGTATGGAACAGGATAACGACCTGATCCCGGAGCCCACCGCATTGAAAGACATCGTCGTGAATGAAGGGGAGGTTCCGGTCCTCATTGAGGTCTTTATGCCCGCAATCCGCGATCGAATCAAGAATCGTTTTGTGAAAAAGACCCTATCCCTTCCTGCATGGCTCGCTGATGCAGCGGATGAGAGCGATGTCAATTGCTCTAAAATCTTTCAAAATGCATTGATGGAGTATCTGCAGATTGACGCATAACTTGGAGGTGTCGATCCGGAAATCGTGAAAAAGTGGCAGGCGGAGCACTATACCCACATTTCATTCCGCATCTCGAAGGAGATCGTTGATGCCTTCAAGGAAAAGTGCAAGGAGACCGGTGACTCTCAAGCTGCCATCATCAAGAAGGCCATGGAGGACTATCTGAAAACTGTCGAGTAAAGCAAGATGCACAAAAATATGGTTGGTAACACGTTGCCAACACTGCATTGAAAAGCCACGTAGATACGTGCCAAATGGTTCTCCAAACGTTACCCAAGAGATAACTGCCCGTACGGCAATCTTTCGACTCTCAAACCCTCGAACCGTTTGGTTCGGGGGTTTTTCTTTTTGCACATTTTTTGCGTATTGGTTCGCGATTTATGGTATTATCTTATTAAAGTGTAAGTAAAATGGGCCGGGAAGCCGGTCTGATCATTTGAAGGAGGCGTTTTTATGCCAGCTGGAAGACCTCACAGTCGTGTGGAAAACGTTGGCGGGGGACCGGGAAGCGTTTTCTCGGGCGGACCGTCCGGTGGGTTTGGCGGTGGCGGCGGTGGCCGTCCCGGCATGACGAGAGCCGGCGGCCTTGGCATCCTCGGCACCATCTTTGTCATTATCATGGGTGTCCTCGGAAGCTGCCTTGGCTTTGGTGGCGATTCGACCGTCGTCACTCCGGGTTCCTACTCCACCTACAGCAACAATTCCTCTTATTCGAATACCGATGAGAACGCGGTCGACACCTTGGTCGACGGCGCGGCTCGTTCGAAGTTCACGACACTGAAGGGCAACGGCCAGGACAAGGTCACCCTCATGCTGTACCTCATCGGCTCGGACCTCGAGTCCCAGTCCGGTATGGCGACGTCGGACCTCAATGAGATCCTCCATGCGGACCTCACCAACGAGAACCTCAACATCATCGTTCAGACCGGCGGTACGAAGCGCTGGGCGAACAATGTCATGAGCAGCCGGAACATCGAACGCTGGCAGGCGACTTCCCGCGGCCTTTCCCGCATGGATACGCTTCGCAGCGCGGACATGACCAAACCGGAAGTCCTGAGCTCCTTCATCCAGTACGCGGCGAAGGCGGCTCCCGCGGACCGTTACATGCTCATCCTCTGGGACCACGGTGGCGGCAGTGTTACCGGTTATGGTCGCGATGAACTTTACCCGAACGGCACGATGGACACGGCCGAAGTGGCCAAGGCTCTGAAGGCCGGCGGCGTGAAGTTCGACTTCGTCGGTTTCGACGCCTGCCTGATGGCAACGCTCGAAAACGCGATGGCACTCGAGCCCTATGCCGACTATCTCATCGCTTCGGAAGAGTCTGAACCCGGCACCGGCTGGTACTACACCAACTGGCTGTCCGACCTAAGTGCGAACACGTCGACTTCGACTCTCCAGCTCGGCAAGCGGCTTCTCGATGACTTCACCTCGAAGTCTGCCAGCGCGATGAGCGGCTACTACGGCATCGGCAGTTACGGTGCCCAGACGACGCTGTCTCTCATCGACCTTGCCGAACTCCACGGCACGCTTCCGGAAGCCCTTACGAACTTCGGCAATGACCTGCAGGCGACCCTGACCTCGGACCACTTCCAGGACGTGGCGACGGCCCGCAGCTCGTCGAAGGAATTCGCGGCATCCAGCCGTCTTGACCAGGTCGACGTGGTCGACTTCTGCAAGAAGCTCGGCAGCGATAAGGCGACCGCTCTTGCGAACGTCGTCCAGAACGCGGTCAAGTACAACCGCGCGAACGGCATCTCCGACTCCTACGGTCTGTCCATGTACTTCCCGAACAGCAACCTCCGGTACATGAACGCCATGACCTCCATTTACGATGAGATCGGAATGGACGAAGCCTTCACCGGTTCGGTCAAACAGTACGCGACCCTCGAGTCTTCGGGGCAGATCGCCTCCAACTCCAGCGGCTCGTCCCTGTTCGACCTGCTGACCGGCGGCCAGTACTACAACTACAGCGGCTCCAGCAGCCCGTATGTGGGCTCGTACAGCGGCTCGACCGGTTCCTACACCGTCAACGACTTCTATAACATGCTCGGTCAGAATATGACCGGCAACTCCGGTTATTACACGACCGGCGGCTCCCAGTACGGCGCCACCGACTTCCAGTCCATCCTCGGCGGCAACTCCGCTTCCTGGATGACCGACTCCATGATCCGTGTGGCAGCGTCGGCGCTGTCGAACCGTGCCCTGACTCCGGCCGCGGACTTCAAGACCGTTCAGAAGGACGGCAAGGATGTCCTTGCGCTGACCGATGAGCAGTGGGCGGAGATCAAAGCGGCAGAAGTCAACGTCTTCGTGCCCGACACGAACAACGGCGGCTGGCTCGACCTCGGTCTCGACAACACCGGCAAGTACAACGAAGACGGCGACCTCATCGACGAGTGGACCGGCAACTGGATCACCCTCGACGGCAACTTCGCGGCCATCTACCCGATCTCCGACCTCGATGAGGACGGCGACGGCAAGTATATCACGACGAAGTACATCCCGGCGCAGCTCAATGGCGAGCGTGTCAACATCATCGTCGAGTTCAATGAAGAGACCGGCAGGGACTCCGCCCTCGGCGCGGAACGCGTCTACGATGTGGACGTCGAAGCCAAGGGCCTCCTCGCTATCGAAGCGGGCGACCGCATCCAGCTTCTCTGCGACCATTACGATGAGAGCGGCGATGTGAAAGAAGAGTACTCCCTCGGTAATGCTTTCACCGTCGGCAGCGAAGGCCTCTCGGTCTACTCCCGCAAGGTCAGCAACACGGGCTGTGTCTACAGCTACCGTCTGACCGACCTGTTCGGTGCGTTCCACTGGCTTCCGGTCAAGACTAACTGAGCGTACAGAACAGAAAACTGAATCGGAACTACTGACCTGAAAAGCAAAGGCGCTTTCGGATGCTCCGAAGGCGCCTTTTTGTGTTATAATTGCTGCAGACTTTTGAAAGGGGAACGCACCATGCTGAAAAATCCCGAAAAAACCAAGAATGAGATCGTCCAGTGGATCCGCGATTATTTCGCTGAAAACGGCCCGAACTGCTCGGCCGTCGTCGGCGTCTCCGGCGGCAAGGACTCGAGTGTGACGGCGGCATTGTGTGCCGAAGCTCTCGGTGCGGACCGCGTAGTCGGCGTACTCATGCCGAACGGCGTCCAGCCGGACATCGACGACTCGAGAGAACTGGTGGCTGCCATCGGCATCCCCTTCGTGGAACTGAACATTGAAGAAGCCTTTCAGGGCATGAAGCACATGCTCGAGGGCAGCGAAAAACTGGCGGAGATCACCGGCCGGAACGAACTGTCCAATGACACCCGCATCAACCTGCCACCGCGTCTTCGCATGGCGACATTGTACGCCGTTGGCCAGATGCTGCCGAACGGCGCCCGCGTCGCGAACACCTGCAACATGTCCGAAGACTTCGTCGGCTACTCGACCAAGTACGGCGATGCCGCCGGTGACTTCAGCCCGCTGGCCAGCCTCTGCGTGGAAGAAGTCCTGCAGATCGGCGAAGTCCTCGGCCTGCCTGAGAAACTTGTGAAGAAGACTCCGTCTGACGGCCTGTCCGGTGTCGGCGATGAAGAGAAACTGGGCTTCGCCTATGCTGTCCTCGACCGCTACATCCGCACCGGCGAGATCGACGACGAGGAGACGAAGGCGAAGATCGACCGTCTCCACCGCATCAACCTGCACAAGCTTCGCCTCATGCCGGCCTTCGAACCGGAAGAACTGTAAGCGGCAGGGGAGAGTCGACTGTATGCAAAACGTGTTATATAAAGGGCGTCCCGCGGATGAAGCGGGACGCCTTGACAAAGAACTCAGAGTTTATGACTTTTTAGACGGCCTCGGCATCGAGTACGAGTGTGTCGACACCGAGCCCGCGACGACGATGGAAGTCTGTGCGGAAATCGACAAGTTCCTGGCGCCGGCAGTCATCTGCAAGAACCTGTTCCTGTGCAACCGCCAGAAGACGCAGTTCTACCTGTTGATGATCAAGAACGACAAAAAGTTCAAGACGAAGGAGATCTCCGGCCAGCTGGGCGTCGCCCGCCTGTCCTTCGCGGACGCCGAGTTCATGGAGGAGTACCTCGACATCGAACCGGGCGCGGTCAGCGTCATGGGCCTCATGAACGACACAGAGAACCACGTCTGCCTCATCGTGGACGAAGACGTTCTGGACGCCGAATACTTCGGCTGCCATCCCTGCGTCAACACGACCTCCATGCGCATGAAAGTGGCCGACGTCTTCGGCCCCTACCTCGACGCTGTCCACCACGACTACACCACCGTCCACCTGGAAGGGGAAGAGTGGTAACTACAATAATCAAGAGAGACTTCTCATCCCGAGAAGTCTCTCTTTCACTATGGCAAACTGAAATCTTCCAATGCAAGTCAAAAGACCGCCATCATTCCATCCCAGTAATAATAGGCGGTCTTTTTAAAAAGGTTTTTCTTCGTTTCTGTCAGCAAGACCGCCATTATCCCATCTCAGGGAAATATGGCGGTATCTTTTAAAGGCGATGTTCTCTGCTTTTGGTAGAAAGACCGCCACTATTCCAGCTCAGGGAAATATGGCGGTAATTCTTAAAGGCGGTGCTCTCTTCTTCTGTCAAAAAAACCGCCATTATTCCACCTCAGCGAAATATGGCGGTAATCCTTAAAGGCGCTGCTCTCAAATTCTGTGGAGGTTCATGGAGTCGGGGCCTATGCCCCTTGGTCCAGAACCTGCGGCGCCTCCTCGCCTCAGCTGAACCATTCTCCTGGCAGGCCGAAGGGCCGCAGTGCCCCTTTGGCCTGTTGTTTGCCCCGTGCCGCAGGGCGGAGGTGCTGTCATGGGGCTTTGCCACACGGAATGTGGCGCTCGGGAGCGCCCTTGACAGCGCCGAAGGACTGTGGCACCAAAGCCCGGAGCGGAGTGGAGGGCGACAATACGCACGGCAGCTAACAGGGGCGTCCCGTCCGCCCCGCTGCCTGGCGGATGTTACCGAGGAAGCTTTGGCAGTGCTACTGCAATTACAGAGTAAATCGCCAATGCAACACCTCGACAAATTCGGAGTTGTTGAGGTCCCGACTGTGGTGAGGGCAAAAGAAAAACGCCAGAGGCGAGATGCCTTTGGCGCTTTGTTTTGGTGGTCGTTAACGGACTCGAACCGTTGACCTCTCGCATGTGAGGCGAGCGCTCTAACCAGCTGAGCTAAACAACCAAGAACACGTAATACTTTACCGTAAACGCGTTGCAATTGCAAGCGAAAGTTGAGTTTTGAGAGTGGTTTCTTGAGTTATCAGAATTCTTTGACTATAATAGAAATCCGATTGAGAAAAATGCGCTTTAGCGCAAGAAGGCGGGGAGAGCATGCAGAAGATCCAGGGGTACATGCGCAGTGCCATGGACCGGTACGAGATGGTGCAGGACGGCGACAAGATCGCGGTCGGCGTGTCCGGCGGCAAAGATTCTGTGGCGCTCCTCTACTGTCTTGCCCAGATGCGCCGGTACTATCCGAAGCAGTTCGAGGTCGTCGGCATCACGCTGGACCCGGGCTTCGACGGCGCGGAGATGGACTACACGCCCATCGTTGACATGTGCAAAGAACTCGATGTCGAGTACATCGTCGACCGCACGAACATCGGGCACGTGGTCTTCGAGACCCGGGACGAGAAGAATCCCTGCAGTCTGTGCGCGAACCTGCGACGGGGCCGTCTCCACACGCTCGCGAAGGAACTGGGATGTAACAAGCTTGCCCTCGGCCACCACCGGGACGACGCGGTCAACACGTTCTTCATGAACCTTTTAGACCTCGGGACCATCGACTGTTTCAAGCCGGTCACGTACCTGTCCCGCAAGGACCTCACCATGATCCGGCCGCTGGTATTCGCCCCGGAGCAGGAGATCCTGAAGGCGGTGAATCGCCAAAATCTCCCCATCGTCAAGAACGTCTGTCCCATCGACCACAAAACCGAGCGTGCCAACGTGGACGATCTGGTCCGGGACCTCGAGGCGATGTACCCCGGCCTGCCGAACAAGATCATCAGTGCGATGCAGAAGGGTGAGCTTGCCGGCTGGTGACTGCGAGTAGCAGAAGTGCATCGCCCACGTGTCAAAAAAAGAGGAAAAACCTTATGGAGTCTGCCGATTGTGGCGGGCTCCTTTTATATGTTAAAATGCAACTGATATTATGCCCGTATTTCTGGGACGTTTCAAGCCAGACAGGAGTGATATTTATGACCAAAAATACCATCTGGGTCACCGGTGCGGAAGGTCGTCTCGGCAGTGCGCTCGTACAGCTGCTCAGCCAGGACATCGACAACAAAGTCATCGGGACCGACAAGGCAGAAGTCGACATCACCGACATGGACGCAGTCGACGCGGCGATGGACGTCTACCATCCGACCGTCGTCATCAACTGTGCCAGCATGTCTGACCCCGACGAATGCGAAAAGAACATGGTCGAAGCATTCAAGATCAACACCCTGGGCGCCCGCAACCTCGCGATGGCCACCCAGCGGATCAACGCGAAGATCATCCAGATGTCCACGGACGATGTCTTCGAAGGGAAGAGCGGCATCCGGCTCACCGAGTTTGAGTTCCCGACCCCTAAGACCGTCTACGGCAAGTCCAAACTGGCGGGCGAAGGCTTTGTTCGGGAGCTGAACCCCAAACACCTCATCATCCGCAGCTCCTGGGTCTACGGCACCGGGAGAGACGACTTCATGACGAAGGTCCTCGACCACGCGAAGAAGGGTGAGTCCTTCGAAGTGCCGATGGACGTCATCTCGACGCCCACCAGCGCGCTGACCCTCGCAAAGTTCGTCGAACAGATGATCGACCGCACGGAGTACGGCATCTACCACGCCTCCTGTGAAGGCTCCTGTTCCCGCCGTTCCTTCGCGCAGTACATCCTCAAGTCCTTCGGGTATGACGAGCGGCTCGCGGAAGGCGTGTTTGCCGGCGAGAAGTCCATGTCGACTCTGCTCGAAAACCTCATGATGAAAATGACCGGCATCTACGAGATGCCCCACTGGACCGACGATTTTGATGCCTACGTCCAGAGACACAAGGAGGCGAAGTAAATGGCAGAAGAAAAAGTCATGACTGCGCCGAAGGAGAAGAAACCCCGTAAAAAACTGGGCCTGACTTCTCAGATCTTCATCGGCCTCATCGGCGGTCTCATCGTCGGTATCATCTTCAACCTGTTCATCCCGACGAGCTACGTCCGGGACACCATCTTCGTCGAAGGCATCTTCTATGTCATCGGTCAGGGCTTCATCCGGCTCATGAAGATGCTGGTCGTACCCCTCGTCTTCTGCTCCCTGGTCACCGGTTCCTCCTCCATCGGAGACACCAAGACCCTCGGAAAAGTCGGCGGAAAGACCATCGTGTTCTACCTCTGCACCACCGCACTGGCTGTTACGGTCGCTATTATGACGGCGCTCGTCATCCGTCCCGGCATCGGCCTCGACATGTCGTCCATCGCCGGCAGCGAAGTCACGGTCGCAGAGAGCACCTCGGCCGTCGACACCATCCTCAACATCATCCCCGAGAACCCCTTCGCCTCTCTGGCACAGGGCACCATGCTCCAGGTCATCCTGTTCGCGCTGCTCGTGGGCATCCTGCTCGCGAAGATGAAAGAGCGCGGCTCGGTCATCGCGAACTTCCTGACCCAGGCCAACGATCTCATGATGGAGATGACGAACCTCGTCATGAAGTTCGCTCCCATCGGTGTCTTCTGCATGATCGCCCGCACGTTCTCGAACCTGGGCTTCGACGCGTTCGTGCCGCTGCTCAAGTACATGGGTTCCGTCACCACGGGTCTGGCCGTCCAGCTGTGCATCGTCTACATGCTGCTCCTGTTCATCTTCACCAGACTCAACCCGCTGCGCTTCCTGAAGAAGTTCTTCCCGGTCATCGCGTTCGCGTTCTCGACCTCCACGTCCAACGCGACCATCCCGCTCAACATCGAGACCCTTGAGGATAAGATCGGTGTCGACCGGAGAGTCTCCTCCTTCACGATCCCGCTCGGTGCCACCGTCAACATGGACGGCACCTCCATCATGCAGGGCGTCGCGGTCGTCTTCGCGGCCCAGGCTTACGGCATCGACCTCGGCATCTCCGGATACCTGACCGTCATCGCCACCGCAACGCTGGCGTCCATCGGTACCGCCGGTATCCCGTCCGTCGGTCTCGTCACCCTGTCCATGGTCTTCGCGTCCGTCGGCATCCCCGTCGAAGCCATCGCCCTCATCATGGGCGTCGACCGGATCCTCGACATGATGCGGACCGCCGTCAACATCACCGGCGATGCCGTGGTCACCACCATCGTCGCTCACCAGAACAAGTCCCTCGACAAGGCTGTGTTCAACTCCTCGGAGGTGAAAGAAGATGTTCCGGAACTCACCCTGTAAACGCATTTTCGCCCTCGCCCTTCTTGTGGCGATGTGCCTCACCATCCTCTCAGGCTGCTCCCCGAAAGAGCCGACCGACGAGACCACCACGACGCCCGTCAAAGTCAATGAATCTTACCTCGATGAACTCCGTGAAAAGGGTAAACTCGTGGTCGGCGTCAAGACCGATGTCCCCGAACTCTCCTACTATGATAAGGAGACGGGGGAGTGGTCCGGTCTCGAAGTCGAACTGGCCTATAACATCGGCTGCGACCTCTTCGGCGTGAACCGCTCGGACCTCGGCGATAAAGTCAAACTCGTCGGTGTGACCGTCGCAAATCGCGAAGAGAAACTCGCAAACGGCGACATCGACCTCATGCTCGCGACGTATACGAAGACCTCGGAGCGCGCGAAGAAGTTCGCCCTGTCCGACACGTATTACACGAGTTACATCGGCCTCATGGTCCGGTACACCCCGGAAGACCTCAACTCGCTGGGCACGAAGAACATCAAGTCTCTCGCGGACCTCGACGGCAAACTCGTCGGTGTCGCAAAGAATTCGACGACCCGGCACGACATGATCGAGTACATCAACACGGCCAACCAGCTGAAGGTGTCCCCGCGTTTCGCCTCCTACAGTTCTTATAATGCGCTCTACAATGCGCTGAAGAAGGGCGAGATCGATGTCATCGCGGTCGACGTCAGCATCCTGAACGGGTACGATGACGCGTCCACGAAGATCCTGCCCGACCGGTTCGCCGGCCAGCACTACAGTGCCGCCGTCCTGCCGGAGAACGCAAAGCTCCTCGACATCGTCAACAAAGTCATTGGCGGGTGACCCCCAATATGTTAAACTAATGAGGCAATCAGAAACCCTGTCTGAATTTTCAAGCAAAGAAAGGTAACAAGCATTATGGAAGATCGTACTATGACCGTCTCTGCCGACATCAAATATGTTGGCGTAAACGACCATGAAATCGACCTCTTCGAAGGTCAGTATGTCGTCCCGAACGGCATGGCATACAACTCTTATGTCATCGTCGACGAGAAGATCGTCGTCATGGACACTGTCGACAAGCATTTTACACAGGAGTGGCTCGGAAATGTCGCCAAGGTCCTCGGCAACCGCAAACCGGACTACCTCGTCGTCCAGCACATGGAATGCGACCACTCCGGTTCCATCATGGCGTTCCTGAACACCTATCCGGATGTCACGATCGTGGCCTCTGCCAAAGCATTCACCATGCTCCACAACTTCCATGAAGAGAAGGAGATCCCCGAAGAGAAGAAACTCGAGATCAAAGAGGGCGACACCCTGAACCTCGGCAAGCATGAACTCGCGTTCGTCGCGGCTCCGATGGTCCACTGGCCGGAAGTCATGATGACTTACGACGCCTATGACAAAGTCCTGTTCGCGGCGGACGGCTTCGGCAAGTTCGGTGCCAACGACGTTGAGGAAGACTGGGCATGTGAAGCCAGACGGTACTACATCGGTATCGTCGGCAAGTACGGCCAGCAGGTCCAGAACGTTCTCAAGAAGGCCGCCGGTCTCGAGATCGAGACCATCTGCTCGCTGCACGGCCCCGTCCTGAAAGGCGACCTCAGCTACTACATCAACCTCTACGACATCTGGTCCTCCTATGAAGTGGAGACCGAAGGCGTCGCCATCTTCTATACTTCCGTTTACGGCCACACCAAGAAAGCGGTCGAGAAACTCGCGAAGAAGCTCGAAGAGAAGGGCTGCCCGAAAGTCGTCGTGGCAAGATCGTCCTCGCCACCACCACCTACAACGCGGACATCTTCCCGTTCATGAGAACGTTCATCGACCACCTGACCGAGCGCAACTTCCAGAAGAAGACCATCGGTCTCATCGAGAACGGCTCCTGGGCTCCGCTCGCCGCGAAGACCATGAAGAAGATGCTCGAAGGCCAGAAGGACATCACCTGGTGCAACAACACCGTCAAGATCCTCTCCTCCATGAACGAGGAGAACGAAGCGCAGATGGACGGCCTCGTCGAAGAACTGACCATGGATTATCAGGAGCGCCACGAAGAGACCGCTCACAAGAACGACTTCACGGCTCTCTTCAAAATCGGCTACGGCCTCTATGTCGTCACCACTAACGACGGCAAGAAGGACAACGGTCTCATCGTTAACACCGTCACTCAGGTCACCGACGACCCGAACCGCATCGCGGTCTGCATCAACAAGCGCAACTACTCCCATGACATCGCGAAGCAGACGGGCATCATGAACGTCAACTGCCTCACCACCGAGACTCCGTTCAGCATCTTCAAGCAGTACGGCTTCCAGTCCGGACGCGATGCAGACAAGTTTGCCGGCATGGGCGAAATGCCCCGCACCGACAACGGTCTCGTCTTCCTCCCGATGTACATCAACGCCGTCATGTCCCTGAAGGTCCAGCAGTATGTCGACCTCGACACCCACGGCATGTTCATCTGCACCGTCGAGGAAGCCCGTGTCCTCGGCACCGCGGAGACCGCCACTTACACTTACTATCAGAAGCACATCAAACCGGCTCCCGACACCGAAGGCAAGAAGGGCTGGGTCTGCACTGTCTGCGGCTACATCTATGAAGGCGATGAACTGCCCGATGACTTCATCTGCCCGCTGTGTAAACACGGTGTCGCGGACTTTGAACCCATCGGCTGACGAGGGCTGACTTATGACAAAAGAATCAGTCAAAGAGTTTCTAAAGAAGAAGGACATTGAGATCTCTCTGAGACGCTATGGCATCGACGCGCTCGGTGCCATGGCACAGGGACTCTTCTGCACCCTTCTTGTAGGTACCATCCTGTCGACGCTGGGAACGCAGTTCCACGCGCTGGACTTCCTCGTGAAGACCATCGCCACCGTCGGCGCCGCGGAATACAGTGTGGCTTCTCTGTGCACGGCGATGGCCGGCCCCGCCATGGCGGCCGCCATCGGCTACGCTCTGAAGTCTCCGCCCCTCGTCCTGTTCTCTCTCATCGTCGTCGGCTTTGCGGCCAACGCGCTCGGGGGAGCGGGCGGACCGCTGGCCGTCCTCGTCATCGCCATCCTGGCGTCCGAGTTCGGTAAACTGGTCTCCAAGGAGACGAAGGTCGACATCCTCGTCACGCCCCTGGTCACCATCGGCGTCGGCGTCGGACTTGCCGCCTGGTGGGCGCCTGCCCTCGGCAAAGCGGCCATGTGGGTCGGCGACCTCATCATGTGGGCGACCAACCTGCAGCCCTTCCTCATGGGCATCCTCGTCTCTGTCCTCGTCGGTATGGCTCTGACCCTGCCCATCTCCTCCGCTGCCATCTGCGCGGCCCTGGGCCTCACCGGTCTCGCCGGCGGCGCTGCCGTCGCGGGCTGCTGTGCCCAGATGGTCGGGTTCGCGTTCATGTCGTTCCCGGAGAACAAGTGGGGCGGACTGGTGTCGCAGGGCATCGGTACCTCCATGCTCCAGATGGGCAACATCGTGAAGAATCCTCGCATCTGGATCGCTCCCATCGTCACCTCCGCCATCACAGGCCCCCTTGCCACCTGTGTCTTCAAGATGCAGATGAACGGTACTCCCGTCTCTTCCGGCATGGGCACCTGCGGACTGGTCGGTCAGATCGGCGTCTACACCGGCTGGGTGAGCGACATTGCCGCCGGCACCAAAGCGGCCATCACCGCGATGGACTGGACCGGTCTCGTACTCATCTGTTTCGTCCTTCCTGCCGTCCTCTGTCCGCTCATCAACTTCGGTCTGAAAAAGATCGGATGGGTCAAGGAAGGGGACACGAAGCTCGACTGAGTCCTGCGTCTATATAATTGTTTTAGTAGATATCTTTATAATTATTTTTTATATTATAAAGAGCCAAAAAGTTACAAAACGGTCACCGGTTTTCCGGTGGCCGTTTCGCTTTACTATGGTAAAATGTTCCAAAAATATGTCCGTTTCCTTGTGCACATTGCCCCAAATGCCCGTGAAACACCATGTGTTTTCCGTAAAAGGGTCCCAAAAATTACAAATTAGGGTTGATTTTTGGGGCGAGAATCATTAAAATGTAACGCGTTGTAACTCTTTTGTAATTTCCGAGGAGGAAAAATGGACATCAAATCAAAAAGAGCAAGCTCATCTCTATCATCATTACTTTCGTTCTTCTGGTCGGCCTTACCATCGGCGTCGTCAACATGACGGGTAACAAGGCACAGGCGAGCTGCTCTGCAGGAATCATGAACAACGGCCTCAACGGCATCTATATCAACATCAACGCAGCTCCGTACACCTCTCTTGCCACGACCACCAGCGTCGCATACCGCAGAGGCGGTTGTGCCTGGTTCGCTTCTTCCCGTGCGAGAGAACTCACCGGCAAGAACATCATCATCCACGGTCCGGCCAACTGGCTGAACTCCAAGTACGCGCTGTACGGCTTCACGAGAGGCAGCCAGCCCCGTGCGAAGTCCCTCGCCATCTATCCGAACCACGTGTTCGTTGTCGAGGAGATCAACGGTGACACCGCCACCATCAGTGAAGGCGCCACTCCCATCTCTGACCCCGCACACGGCTACTGCGTCATCCGTACGCTTCCCGTTTCGTCCCTTGCAGGCCTTTACGGCGGCATCCGCGGTTATGTTTACCTCGGTGTCGGCGGCGGCTCCAAGGCTGGTGCCACGGGCACTGCCAAGAGCGGTACCGGCTATTACAAGGTCGATGCGAACGGCAGCAACCTCAACATGCGTTCTTCTGACCGCGCTTCTGCCAGCATCCTCGGCAAGGTCCCGGACAACACCCGCGTCTATGTCTCCGACATCTCCAACGGCATGGGTAAGATCGTCTACAACGGCCTCACCGGCTGGGTCCAGCTGACCTGGATCACCAAAGTGTAACGAACGCTTCTCACAAACACACAATTCAACTTGATAAACCAGCGACCCGCAGGAACCTCTGCGGGTCGTTTCCGGTTGCAATTTCGCGGTCTTCGCGTTATAGTAGTTAAACATTCCGGTAACAGAAAGAAGGTCCCCTATGAGTCGAAAGAAAACCACGAACACCCGGACCGGGTACTATGCCAGCAGCTACAGCAAAGACTATGCCGGCAGAGGCTCTTCCATGTCCCGGCGGCCGAACCGCGGTCCCTCCCGGGTGAAGGAAGTGCTCATCATCCTTCTGGCACTCCTCGTTCTGGCGGCTGCCATCTTCGGGCTCGTCAAACTCGTGCAGCACCATCAGGCAGAGAAGGGGACCGGACTCAAAACTTCCTCGGTGGCCACGGCGGAGTCCACGACTGCCAATGTCGGGACCGCCCGTGTCCTGACCGACGAGGAAAAGGACATGCTCCGGAACAGCGAAAAGTACAAGAACATCATGGCGCACAAAGAGGACTACCCCGAGTACCTCATCGATGACCTCGAGATGAACCCCGAGATCCTCGACTTCGTCGCCGACTACCTGAAAGTCCAGCCCGTTGGCCACGGCGGCCTGACCGCTGCCGAGAAGAAGGCGGCCCATCCGCTGTTCGTCCAGTGGGACAAGCGCTGGGGTTACTCGCCCTACGGTGAGAGCTGCATGGCCATCTCTGCCTGCGGCCCGACTGCTTTGGCGATGGTCGGATACAGCCTCACGAGGAACGAACAGATCGATCCGTTCAACGTGGCGCAGTACGCTATGCAGAACGGCTACTACGTGAACAACGTCGGTACCGCCTGGACGCTCCTGACGGAAGGCGCGCAGCACTACGGTCTCGCCGTCACTTCCCAGTACAAGTACACCGATGACCAGATGAAGGACGCGCTCGAAAAGGGCGGCATGATCATCCTCTCGGTCGGCAAGGGCGACTTCACGGTCCACAGCGGCCACTTCATCGTGGTCTATGGTTACAAGAACGGCAAGTTCCAGGTCAACGACCCGTTCAGCTACACGAACTCGAGCAAACTCTGGGACTACACGACGCTGTCGAACCAGACGAAGAACGCGTGGATCTACTACAAGGCCGGCTCCGAAGCGGCAGCCACCGCCTCCACGACCACGACGACCGCGGCCACGACCGCCAGCACCACCGCTGCAGCCACTTACTCCGCGACCGCCACCACGGCTTATACGACCGCCACGACCGTGTACACCACGACCGGGACTATCGGCTGAGCATCTGATACGGAAAATAAAAAACAGCCTGCATCGAACGATGCAGGCTGTTTTCCTGTTTGGAGAAGTGTTATGCGTTCGCGGGAGCCGCTTCGGCTTTTGCGTTTTTCTTTGCTTCGGCTTCTGCCTTGGCGGCGGCTGCGGCAGCCGCTTTCTTTTTGTTCTTTTTCCAGACGTAGTCGGGAAGCTGGAACGTTTCCTCGAAGTCCGCGTAGTTCTTCTGGTACTCCGGGTCGTTGCCCTTCTTGAGCTTGTTGAGGTACTGGTGTGCATCGCGGCTCGCAATGCGGGTCTGGATGATGGTGACGGCCGTGTTGGAGCAGTGGTCCGACACACGGGAACAGAACGTGACATAGTCGTCGAGGACGATACCGGTGTCGCCGCGGCAGTCGCCGTAACGAAGACGGTCGATGTGACGGGCCTTGATGGTCTCGGTCAGGTTGTCGATGACCTGTTCGAGGGGCTCGACCTTGGCGGCCAGCGCTTCATCGTCATGTTCGAAGGCGTCGACGGTCATCTGCAGGATCTGCCGGACGGCGGAGTTCAGAACGGCGATTTCTTTGTTGGCGTTGTCGGAGAAGACGACTTTGTGCTCGACCATGGACTTCGCGTTGTTGACCATGTTGACGCCGTAGTCGCCGATCCGCTCGAATTCGCGGATGCAGTAGAGGATCTCGTTGACCTCGTTGCTGAGCTGGTCGGTCAGGTCACGGGCAGACAGGCGGATGAGGATGGAGTTGAGGCTGTCCTCGAGGACGTCGAGTTTCTTCTCGCATTTGTTGATGCGGTCCATCTTCTCCTCGTCATACTCCTCGAAGGCGGAGAGGGAAGTGGAGAAGGACTCGTAGGCGAGGTGCGCCATCTCGATAGTGCTGTCCTTGCACTGGCTGACGACGATGTTCGGGGAACTGAACAGACGCTCGTCGATGATGAGACCGCGGAACTTCTCGTCGGCCTCTTCGCCCTTCTTCCCGCGGACGATCTTCTTGACCAGTTTCACGATGAGCTGGTTGAAGGGGAGCAGGATGAGGACCATCGCGATGTTGTAGACCGAATGGATGGCGGCGATGGCCACCGGGTTGATGGTCTGGCTGAAAATGGGGATGTCTACGAACTGACGGATGAGGACAAAGGGGATGAAGGCGATGAACGCTCCGATGACCTTGATGGCGATGTGGATGCCCGAGACCCGTTTCGCGTCGGTGCTGACGCCGATGGAACTGAGCAGCGCCGTCATACAGGTACCGATGTTGAGACCGATGATGAGCGGGATGGCGGCTCCGTAGGTGATGGTGCCGGTCAGGGACAGCGCCTGCAGGATACCGATGGAAGCGGCGGAGCTCTGGATGATGCCGGTGAAGACCGTGCCGATGAGCAGACCCAGAACGGGGTTGTCGAAGGCGGTCAGCATGCTCGTGAACTGTTCACTTTCGGCGAGCGGTTCGACGGCCTGAGACATGAGGGTCATGCCGAACATCAGAACGGCGAAGCCGCAGAGGATGGCACCGATGTCTTTTTTCTTCTGCTGTTTGGCCTCCATGATGAGACCGACGCCGATGAGCGCGACGATGGGCGAGAAGTTTGCCGGTTTCAGCAGAGACATGAAAATGTTGTCAGACTGGATGCCGCTGAGGGACAGGATCCACGCGGTCAGCGTGGTGCCGATGTCCGCGCCCATGATGACACCGACGGTGTTGGCAAGCTCCATGATGCCGGAGTTGACGAGACCGACGAGCATGACGGTGAGGGCAGAGGACGACTGGATGGCGATGGTGATGGCGGCACCCAGCGCGAGGCTCTTCCAGATGTTGGATGTGAGCCGCTGCAGGATGACTTCCAGCTTGCCGCCGGCGACCTTTTCCAGGTTCGAGGACATGATGTTCATGCCGAACAGGAAAAAGGCGAGACCTCCGATCATCGTCAGAAAAGAAAATATGGTCATAGCGCGTTCTTCTCCTTTATTGTTAATCCAGTATCAATTTTGACGTATAATCCATGTAAAATCAACCGACTAATTATTAATATTGTTGATTTTACAAGGAACACTTTTGATAACTAAAGAAAGACTTGAAAGAGGGGAGTACCATATGGTAAAATGTTTACAAATTGTTACGAAATCTCACGAGAAGATTACAAACCACACAAACATTTGCGAGGAGTTATCCTGATGAAGAAGAAAATCCTGTCCCTTGTGGCCGCATTCCTCATGGTTGTCGGCATTGCAGCAGGCTCGGTGTTCAGCACGCCCGATTCCGCTGCGCTGGCACCCTCGGGCATCATGAACAACGGTCTCAACGGCATCTATATCGATATCAACCGTGCCCCCTACACCACTCTGGCCGAGACCACGAGCTATGCATACCGCCGCGGCGGCTGCGCCTGGTTCGCTTCGTCCCGCGCGAGAGAGCTGACGGGCAAGAACATTTCCATCCATGGCCCGGCCAACTGGTGGAACACCTACTACGCGAACTACGGCTTCACGAAGGGCTACGTTCCGAGAGCCAAATGCTTCGCCATCTACACGAACCACATGCTGGTCGTTGAACGCATCGACGGCGACGTCATCACCGTCAGTGAAGGCGCCACCCCGCAGTCCGATGCCGACCACGGCTACTGCATCATCTACACCACGACCCGCGAGAAACTCGAGGGCAACAACGGCGGAGACTTCGTCGGATACATTTACCTCAACGTCGGTGCCGAGTGCAACACGAACGGCCTGACCACGAGAGCGAACACCAACTGGTGGGATCGCTTCCGTCCGACGACGACAACGACAACCAGAACGACGACCAGAGCAGCCAATACCACCAACCAGACGCTTCCGAACGGCAGCACCACGAGCGGCGCCATCACCACGACGCCCGCACCGGGTACCGCTCCGTACACCACCGGCACTTATGTCGTCAACACCGGTTCCTCGAACCTGAACATCCGCTCGTCGCCCGACGCCAACACGACGATCATCGGCAAGATTCCGGGCAACACCCGCATCAACATCACTCAGGTCAACGGCAACTGGGGCCGCGTCACCTACGACGGCAACACCGGCTGGGTCAGTCTCGACTGGTGTGTCAAACAGTAAAGTCCCAATCGAATCCATAAAAAAACCCGCTGGTGAGCAGTTCGCTCATCAGCGGTTCTTTTTATTATATATTGTTTTACTGGTACAGGGAGTCGACGTCGGCCTGCCACTTCATGTAAGTGGTCTTGTTGTAGCTGTCCGGAATGTCCTGGACGAGGTCGTAGGCGTCCTTCATGTCGGCGAGGACCGTGCGCAGCACGTTGACGACGGCGGGCTTCTTGACGCCCATGCCGAAGAACCCGCGACCTTTCGAAGTAATGCTCGGCAGCACTCCGCTCATGAGGTCGGAGAGGAAGTCTCCGTCGATGATCTCGGACTGGAACAGGAAGTTCTGCTCTTCGACGTCGGTGGAGAGGACCCAGGAACGGAACACGTCCGCGGCCACCTCTTTGGCGATGTACTCTCTGCAGAACCGCACCTGATACACATAAAGGTCGTCCGTCTCGCAACTGTCGTTGACCGCGAGGACTTCGCAGAGGATGCGGGCGGCGTCCATGGTGTCGGAGAGGGGCGGGGTCATGACCGGGATGGTCATGTACGGCGTGGCGCCGAGGATGACGTAGCCAGGAACCACCATCTTCGTCATGTACTGACGGATGGGGAGTCTCGCCTCGACCGGTGTCTTTTCCTCTTCGATGCCGATGATGGGGTTGTTGTCCCGCAGGTCGTTCACCGTGTCCGCAATGTCGGTCTCTGTGACACCGCCGACTCTGCCGACGAGGACATCGGCGCAGTAGTCGCTGACGTCGGAGACACACCAGGCAAGGCCCTGCTTGCCGCCCTGCCGAAGATACATCTTGTTGGTCTGCTTCGGCATGGGGGCTCCGTCGCCCCATTCATAGAAGCCGCGGTGGACATAGAGCATGCCCTCCGGGTCCGGGGTGGAGGAGATGCCGTAGAACTTCGGCAGCTGCTGGCGCAGCGGAGACAGCGGTCCGGTGCAGTCGATGGTCAGGTCCGCGCCGACGAACAGGCCGTCCACACGGATGCCGGACACATGACCGCTGTCGACGACCAGTTCCGTGACTTCCGCTTCGAAGTGGAAGGTGGCGTTGATCTCGGCGAGGGACATGAGGTACTCCGTCAGCCTGCGACGGTCGATGAGGACCTCGCGGGACTCTTCGGGTCCGTAGGCCACGACGTTGGTGCCGCCGTCCGGGGAGAGGAATGCCCAGTTTTTCTTTTTTCGGTAACAATCGGACGGGGGCGGATCGAGCTCCAGCCGGTCAAAGACGGAGAGGTCGATGTTCTCGGACCAGCCCGTGCAAACTTCGTCCCGGCGCAGCCGGTCGAACAGTTCGACGGTCCAGCCGGCTCTTCCGAGCAGGATGGCAGCGGTGAGTCCGCCGAGGTTCGCCCCGATGATGTTGACTTTCTTCATGGAAGGTTCTCCATTCCTGAAAACGGGTTTTGTGGTGATTTGGTTCTGTAACATCTAATTATAATAAAAAAGTTGTCCTTTGTAAATTGATAGACGACAAAGGCTTTCAAATGATATACTTTACAATGGAAAATGATTTAGAAAGGGAGAACACCATGAACGAATTTGTGGAACTCATGACAAAACGGCGCAGTGTCCGCAAGTTTCAGTCGAAAATGATCACCAACGCAGAACTCGACCAGGTGCTCTACGCCGGTCTGTTCGCCGCCAGCGGGCTGGGACGCCAGCCCTGCTATTTTATTGCCATCAGAGACCCGGAGACCCGGAACCTCCTGTCGAGCATGAACGCCCGCATCCTCGGCCAGCCGAGCATCGACCCGTTCTACGGGGCTCCGGTGGTGGTCGTCGTGCTGGCAGACACTACATCGCCCACCTACCTCTATGACGGGAGCCTTGCTCTCGGCAACATGATGAACGCGGCCCACGCGGTGGGACTCGGCAGCTGCTGGATCCACCGGGCCAAAGAAGAATTCGAGACCCAGACCGGGAAGATGCTCCTGAAAGAGTGGGGGCTCCCCGAGACGGTCGAAGGCATCGGACACCTCATCCTCGGGTACCCGGCGGAGGAAGAACTGCCGGAGGCAGCCCCCCGGAAAGAGGACCATGTGGTGTTCCTGATGGAGAAAAAACAGTTCCCGGCCCTCGTTGATATCCTGACCGAAGACAGCATCGTCTTTCACGGGACCGCCACCGACAAGGAAGGTGCCATTAGGGAAGCGGGACAGGTCGTCGTGGACCTCAAGTGTGCCGGGGACGAGTACATCGACTCCATGCTCAAGAGAGAGGCGGACTTCTCCACGTACCTCGGTAACGGCGTCGCTATCGCCCACGGAACGGTCTGGGGCAGAAAACGCATCCGCAAGACCGGGGTCGGCCTCGTCCGGTACCCGGAGGGCATCGACTTCGACGGCGAGAAAGCGACCCTTGTGTTCGCGGCTGCCGGAGTGGGGGATGACCATATGGATCTCGTCCAGCAGATCTCCGTGGCGGCCCTCAACGACAGCGTTGTCCAGGCCCTCAACGAGGCGGAGGACTATGAGGCGGTCCGTGCCGCGCTGAAGAACCTGCGGATGTACAAATAAAAGCGGAAAATGAGACAAATGGCGATTTGTGTCTCAACTTCTGAAAAAGTACTTCCGTTTTGGAAGAAACTGTTGTAACATCTAATAGGCAAATCAGCGATAACCAAATACTGACCAAAGGAAGTGCTATTTCCATGAGAGATCCCGTCAAGGTCATCGAACTCAAAAAGAGCATCCTCGAAGATAACGATGCAGACGCAGAAGTGCTTCGCGGAACCCTGAAAGACGAGAAACTTCTTTACATCAATATCATGTCCTCTCCCGGGTCGGGCAAGACCACGACCCTGAGTGCCGTCATCAATCGCCTCAAAGACGAGATGAACATCGGCGTCATGGAAGCGGACATCGACTCGGACGTCGACGCGCAGACTATCGCGGCCCTCGGCGTCAAGTCCATCCAGCTCCACACCGGCGGCATGTGCCACCTCGACGCGGAGATGTCCCGCCAGGGCATGCGTGAGATGGGCACCGAAGACCTCGATGTCGTGTTCCTCGAGAACGTCGGCAACCTGGTGTGCCCTGCCGAGTTCGACACGGGCTCCGCGGAGAACGTCGTCATCCTCTCCGTTCCGGAAGGGGACGACAAGCCGCTCAAGTACCCGCTCGTGTTCACCAAGTGCAATGTCGTGCTCGTCAACAAGATCGACGCGCTGCCGGTCTTCGACTTCAGCCTCGACAACATCCGTGAGTACGTCGGCAAACTGAACCCGAACGCAGTCGTGTTCCCGATCTCCGCCAAGACCGGCGAAGGTGTGGACGCCTTCTGTGACTGGGTCCGTGCCCGCGTCAAAGAGCAGCAGGCGTAAAGGAGGAGAACTACAATGGCAGAATTCCGAGTCATCAACGTCAACGTCGGTGTGTTCGACAAGAACGACCGCGTCGCCGACGCGAACCGCGCGAAACTCCGCGCCCAGAAGACCTTCATGCTGAACGTCATGGCCTCTCCCGGAGCGGGCAAGACCACGACCCTCCTCGCGACCATCGCGGCTCTGAAGGACAAGTACAAGATCGGTGTTATGGAAGCCGACATCGACGCCACCGTCGATGCCGAGACCATGGCCAATGCCGGCGTCCGTTCCATCCAGGTCCACACCGGCGGCGAATGCGCCATGGACGCGGAAATGACCCGTCAGGCCCTCGAAGAGTTCCCGACCGAAGACCTCGACCTCCTGTTCCTCGAGAACATCGGCAACCTGGTCTGCCCGGCCGAGACCGACACCGGCGCGTCGAAGAACATCGAGATCCTCTCCGTACCGGAAGGGGACGACAAGCCCCTCAAGTACCCGCTCATGTTCGAAGTCTGTCACGCGGTGCTCATCAACAAGATCGACACCACGGACTATTTCCCCTTCGACTTCGACGCCGTGGAGGAACGCATCCATCGCCTGAACCCCGACTGCAAGATCTTCTTCGTCTCGGCACGTACCGGCGAAGGCATGCAGGAGTGGATCGACTGGCTCGACAGCGAAGTCGCCGCCTGGAACGCGTAACGAAAAACAGGAGACATCTTCTGAGAAGGTGTCTTCTTTTTTGTTTTGCGCACATGTATAATCTAAGGGTAAGAAATGTCCGGACAAGGAGGAATTGTAATATGAAAGTACAGACGTATGCACGTACATCGCCCGCCGAAAACCAGCGGGAGCGGGACCACCGCGACCTGGCACGGCGCATTGCCGAGGAGGGTATCGTACTGCTGAAAAACGACGGGGTCCTTCCGGTGGCTTCCGGGAACATCGCGCTGTACGGCGCCGGTGTCACGAAGACCATCTTCGGCGGTACCGGCAGCGGGGAAGTCAACGCGAGAAAGAATGTGAACGTACTCGAAGGCTTCGAAAACGCCGGGTACCATGTGACCACAAAGAAGTGGCTCGATGACTACGAGTCCGACTTCAAAGCCAAACAGGACGCCTTCTTCGCGGAGATGCGTTCCGCCTTCACGAGCCTTCGCGGCGTGGCCGATGCCAACAACATCCTCGGCAAGAGCTTCATCTACCCCTACGGCAGAGACATCACGGAGCAGGACATCGCGAACAGCGAGACGGACACCTGCATCTATGTCATCTCCCGTCAGTCCGGTGAGGGCACCGACCGTAAACCGAAAGAGTTCGTGTTCCTGCCCGGGGAGATCGCCCAGATCAAACTGTGCACCGAACGCTACGACAAGACCATCCTGGTCGTCAACGTCGGCAGCTCCATGGACCTCGCCGGTGTCGCGGAACTGCCCGGCCTGAACGCCATCGTCTACATGTGCCAGATCGGGGAGGAGAGCGGCACGGCCCTCGCCAATGTCATCTCCGGCAAAGTGAGCCCCTCCGGCCACCTGACCGACACCTGGGTGCAGAACTATGCCCAGGTCCCCTTCGGAGACAAGTTCTCCGAGATGAGCCCCGAACCCCTCGAACAGAATTATGAAGAGGGCATCTTCGTCGGATACCGGTACTATCAGACCGCCGGCGTCGAGCCCCGTTACCCCTTCGGCTTCGGCCTGAGCTACACGACCTTCGCCTATGACATCCGGTCCACCGAGACCTTCCAGTCCTTCGTGACGACCCGGGTGAAGGTGACGAACACCGGAGACACCTACGGCGGCAAGGCCGTCGTCCAGGCGTACCTGTCCTGTCCGGAGGGCAAACTCCAGAAACCGTACCAGCAGCTGGTCGCCTATGCCAAGACGCCGGTCCTCGGCCCGGGAGAGTCGGCGGAAGTCGAACTCCGCTTTGACCTGCGCGATGAATCGGTCTTCGACGAAGCCACCTGCAGCTACCTCCTGGAAGCCGGCGACTACATCCTGCTCGTGGGCGACTCCTCGGTGTCCACTGAGGCCGCCGCGGTCCTCACCCTGCCCGAGACCATCACCGTCGAGAACGCGAAACCCATCGACCGGGACCGCACCGTCAGTGAGATCCATCTCGATGCCAGACGGCCCGAAGTCTCCGCGGACGTCCCGCGCCTGACCCTTTCCACGGGCGATGTACACCCCATCCACCACACGTTCGAACCGGACACGAAGTGGGGCGTCGAAAAAGAGATCGTCTCCCATATGTCTCCGGAGGAGGGTGTCGAACTGGTCCTCGGCAAGGGCATGCACTTCTTCGCCTTCAAAGGCTCCTTCACGGTCCCCGGCAACGCCGCGAACACGACCTGGAAACTCATGGACCGCTATCAGATCCCCAGCGTCTCTCTGGCGGACGGCCCCGCCGGCCTTCGCATCCTCGAAGAGTCGGTCCAGTACCGCAGCGGCAAGGTCAAACCGCTGAAGAACGCCATCTCCATCTTCGACTACCTGCCGGCCGGACTCTCCAAAGTCCTCCTCGGTAAAAAAGAACTCGGCACGGTCCTGTACCAGTACGCCACCGCGTTCCCGGTGGGAACGGCTGTGGCCCAGACCTGGAACGTCGACCTCGCGGAGGCATTCGGCGCCGCGGTCTCGACCGAGATGTCCGAGTACGGTGTCACCTTCTGGCTGGCGCCGGGCATGAACATCCACCGCAATCCGCTGTGCGGACGCAACTTCGAATATTACAGTGAAGACCCGATGATGACGGGGTCCATCGCCGCAGCAGTCTGCAAGGGTGTCGCATCCCGTCCCGGCAACTATGCGACCATCAAACACTTCTGCGCCAACAACCAGGAGTTCCAGCGCAACAAGGCGTCGAGCAACCTCTCGGAGCGGACCCTGCGTGAGATCTACCTGCGTCCCTTCAAGCGCGCCATCCGTGACGGTGGTGCCCGTTCCGTCATGACGAGCTACAACCCGATGAACGGCATCTACAACGTCGTCAACAAGTCCCTGCTCGAGGACTACCTGCGCGGAGAGTGCGGCTTTGACGGCATCGTCATGACCGACTGGACCAGCACGACCCCCGGCATGGCCAGCCCCGTCGGCGCCATCCAGGCCGGCAATGACATGATCATGCCCGGCATGTTCTTCGACCGCATCCCGCTGCTCCTCGCCCTGCGGAGAGGGACCCTGGACCCCTGGGACCTCCAGCGCTGCAGCGAACGGATCATCAAAGTCCTGCTCGAGAGCGAACAGGGACAGAAGCAGATCAAAGACCGCAGACGGCATCGGTGAGTTTTGATTCGCCGCATTGACAAATCGATTTAGCGTGCTGTATAGTTAAAGTGTAAGCAAAGCGCCTTTTTTGACGCTTGTAAACGAAATTTTGACTTAAGGAGGTATTTGCATGGCCCAGCATACTGGCGGAGCAAAAATGGACAAAGTCGAAAAGAAAATCGAGAAGAAGGCACCCCACGGTGTCACCCATCACGGTCATTCAGGAGGAGCTAAAATGTCTGAAGTAGAGAAGAAAATCGAAAAGAGCAAAGAGCCGAAAAAGACCTGGAAGAATCTGTTTGGTCTTCTTGGCGTCATCATGATCGCACTTTCTCTGTGCGTCGTTATGGTTTCCTGCAGCGGCGGTCAGGACATCCCGACCTACACCACAACGCAGCTCGCTCAGAAATATGAGACCGATGATCCTACCGACCTTAAGGGCATGAAGATGTATGTCGTCGGCGAGATCTATGAGTCCGAAGACAACCTTCTCACCAAAGACTATTTCACCCTCGTCCCGATCGATTCTGACGGCGACGGCTACGGCGTTACCTTCAAGATGATGGACGCTTCCAGAAAAGCCCGCAAGGCTGTCAAGAAAGCTGACATGACTGACGCCATCACCGTTCTCGGTACCGTTACCAAGGTCACCAAGTCCGGTTATGTCTTCGACGTCGACTCCATCACCGAGATCGTCGACTAACGTAAAACGTCCGAACAAATCTCATATCGGAGCCCTTTCCGGGCTCCGATATTTTTTTGACAACTGTCCAAATTTATTCATACTTTGTTAGACCATTGTTATCTTTTATGGGTTGTTTTTTAAGGGGAAAAGTGCTACTATTTAATGTGTCATGGAATGGGTAGGGGGAACCCTGCCCCATGCGCATCACATTTCTCATATTTGTATTAGGAGGAAGCACAAACATGTTATTCCAGATCTATGGTGCATTCTCTGCCTACAAGCTGCTTGGTTGGCTTGCGGCCTTCCTTGGCCTGGTCATCCTCAATGAGATCGGTCGTCGTACTAAGTTCGGTGGCATCCTTATCTTCGTCGCCATCCCGCTTGCACTGACTGTTTATTTCATTGCGATCTATGCTGCAGCTGCCAAAGGCGCAGAATGGGCACTCAACAACCCGACTTACGTTCACATGAACAGCTGGTTCCACTATGCCAAGCTCTATGCCGCTGACTGCGGATGCATCGGTTTCATGATGCTGAAGTACAAATGGGGCATCGGTGCCAAAGAGTGGTTCAAGCCGTTCCCGTTCATCATCGTTGCTATCAACATCCTTATCGCTGTTGGTTCTGACTTCGAATCCGCTATCAAGGGCGCTATGTCCGTTGATGGTTGGTGGCTGTCTTCCGAAGGCGTCTGGCTGTACGGCGGCTGGTGGAACGTCCTTAACGGCATTGCCGGTATCCTCAACATCCTCTGCATGACCGGCTGGTGGGGCATCTACTCCTCCAAGGGTCGCCAGGATATGCTGTGGCCCGACATGACCTGGATGTTCATCCTTGCTTACGACGTCTGGAACTTCGAGTACACTTACCTCAACCTGCCGACGCACTCCTGGTATTGCGGTCTTGCTCTTCTTCTTGCTCCGACCTTCGCGGCCGCTGTCTGGAACAAGGGTGGCTGGATCCAGAACCGTGCTAACACCCTCGCTATCTGGTGCATGTTCGCTCAGGTCGTTCCGGCATTCCAGGATTACTCCAAGTTCTCCGTCCTGCCGAGCGTCTATGGCGACACCTACGATGCAGTCGGTTACATGGATGCAAGCATCCGTCCGATCACCGCTCATCCGCAGGCTCAGGGCGTCATCGCTGTCGCTTCTATCGTTACCAACGTTGTTGTCCTTGCCTTCATCATCAAGCGCTCCATCGAGCTCAAGAGAAACCCGTACAAGAACGAAATCTGGATGGGTACCAAGGACTACGAGGAAGCAATGGCTCGTGCCGAGTAAGGATTCTTATTTAACCTGTTTTTTTGGAAATAAGAGTTTTGAGAGAATCAAAGAAATATGATGCGTATCGAATGATATGAATGACTGGTGCTCCGGGTCTTCCCGGAGCACTTTTCATAACAGAAAGGAATGCGACATGGAACAGATCACGTTTGCCAGCATCGACATCAGTGTCGTCCGCTCCAAACGGCGGAGCATCGGGCTCGAAGTGCGCCCGGACGGGTCCGTCATCCTGCGCATACCGAACCGTCTTCCGAAACGGGAGGCCCTCGCGTTCCTGCAGTCGAAGGAGGCGTGGCTCCGCAAAGCGGTCGCCCAGGTGGAAGCCCGGGAGTCCTTCGCCGAAGCCGCCGGCCTCGAACCCCTGACAGAAGAGGAACTGTCGGCCCTGACCAGAGCCGCAAGAGCGTACTTCACGGAGAAGTGCGCCTGGCTTGCGCCCGTGGTGGGTGTCGACTACGGCCGTATCTCCATCCGCCATCAGAAAACGAGGTGGGGGAGCTGTTCGTCCAAAGGAAACCTCAACTTCAACTGCCTTCTGATGCTGGCCCCGGAAGAGGTCCGGGACTATGTGGTCGTCCACGAACTGTGCCACCGGAAAGAGATGAACCACTCGCGACGGTTCTGGGCTGAGGTGGAAAAGGTCGTCCCGGATTATAAGGAAAAAGAACGCTGGCTCAAAGAGAACGGTCCGCTCCTGCAGCGGCGTCTTGGAAATTGACCGCCGGCATGGTATACTGACAGCGTATCAACAGAGCTTTCAAACAGGGAAGGAGCACACCCCATGGCAGGTATGGAACCCAAAAAACTGTCCCGTGAAAAACTGGCGGACGGCAGCGTCCTTTTGTTCCTGAAAGAACGTTTTCAGGATGACATGAACGAAGACAATCTCATCGAACTCATGCAGGTCCTGAGAGACTCCATTCTTCTCGTCCCCATGAAGGTCCTCATGTCCGCTGCCGACGCCGAGCGCATGCGCCTTTATGAGGAGAACATGAAGTTCGTCGCGGAGAACGACATCCAGGTCGTGCCCGCCACCGCCACCCTCGAAGACCAGAACTACATGTTCATCTTCTCCCAGCCGGAGCAGATCCCCGTCGACTATTCCGACGCCGTGAGCATCATGCGCATCCCCTGGGAAAAGGTGTACCAGTATTTCATCGATGACGAAGGCATCTACGGCATCGTCCTCGACCCCTTCACCGAGAACCTCGAAATTCCGGAGGAACTCATCCACGCCATCTCCCGCATGGACTCTGCCCTTGTGGACGAGGCGTAAATCGCCAACGCAAGCAAAAAGACCGACTCGTCAGAGCCGGTCTGATTTTTTATGTTATGGGGCGATTCACTGCAGGATCTTCTTCTTGAACGCCGCGATGTCGGAGTCAGAGAACCCGAGAGCCTCCCGGAAGAAGCCTTCCGTGCCGCCGTAGGTCTTCTCGAGGTAGTCGAGCATGTCGGTCAGCATGAACTCGCTGGCCTGGTAGGTGTTGCGGAAGTCGTCCGCCTTCTTTTTCCGCATGATGAGGCGGGTGCCATAGTAATACTTCTTGTTGCGGGCCTCGAAGGCCTCGTTGCTCAGCATGTAGTCCTCCAGCATGAGGTCTCTCGGCACGCCGACGAGGTCCTCGATGAGGGCCGCGACGATGCCGGTCCGGTCCTTGCCTTCCGAGCAGTGGAACAGGGCCGCCTTCTCGCCGGGGACGACCTCGTTCATGAAGAGGCCGAAGATGTTCCGCAGGGCTTCCAGGGAGTTCTCCTTCGAGACCATGTTGAGGTACATCTGGGGCATGGAGGGAATGTTGGGGAAGTGTTCCATGACGTCTTCCCGCAGCTGGTAGTGCCGGTATTCGACCCCGGGGATGGGGGAGTCCGGCTGACGGGTCAGCTCCTTGTCGATGCGAAGGTCGATATCGTATGCCACTTTATGCTCCCGCACCAGTTTCTCGCCGTCGGAGGGGACGAGCTGGTAGAGGGACGCGGCCCGCAGGAACGTCCGGGGCCGGATGACTTTGCCGCCTTCCGCGGGCATGCCGCCGAGGTCTCTCGTGTTGATGAGTTTGGCAAAGGGGATGTTCTGAATGCGCTGCGCCATAGTGCGCCTCCTCGCTGTTTTCATTTCGTTTCGTCTATTATACAGAGGTTCGCCCGGTTTGAACAGAGTAAGATTATCAAGACAAATTTACAAAAGTGTCCTTATGTAAGGTGTTTTATTCCATTGATTTTTTTGCTTCGTAGTGAGAAAATGTTTGAGTAAACTTTGGCGATTTACGGTCACGGCTCAACACGACTACATCGCCCCAACACTACAGGAGGAACGGAAATGAAGAAAGTTAGAAAAATGATCGCCGTTCTGCTCTCCATGGTCATGATCTTCGGCCTCGTGGCCGGCGGCGTGGAAGCGGCAGCGGCATCCGGGAAGTACAACAATATGAGCTTCCCCCACGCAAAACGGTACACCTTCCGTTACAACTCGGGCTATGACCGGGACTGGGACGGCTGCATGTACTACACCGATGACTACTTCAACCTCGACCCGACCGCTTCGACCCCGAACATCAGCTTCATGACGGCGTCTTACTGCATCACGCTGACCGCCATGTCGTCGAACGACGCGGGTGACAACTGGTCGAAGAAAGACCAGAACATCAAGGCACTGTTCAAGAAGCTCGGCTTCAAGAACTATTATGCTTCGGAAGGTTTCATCAACCATCCGCAGACGGACTCCATCGGCTTCGCCATCGGCAGCAAAAAGCTGGCAGACCAGAACTGCACGCTCATCGCGGTCGGTCTCCGCGGTGCGGGTTACGGCTCCGAATGGGGCGGCAACTTCAACCTCGGACGCAACGGGCAGCATAAGGACTTCGCCGCCAACAAGGAAAAACTCCTGGCCGCTCTGAAACAGTACATCAAGGACAACAACATCAAGGGCCATGTCAAACTCTGGCTCAACGGCTACAGCCGTGGCGGCGCGGTCGCGAACCTGACTGCCGCAGCCATCGATGAAGGTGCTCTGAAAGACACCGGCATCACCCTCGGTCAGAAAGACCTTTACGCGATGACCTTCGAGGCTCCCCAGGGCGCCATGGTCTCCGACGGCCTGACCGGCTCCAAATACAACAACATCTGGTCCTTCATCAACCCGAACGACATCGTTCCCCTTGTGGCGATGAAGGAATACGGCTTTGGACGTTACGGCCGTGTCTGGAACTATCCGACGCAGGGCAACACCGGTTCCGGCTACACCGCCAAGCGCAAAGCCATGGAAAAACTCTTCTACGCCATGGAAGCCCATGAAGTTGCCGAAGAGTACAAAGCGGACAGCTTTGTCAACTACAAGATCGACCTGACCGACGGCATCATCGCGAAGGACAAGGCGAACAAGATGCTCCTGCCCGAGTTTGAACAGAAACTCGTGGGGACCATCGCTCTCGACCTCGTCGGCACCCGTGACAACTTCGTCAACGAGTACCAGAACGGCTTCCGTACCATCCTGACCGTCATCATGGGCGAGAAGCTCCTGAACGGCAACGAACTCGATGTCAACGCGTTCTTCGCCGCCCTTCAGAAGAACCTGCAGGAAGAGCCCATGGAGGCCCGTATCAGCAAAGCGGTCGCCACTCCCTTTGACACCACCTATGGTTTCAACACGGTCTTCAAGGACCTCGTCGTCGAGTCCCTGAATGACGCAGGCATCAACTACCTGTCCCCGGCAGACCTCACGGTCTTCGTGACGAACGTCGTCAAACTCCTCGCCGGCCTCTTCATGGTCGACCCGGACATGGCGGTCACCACGGTCATGAACATCAAGACCCTCATCAACTGCCATTACCCCGAAGTCAGCTTTGCCTGGCTCATGAGCATGGACCCGCAGTACAACGGACTCGCGGACTGCTTCTAAACCGACATAAAACGAGACCCGGAAGGAATTCCTTCCGGGTCTTTTCTGTTGTCTGTTTTCTTTTGTGACGGGCGTCAGCCGCCGAGTTCGATCATGCGGTCGATGGGCTTTCTGGCTGCCGCGATGAGTTCGTCACTCATCAGGATCTCGTCACCGCCGGTGCCGAGACAGCTCCGGTATACATCGCCGAGAGTGGTCATCTTCATGTTCTGGCAGATGAGGTCGGAGGAGAGGGCATAGAAGGTCTTGTCGGGGCACTCGAACTGCAGGTGCTGGACGATGCTGTACTCGGTGCCGATGATAAATTCCTTCGCGTCGGACTCTTTCGCGTATTTCATGATGCCCGTGGTGCTGCCGGCGTAGTCCGCGAGGGCGGTGACTTCCGGACGGCATTCCGGGTGGACGAGCAGGAGGGCTTCCGGGTGTTCTTTTTTCGCGAGCTCCGCCTCGAGCTTCGTGACCCGGAGATGGGTCGGACAGCCCCCCTTGATGAGGGCGATGTTCTTCTCGGGACACATGTCTCTGACCCAGGCGCCGAGGTTCGGGTCCGGCATGAAGAGGATGTCCTGCTCGGGCATGTTCTTCACGATCTTCAGAGCAGAGGAGGACGTGACACAGACGTCCGCTTCCGTCTTGGTGTCGGAGGTCGTGTTGATGTAGGCGACGACGGCGTAGCCGGGGTAGTCTTTCTTGAGCTCCCGCAGATCGGACCCGCTGTACTGGTCGGCCATGGGACAGCCGGCGATGGGGTTCGCGAGGAGGACCTTCTTCTCGGGGGACAGCATCTTCACGGTCTCCGCCATGAACCGGACGCCGCACATGATGACGGTGTCGGCATCGGTCTTCGCCGCCTCGACGCTGAGGCCGTAGGAATCTCCCACATAGTCGGCGACTTCCCAGATGTCATGGCTCTGGTAGGCGTGGACGAGGATGCAGATGTTTTTTTCTTTTTTCAGGCGAAGGATCTCGTCCTGAAGTTCTCTGGTGGTGAGCATTGGCAGCACTCCTTCCCGTTTTCTAAGAGTACTATAATCGGAAGTTTCAAGGGTGTCAAGACACCTGTTAAAAAATAGATTGACATATGTTTGTCAACTGTATTGTCAGCGGGGAAGTGCTGTGCTATAATGCGTCTGAAACGTGACTGATACAGGAGGCAAATGGCAATGATCAAAACGGACATTCTGATTGTTGGCAGCGGATGCTCCGGCCTTTACTGCGCCCTGCAGTGCCCGAAGGACAAGAACATCCTGCTCATTTCGAAATCCGACCTCGAAAGCTCCGACTCGTACCTGGCGCAGGGCGGCATCTGCATGCTCAAGGACGACACGGACTATGAAAGCTATTTTGAAGACACCATGAAAGCGGGCCATTATGAGAACGACAAAGAGTCGGTCGGCATCATGATCCGCTCCTCACAGGACGTCATCCGGGACCTCGTGTCCTACGGCGCCGAGTTCGAACAGGACCCGGAGGGGCAGTTCCTCTTTACGAAGGAAGGTGCCCACTCCGACAAGCGCATCCTGTTCCACGATGACGTCACCGGCCGGGAGATCACCAGCAAACTGCTGGCCGCGGTCAAGGCCCTGCCGAACGTCACCCTCATGGAGTACACGACCATGGTCGACATCGTCGAGAAGGACAATGTCTGCTACGGCGCCGTTCTGACGCTCCAGGACGGTACGCTCGACGTGGTGGACGCGGACTACGTGGTCCTCGCCTGCGGCGGCATCGGCGGCCTCTACGAGCATTCCACGAACTACAGCCACCTCACCGGCGATGCACTGGCCATCGCGCTCCGGCACAACGTGGCCCTCAAGAACACAAATTACGTCCAGATCCACCCGACGACCTTCTACACCGAGAAGCACGAAGATCGTTCGTTCCTCATCTCAGAGTCCGTCCGGGGAGAGGGGGCCGTCCTCCTCGACAAGAACATGGAACGGTTCACCGACGAGCTCCAGCCCCGTGACCTGCTCTCCAAGGCCATCCTGGCCCAGATGCAGAAAGACGGCACGAAGCACGTCTGGGAGGACCTGAGACCCATTCCGAGGGACGAGCTGTTCAAGCACTTCCCGAACATCATCGCCCACTGCAAAGAGATGGGCTATGACGTCACGAAGGAACCCATCCCCGTGGTCCCGGCCCAGCACTACTTCATGGGCGGCATCCAGGTCGACCACACGAGCCGGACCACCATGGAACAGCTCTACGCGGTGGGTGAGACTTCCAACAACGGCGTCCACGGCCGGAACCGTCTCGCGAGCAACTCGCTCCTCGAGAGCCTGGTCTTCGCGAAACGCGCGGCAAAGGACATCGCCGAGAAATATCCGGTCGTCAAGCGCGACCCGACCCTGTTCGAGAACTTCTCCCTCGAGAAGTACTCCGACAAAGAGAAGCTCCGCAAGGAGTATGAGCAATCCGTCATTTTGAAGATCGAACTCGATGAGATCCTGAATCCCACCGGAGTCGACGCAGAAAAGAGGTCCGAGAAAAATGTTTGATCCTGTTACCCTGAAACTCAACGTAGACCCGCTCATCCTGAGCGCCCTCCGGGAAGATATCCACAGCGAGGACGTCTCCACGAACAGCGTCATGCCCCATCCCCAGGCGGGCGAAGCCGACCTCATCTGCAAACAGGACGGCGTCATCTGCGGCCTGCAGGTGTTCGAACGCGTCTTCACCCTGATGGACCCCGAGACGAACGTCGAGTTCTTTGTGAAGGACGGAGACTTCGTTAAGAACGGCACCCTCATGGCAAAGGTCCACGGAGACATCCGCATCCTCCTCTGCGGGGAACGGACGGCCCTCAACTACCTGCAGCGCATGAGCGGCGTTGCCACTTACACAAAGAACGTCTCGGACCTTCTGAAGGGCACGAAGACGAAACTCCTCGACACCCGGAAGACGACGCCCAACAACCGTATCTTTGAAAAGTACGCGGTCACCTGCGGCGGCGGCAACAACCACCGGTACAACCTCTCCGACGGCGTCATGCTGAAGGACAACCACATCGGAGCCGCCGGCGGCGTCAAAGAGGCCATCGCGGCCGCCAAGGCTTACGCGCCCTTCGTTCGCAAGATCGAAGTGGAGGTCGAGAACCTCGACATGGTCCGGGAGGCCGTGGAAGCGGGCGCGGACATCATCATGCTCGACAACATGAGCCATGAGGACATGGCAGAGGCGATGCAGATCATCGCGGGCAAAGCGGAAGTCGAAGTGTCCGGCAATGTCACGAAGGAGAACATCGCCCGGCTCACCGACCTCGGCGTCGACTACATCTCGAGCGGCGCGCTGACCCATTCGGCGCCCATCCTCGACATCTCACTCAAGAATCTCCACGCGGTATAAAGGAGGAAATCCATGAAAGGCGCAGAACGACGGATGATGATCTTCCAGACGCTCAAAACTGCCGGGAAACCGATCTCCGGCAGCTCGTTTGCGAAGCAGTTCGGGGTCAGCCGTCAGGTCATCGTGCAGGACATCGCCCTGCTGCGCGCCGAAGGCAACGACATCGTCTCGACGAGTTCCGGCTATCTGCTGTCGGAGCAGTTCAAGGCGAGCCGGGTCTTCAAAGTGCATCACGATGACGCGAGCATCGGAAAGGAGCTTACCATGATGGTGGACCTCGGCGGGAAAGTGAAGGACGTCTTCGTCTCTCACAAGGTCTACGGACTCCTCCGGGTCGACCTGAACCTGAACTCGAGGGCGGACATCGAAAAGTACCTTGAGTCCATCGCCACAGGGAACTCCTCGCCGCTGCTGAACCTGACCTCCGGCTACCACTACCATACGGTCCTCGCGGAGAACGAACTCATCCTCGACGCCATCCAGGCAAAGCTCGAGGAGTACGGGTTCCTCGCGCCGCTCAGGGACTACGAACCGGTGGATTTCTGGAAACAGACATCCTGAATGACAAAAAAGTACATCGCCCCCTCGAATTGACAGTTCGAAGGGGCGCGTCTTATAATAAGCTTTAATATGTTAACAGACAGAAAGGTAGGATCCTTTTGCGAATCGTAGTCAAAGTCGGGACCACAACGCTGGCCCACAGCACCGGCAATCTGAATATCCGGAGAGTCACGGAACTCTGCCGGGTCCTCTCAGACCTCAAGAATGCCGGCAACGACGTCATCCTCGTCTCCTCGGGCGCCATCGGCATGGGCGTCGGGAAACTGTCCCTCTCCGAAAAACCGGAGGACATCCCGGGCAAACAGGCCGCGGCTGCTGTCGGACAGTGCGAACTCATGTACATCTATGACAAGCTGTTCGGCGATTTTAACCATGTCGTCGCGCAGATCCTCATCACCGGGGACGACGTCCAGAACGAAGTTCGTTATCAGAATTTCAGCAATACCATCCACCGTCTTCTCGACATGAAGGCACTGCCCATCATCAACGAGAACGACACCATCTCCGTCGAAGAGATCCAGATCGGAGACAACGACACCCTCGGCGCCATCGTCGCCAAGACCGTCGAAGCCGACCTCCTGGTCATCCTCACGGACACAGACGGCCTCTACACCGCCGACCCGCGGGTGGACCCGAACGCTTCCCTCATCCGAAAGGTCGAGGCCATTACGCCGGAGCTCATGTCTCTCGGCGGCGGCAGCGGCACGAAGCAGGGCACCGGCGGCATGACGACCAAGCTGAACGCGGCGTCCATCGCCACCGAAGTCGGCATCGAGACCGTCATCATCAACGGACAGAGACCCCAGACGCTCTATGACATCGTCGAGGGGAACGAATACACCGGGACCCGTTTTCTCGGAAAACACTGAATGGAGGAACCTCTTATGGCAGACAGTTCTACCATCATCCTTTGTAAGAAAGCAAGAGTGGCCGCGGAAGACGTGGCTGCCCTAACCACGGCTCAGAAAAACGACGCCCTCGGCCTCATCGCCGACGCGCTGGAAGCCCACATGGCCGACATCCTTGCCGCCAACGACGAGGACATCGCCGCCGCCACGGGCAACATCCCGGACGTCATGCTGGACCGCCTGAAACTGACCGAGGACCGCGTCCGCGGCATGGCCGACGGCATCCGCGCCCTCATCGACCTTCCGGACCCCGTCGGCAAAGTCGTGCGGGAGTACAAGCACCCGGCGGGCATGACCATCCAGCAGGTGCACGCGCCCCTCGGCGTCGTCGCCATCATCTACGAGAGCCGTCCCAACGTCACCTCCGACGCCTTTGCCCTCGCGTTCAAGAGCGGCAACGCCTGCGTCCTGCGCGGCGGCAAGGAGAGCTACCGCTCCTCCTTCGCGGTCGTCGAGGCCATGAAGGAAGCCCTTCGCAAATGCTGCATCAATGAGGACGCCGTCGGCCTCGTCTCCGACCTGACCCACGACAGCGCCAACGAACTCATGACCGCGGTCGGTCTCGTCGACCTGCTCATCCCGAGAGGCGGTGCGGGCCTCATCCGTCGCATCACCGAGAACGCGAAGGTGCCCTGCATCCAGACCGGAAGCGGCATCTGCCACGTCTATGTCGACAACTGCGCCGACCTTCCGAAGGCCGTGAACATCGTCAACAACGCGAAGACCCAGAGACCGTCCGTCTGCAACGCGGAAGAGGTCCTCCTCGTCCATAAGGACGTCGCGGAGGAGTTCCTCCCGATGATCAAGACCCGCCTCGTCGACCTGAGAGAGAAAGAGGGCCTCGTGCCCGTCGAACTCCGCCTCGACCCGAAAGCGGCCGCCATCATCCCCGGAACGCCCGCCGGTCCGGACGACTTCGACACCGAATACAACGACTACATCCTGTCCGTCAAGGTCGTGGACAGCCTCGATGAGGCCATCCGCCACATCGCGGAACACTCCACCGGCCACAGCGAAGCCATCGTCACCGGCTCCGAACGCAACGCGAACCAGTTCGTGAATCGCGTCGACAGCGCAGCCGTCTATGTCAACGTCTCCACCCGGTTCACCGACGGCGGCGAATTCGGCCTCGGCTGTGAGATGGGCATCTCCACCCAGAAGCTCCACGCCCGCGGCCCCATGGGTCTCGAAGAACTGACGACCTGGAAATACATCATCCGCGGCGACGGCGAGATCCGCGAATAAGACGGGAGCATTTACGAAACTATGGAACAGACCAGAACCTACGGCTTCATCGGCGCCGGGAACATGGGCTCCGCCCTGGTCAGCGCCCTGGTCCAGAAACAGGACGGACAGAACGTCCTCGTCTCGGACCCCACCGCCGAGAAGCTCGAAGCACTGAAGAACGAAAAGGGGATCGTCCCCTCCGATAACGAGACCATCGCAAAGACCGCGGACTACGTGGTCCTCGCGGTCAAACCCCAGGTCCTCCCGACGGTCCTGCCGCCGCTGAAGGACGCCTTCGCCGCCAACGAGAACATGACCATCGTCACCATGGCGGCCGGCACCCCGATGCAGACGGTCCTCGACCTCGCAGGGGGAGAGTACCCGGTCATCCGCATCATGCCGAACACGCCCGTCTCCGTGGGCGCCGGTGTCCTGCTCATCGTCCGCAACGGCAAAGTCACCGACGAGGCTTTCGACGCCTTCCTCGAGGACTTCTCCGCGGCCGGTGTCCTCGTTCCCCTCGAGAAGGAGGAACTCATCGACGTCGGCATGACCATCTCCGGCTGCGGCCCCGCCTATGTGTACATGTACATCGACGCCATGGCGAAAGCCGGCGAGAAGCTGGGCCTCGACTATGAGACCGCCGCCACCCTCGCGAAGGCCACCTGCCGCGGCTCTGCTCTCCTTTCCGAGGTGTCGGATAAGAGCCTCGAAGACCTGCGCATCGCGGTCTGCAGCCCCGGCGGCACCACCATCGAAGGCGTGAAGTCCCTCTGGGAGTCCGATCTCGACGGCGTCGTGGAGAAGGCCTTGCAGGCAGCGTACGACCGGTCGGTCGAACTTGCGAAAAACTGAACTTTTTGTGAGCCTTTCACAGAAAGTGTCCCTGTAAATTAGTAGAAATCACACCGAAATTGTGGTCGAAATCCCTTTCGACCACAATTTTTTGGATTTTGCACAAAGATTTACCGATTGCACGCAATGGAATAACCTGATTTTGCAACAGAAGTTGCAAAACCGGAACTATCCTTGTGCAAACTGTACAAAAAAGAAAAACGTATATATTTGACTTTATTTCACTTTGTGGATATACTGCATCGCGACAAGGCAAGAAAGGAGGTCTGTGATGAGTCAGCAAGACCGCAAAAAGTTTCTCACCCTGCTCACCAGCCGGGTCGCAGCCGTCGCCCTCATGGTCGTCGGGTGCTGTGCCGCCATGGTCGGTTACGCGACCACGACGTATACCGTCAACGTGTTCGCCGACGGCCAGGTCATCCCGGTGAAGACTTCCGCCAGAAACCCGGATTCCATCGTGGCGCAGACCGGCATCACGGTCGGGGAAGATGATCTCGTCGACAAATCCTCCTTCCGTGTCGGTTCCGACGCGAAAGACGGCAACGCGATCATCGTGTACCGCGCCGTCCCCGTCACCTTCTATGAGAAGGGCAAAAAAGTGATGCGTGTCAACGCCGCCGGCACGGTGGCCGATGCCCTTGAAAAAGCCGGCATCGACATGGAAGGGGCCGACACCACGGACCTCGATCCGGACACGCTCCTCAAAAAGAATATGAAGATCAACATCCTCCGCAGCTTCAAGATCCAGCTCGTGGTGGGTGGTGTCAAACGCACGGTCGACTATGCCGCCGGCACGGTGGGCGACCTCCTGAAGCGAGTGAATGTCGACGTCGGCAAGTACGATGTCGTCAAACCCGGACTCTCCGAGACCCTGAAACGCGGCAGCAAAGTCGTGGTCAAGCGCGTCTCCTATGAGACCCGCGAAGAGGAAACGGTCATCAAGTACGGCACGCAGACCAAGGAGTCCGGCATCCTGGCCCAGGGCGTCAAGCGCGTGGCCCGTCAGGGCAGAGACGGCACGAAGACCGTCACCTACGAAGACAAAATCGTCAACGGCAAAGTCGTTTCTTCGAAGAAGGTCGGCGAAGTCGTCAATGTCAAGGCCGTCGACAAAGTCGTGGTCATCGGTACCCGCGGCGCCACCAATGTGGTCACCAGTAATATCCAGGGCAGCGGCGCCCCGACCAGTTACCTCAAGACCTTCCACGGTCCCGCGACCGCCTATACCGCGAAAGCCGGTGCCAAAACGGCCTCCGGCGCGGTGGCAAGACGCGGCCTCGTCGCGGTCAACCCGAAGCAGATCCCCTACGGTTCGAAACTGTATATCGTCGCGGACGACGGTACGGTCTACGGTTACTGTACGGCAGCTGACACCGGCGGGTTCGTCACGAACGGTTCCGGCACGCTGGTCGACCTCTACATGGACAGCTACGGCGAATGCACCCAGTGGGGCAAGCGCAACGTTACCATCTATGTCATCAGCTGGGGCGACGGACGCGTCTGACAACTGACAAACAATGTTATAGAAGGAAATCCCGGCCTCCCGTCGGGATTTTTAGCTTTCTTTAAACTTGCATTCATACTATAATAGTACTTTGACAGGTTTATTAACTTAGAAAGGAAGGGTGGAGCTCCCAATGAGAGATCCCTATGAGGTCCTCGGCGTCCCCAGGGGCGCCAGTGAGGAAGAGGTCACCAGAGCGTATCGCGAACTGGCGAAGAAATATCACCCCGACCTCAACCCGGGCGATGAGACTGCCGCTGCTAAAATGAGCGAGATCAATCAGGCATACGACAGCATCCGCCGGGGAGGTGCCCAGCCCACATATACATCCGGTTCCTCCGCCTACGGCGGCACCGGCAGCCAGAGCCAGGAAGACCCGTTCCGGGAATTCTGGCAGTGGTATGCCGCGGCCCAGGAACAGGCCCGTCGTCAGCAGCAACAGCAGCAGTACCAGCAGTACCGCCAGCAACAGCAGCAACAGGGGTACGGACCGTACAGCCCCTACGGCAACCGCCGGCAGCAGACCGTCCGCCGTTCGAGCGGCTTCGGATGCTTCCGGTTCCTTGCCTGGTTTATCGGCATCCAGATGATCCTCGGTCTGTTCAGCCTGCTGTTCAACACCTGCGGGACCGGCTACTATTACTACACTCAGCCCTACGAGCAGAACGACAACGGCGGAAGTGAGTACTATTACTACTTCCAGGACCCCCAGACCGGCGGTTCCTCCGGCGGCAGCTACTCGTCCGGCAACTCCCAGTCCGTCTCTCTCGAAACGGAGAACGGCACCTGTGAAGTAGAATTCGTCTGAAAGGATGGCGTCGACTTTGAAAGAAAAGATCAGTGCACTGTTTGCGGGCCGTAACGGCCTCGACATGTGGAATTACATCATTGCAGCGGTGGACGTGGTGCTCATCGTCGTCAGTATGCTCACCAACAGCTACCTGCCGCTGTGCATCGCCTTCCTGCTGCTCATCATGTTCCTGTTCCGCGCACTGTCCCGGAACCTGGAAAAACGGCAGAAGGAATGTCGCTTCTTCACCGACGCGGCCGCGGCCATCGTCCGGCAGCACAAACTGAACGGCATGCGCTGGAAGGACCGGCACACACACGTGTACAAGAAGTGCCCGGCCTGCCGCAAGGTGCTCCGCGTGAAGCGCCGCAAGGGCCCGAAGGACATCCACTGTCCGTACTGCAACAACGATTTCCGGATCTTCATCCGCATCCCGGGTGAGCTGGACAAAGAAGAAAAAGAAGCTCGCAAGGCGGAAGCCCGGGCAAAGAAATAAAGGATAACGGAGAGTCAACATGAGAAAGCATTACGATTATCTGGTGGTCGGCGCCGGTCTGTTCGGGGCCGTGTTCGCCCACGAAGCAGTGAAGGCAGGCTTTACGGTACTCGTTCTGGAGAAACGGGACCACATCGCCGGCAACATCTATACGGAAGAGGTCGAGGGCATCGACGTCCACAAGTATGGCGCGCACATCTTCCACACCTCCGACAAGAACATCTGGAGCTATGTGGACAAGTTCGCGGAGTTCAACAACTTCGTTAACTCTCCCGTCGCCAACTACAAGGGTGAGATGTACAACATGCCCTTCAACATGAACACCTTCTCGAAGATGTTCGGCATCTCCACGCCCGCCGAGGCCATGGCAGTGCTCGACAAAGAGCGTGCCGAGATCACCGGAGAACCGCAGAACCTTGAGGAGCAGGCCATCAGCCTCGTCGGCCGCACGGTCTACACGAAGCTCGTCAAGGGTTATACGGAGAAACAGTGGGGAAGAGACTGCACCGAACTGCCGGCCTTCATCATCAAGCGCCTGCCGGTCCGTTTCACCTACGACAACAACTACTTCAACGACCGCTACCAGGGCATCCCCTGTGAAGGGTACACCACCATGGTCGAGCGGATGCTGGACGGCGCGGACGTCGTCCTGAACACCAACTTCCTCGATGACAAAGAGAAGTGGCTCGGCATGGCGGACAACTGCGTCTACACCGGCCCCATCGATGAGTACTTCGGCTACCAGCTCGGCAAGCTCGAGTACCGCAGCCTGAAGTTCGAGACCGAGATCCTCGACGAGGAGAACCATCAGGGTGTCGCCGTCGTCAACTACACGGACCGGGAGACCCCCTGGACCCGCATCATCGAGCACAAGCATTTCAACTTCGGCAAACAGCCGAAGACCGTCGTCACCCGGGAATACCCGACCGCGTGGGAAGAGGGCATGGAGCCTTACTACCCCGTCAATGACGACCGCAACACGAACCTGTACCACCAGTACGCGGAACTCGCCGCGAAGGAAGGCGTCCTGTTCGGCGGCCGCCTCGCGGAGTACCGGTACTACGATATGGACGACACCGTTGCCGCAGCCCTGAAGCTTGCCGCGACCGAACTGTACTGAGGAGGACCCATGGCGAACGTAACAGTCAGTGTCATCATGCCGGTCTACGGCGTCGAGGACTATGTGGGCGGTGCCATCGAGAGCATCCAGGCCCAGACCCTCACGGACTGGGAACTCTTCTGCGTCGATGACGGCTCGAAAGACCGCAGCGGCGAAGTCTGCGACTCCTATGCCGCGAAGGACCCCCGCATCCACGTCATCCACAAGGAAAACGGCGGAGCCCCCAGCGCCCGCAACGTCGCGATCGACAAAGCGGAGGGAAAGTACCTCTACTTCTGTGACGCCGATGACTGGGCCGAGAAGACCATGCTCGAAGACATGGTGTCCATCGCCGAAGAAAACGGGTCTCAGCTCGTCGTCGCCGGCTTCTACATCGACACCTACTACTCCGACACGGAGAAGTTCACCCAGTGCCAGGAAGTGCCCTCCCGGGTCTTTGCCACCCAGAGAGAGTTCCGGGAACACGCCCATGAACTCTTCGACCAGAACCTGCTCTACACGCCCTGGAACAAGCTGTTCCTCGCGTCTTACATCAAAGACAACAAGCTGTACTTTCCTCAGACCTTCTGGGACGATTTCCCCTTCAACCTGAGCGTCGTCCGGGACATCGAGAAGGTGGCCGTCACCTCCGAGAAGTACTATCACTTCATCCGCAAGCGCGAAGAGTCCGAGACCGCCCGCTACCGCAGCGACATGTATGAGAAGCGGGAAGAGGAAGACGGCTGGATGAAGGACCTCTATGCCTACTGGAACGTCTCGTCTCCGGAGTCGCAGGAATTCCTGGACCGCCGGTACATCGAGCGCCTCGTCGGCTGTGTCGAGAACCTGACCAACAAGAACTGCGACCTGCCCCGCCGTGCCAAGCTGAAGGAGATCCGTCAGTACATCACGACGCCCCGGGCAAAGGAAGCGGTGAAGAACGCGCAGCCCCGGTCGAGCTACATGAAGGTCATGCTCATTCCCTTCAAACTGCGCAGCACGCTGCTCACGTACCTTGAGAGCAACGTCATCTCTTATGTCAAATCCGGCAACACGAAACTGTTTGCCACCCTGAAAGCCCGTCGCTAAGGAGGAACGCCCATGGAAACCGCACCGCTTCTGTCAGTGGTCATCCCGGTCTACAACGGGGAGCGATTCATCGGCACCATGATCGATGTGTTCCGGGCGCAGAAGACACAGAACTTCGAACTCATCTTCGTCGATGACGGCTCGGAGGACTCCTCGCTGTCTCTGCTGCACTCCTATGCCCGTTCCGAGAGTTTCCCCATCACTGTGGTGGAACTCGAGCCGAAGGGCGTCTCCGCGGCCCGTAACGCCGGACTCGACAAGGTCCGGGGACAGTACATCTCCTTCGTGGATGTGGACGACCGCGTGGTGCCGGAATACACGACCGTTCTGCAGGAACTCGTCGACGCCGGGACCGAATTCGACCTGTTCTTCTCCCGCTCGGAGCGGGTGGGTCCTGAAGGTCCTTTCGAGGGCATCGGGAAGTTCTCCGGGAGCATCTCCATGACCCCCGAGAACATGCTGAAGAAGATCGGCTCCGACCCGACACAGTTCGGTGTCTACAATATGTTCCTCGACGCGGCGTTCGTGCAGGAGAACCACTTCCGGTTCACGGAGGGCTACCCCTACTACGAGGACTACGACTACCTGTTTCGGGTCACGGCCCGCGCGAAGAACATCCGCATGACGAGCGACCGGCTGTACTTCTACCTCATCCAGGAGGGCTCGGCGGTCGCGAAATTCAAGCTGGAGCGCATCACCTGCATCGAGCTCCTTGAAGGGCTTGTTCCGTTCATCAAGTATGAGGCCCCGGGTTTTGCGGCGATGTACGAAGACTTCGTTCTGCCCCGCATCTGGTGGTCCGTCATGTGGCAGGCCTGCCTGGCCTTCTCCCTGAAGGACGCCCTTGCCTTCGGCAAAGCGGCCGGCATGCGGGAGAAGATGAAGAAGCTCGCGTCCTGCGACGACCCGAAAGTCGCCTACAGCGCGAAGCTCTACCTGACCAATCCGATCGCGTTCGTCACGGCCGCGTCCGTCGCCGGACGGAACCGCTCCCGGATCGAACGAACGGACGTCACACCGTTCCTGGAGTATTTCAAGAAATAAAAAAGAGACCTCTTTCGAGGTCTCTTTTTTCTGTGATAAAGGCCGGATTTCTTTTCGCTCGCTTCCACCCCCGAAGCCCACAGCCCTTTGGTTCGCTTCGCGGCGCTGCGCGCTGTGCAGCCTCACTTGGAAACGCCGGATGAAAGCTCCGCGAAAAAAACCGGCCTTAAAATACCGCAAAAAAGGGTTCAGCCCGGATGGGGGAACATCCGGGCTGCCTTAAATAGGAGAAAATGAAATGAAAAAGTGAGTAGGGTGTGGATAAACCCTAATCCAATTAAGGGAGTGACTGGTTCCCTTTGGATTGCCTACATGATATAAAGCGAACCTTTAGGAAGTCTTAAAGTTAACGAACTATTCAGCGATTTTTGTGTCTTTGTGAAAAAGAAACAAATTCTTTACACCTGTTTTGACTGTACTAGTATGAAAAAAGGCCCGAAAACGGCAGAAAACGGCAGAACCAGTACAAAAAACGGAACAGCCCGAAGGCGGGGGACCTTCGGGCTGTTCCTAATGAATAGGAGAAAATGAATGAAAAATGAGAAATCCTCCGAGGGGGTTGGCTCGTTTCCCTCATCGGACACCTACAGTATAGGAGGAGTAACTAAAAATAACCTAAAGGAAAGAGAAACTCTTGGTTTGTAAAGATAAGGCAAGAATGGTAAAATATAATGACTAAATTTTTCCGGAGGTCCTATGAGCGTTTTATCGGAAATCTATCATGAACACGTCGACTATCACAGTCAGACGATGAAAATGGCAAAGACCGACCTCGTCCGCACCTACCGCGGCTCTGCCCTCGGCTGGTCCTGGGCGGTCATCAAACCGGTCATCACCATCTTCATTTACTGGTTTGCCATGTCCATGGGTCTTCGCCACGGCAAGCCCCACGGGGACTATGCGTATTTCCTGTGGCTCATCTTCGGCATGGTGCCCTGGTTCTACTGCAGCGACATGCTGCACCGCGGGACCGAGTGCATGCGGAAGTACCGCTACCTCATCACGAAGATCCACTATCCGGTCTCGACCATCCCGACATTCGTCAGTCTGTCGAACATGTTCGTCGAGGTCCTGCTTCTGGCTGTTGTCTATGTCATCTCTCTGATCATGGGACATCCGCCGACACTCTACCATCTGCAGATCTTTTTCTACCTGTTCCTGGCCTATGCGTTCTTCACGTCCTGGTCTCTGTTCGCGGCGCCCATCTCCGCCATCAGTGCCGACTTCCTGAACCTGGTCAAGAGCATCGTATTCGCATTTCTCTGGATCTCCGGTATCTTCTTCGACATCGATACCCTCGAGAACCAGACTATCGCCGCCATCCTGAAACTGAACCCCATCGCCTACCTCGTCAAGGGCTTCCGCGACTCCTTCATGAGTGAAGCGTGGTTCTGGGAGCACCCCGTCCGCCTCGCCATCTTCCTCGGCGAACTCCTCATCATGTTCCTGCTCGGCCTCTGGGCTTACAAGAAACTGCGCAAGGACATGCCGGACGTACTGTAAGGGAGGCGAGTCACAATGGCAGAAAAAACTATGGAACCCATCATCGAATTCAAACACGTTTCCAAACGTTACAAACTCTACTCCGGCAACCGCCAGCGGCTTGCCAGCGTATTTTTCAAAAACCTGGACATCAAGACCAAGGACGCCGTCAACGACATGTCTTTCTCGGTCATGCCCGGTGAATCGGTCGCCCTCGTCGGCAGCAACGGCGCCGGCAAGTCCACCGTCCTCAA
>ONFJ01000016.1 GCA_900317085.1 uncultured Eubacteriales bacterium | reverse complement strand
AAATCTCCGCATAATAATAGTAGAGGGATATATCCCGACCGCGTTTCACACATAATTGACAAGCCCGAAGGCTGATCCACTCCGGATCGACCTTCGGGCTTTTTTCAATTGAAGCAAACCTGCTCTTCTGTCGTCCGCTTCACATGATTCCCATTGCGTACTGCATCAGCAGGCTGACAGCTGTGATCGCTGCCCAGCAGCCAAAACCAAGCGCAATGGATTTCCCGCCGTTTTTCACAATCCTGACGATGTCCGTGTTCAGGCCGATGGCGGTCATGGCCATGACAATGAAGAACTTGCTCAGCGTTTTGAGCGGAACAAACACCGATGCGCTAACGCCAAGGGTGGTGCAGATCGTGGTAATCAGACTGGCGACAATGAACCACAAAATAAACATTGGGAACGCGCGCCTGAAGCTGAAGGCGTTCGATGCGGCCTTTTCCCGTTTTGTCCGAGCCAGCGACAGTACCAGCGTGATCGGGATGATCGCAAGCGTGCGCGTCAGCTTTACTGTGACAGCCTTATCCAGCGTCTGTGACCCAAGGCCGTAGAGGCTGTCCCATGTGGAGGCGGTTGCCGTAACAGAGGAGGTGTCGTTAACTGCAGTCCCGGCGAAAATGCCGAAGCTCTCTCCGCTGGTGGTGTCAAAGCCAATCAACCCGCCTAACTCCGGAAAAATCAGTGCTGCCAGAACATTGAAGAGAAAAATGACCGAAATCGCCTGTGCAACTTCTTCGTCATCCGCGTCGATCACCGGAGCTGTCGCGGCCACAGCGCTGCCGCCGCAAATGCTGGAACCGACGCCGATAAGCGTGGCGATCTTCCCGGGCACACGCAATAGCTTTCGTAAAATCCACGCCATCACAAGGCTGATCGTAATGGTGGAGCAGATAATGGGAAGCGACTGCTTTCCTGTCTCGAGCACGACGCCGAGATTCAAACCGAAGCCCAGCAGAATGACCGCATATTGCAGAACCTTCTTGGATGTAAATGCAATGCCGCTCTGAAACTGCTCTCGTGCCGGAAGAAAGCGCATCAGCGCCATTCCCAGCAGGATTCCAAACACCGGCGCGCCGACCACCGGCACGGCTTTTCCGAGAAACCAGCATGGCAGTGATAAGGCAAAGCAGAGGATGATCCCCTTCCAGTTGTCTTTGAGAAATTGCATCTCAACCCCTCCATATCCTGTGATCGCACTTGATTATAGTACGTAGAAATGATAAAATCCAATTATCGTTTCATATGGAACAATAATTTTTTCTTATCAAGAGGGCGTCATCATGATTGATCATCGCATCCAAACCTTTCTCACGTTGTATGACACAATGAATTACAGGGAGACGGCGCAGCTTCTGCTGATGACACAGCCTGCGGTCACGCAGCACATTCAGCATCTGGAACGGGAGTTTGGCTGCCGGCTTTTCTCCTATGACGGGCGAAAACTGGAACGGACACCGGAAGCGGAGATCCTGCGGCGATACGCAGATTCCATGCTCTATCAGGAACGAAAGCTCAGATTGGCCCTTCAGCCCTCGGCGGGGCTCTCCATTGCCATGGGAGCCACGAAGACCATCGGCGAATATGCGCTTTACGATCATGCAGCCCGTTTCCTTGCCCGCCCGGAAAACCGGCTGTCCATGGAGGTGGACAACACCATTCAAATCCTGGATATGCTCCGCCGCGGCGCGCTGGATTTTGCGCTGGTGGAGGGCTTTTTTCCGCGCAGTGAATTCGGCAGCTTTCTTTACCGGAGAGAACCGTTCACCGGCCTGTGCAGCGATGACCACCCCTTTGCAGGGAGAACCGTGAGGCTGGAAGAACTGTGGAGCGAACACCTGGTTTGCCGGGAGGCAGATTCCGGAACGCGCGCGATTCTGGAGCAGGTGCTCGCAGAGCAGAACCATACGCTCAGCGATTTCCGGCGTGTCACATGCATCGGCAACTTCGGCCTCCTTGCCCGGCTTGTGGAGGCAGGTACAGGCATTACCTTTTCTTATGTCGCTGTTGGGGAAGGACATCCGGAGCTCCGTCGATTTGCCGTAGACGGCTGGAATATCGTACGCGAATTCAACTATGTGTACCTGCCGGACACCGACGGCGAACGACTTGCGAGAGCCTTTGAATCTTATCGCATCACAAATCCGTGAGGAAAAGCAGCCATTACCATCTCATTTCGCTATCTAAACAGAAAAATCTCCGCATAATAATAGAGGGATATGTCCCGACCGTGTTTACGCATGAGCAACGAGAAGCCCGAAGATTGATCCAACTCCGGATCGACCTTCGGGTTTTTTCGCTTTCGGCATCGCCGGTTAAGAGGCACAGGTCAATCTATTGATAACAACTCCCAGAATGCCGAGAGCATAAAATGTGCCCCATACCGTTTTACGGGTATGAGGCACACCTTGAAAGGGGAATGGAAGCGTAATCAGTTGAGTTTCTTCACAATGGTCTTTTTCATGACCTGAACGCCCTGCCTCTCCTCTTGTGCTGTTGCCGGATGCGGCACAATGTGGTATATTTACGGAGAAATCCACGGTAGTAAACCACCCCGATTTTTACTACCATTTGACTACCATTGACGGCTGTGACTTGCCGCATTTTGCCGTATTTTGCTTTTTCCATGACAGAGTCACATTTTGTTCACAAAATTTTGGGGTCGGTAAATCGCGGCAAAACGGGGCAGAATACGGCTTTTCAGGAGGCTGATCGCATTTGACAAAGATACTTTTTGTGTGCCACGGCAACATCTGCAGAAGCCCCATGGCGGAGTACGTGATGAAAGACATGGTGCGGCGCGAAGGCGTCGCGGACCGGTTTGAAATCGCCTCGGCGGCCGTTTCGACAGAGGAAATCGGCAACCCGGTCTACCCGCCGGCACAGCGTGTGCTGAATGAACACGGCATCTCCTGCAAAGGCCACCACGCCCATCAGATGTCCCGCAAAGAGTATGAGTATTACGACTACGTCATCCTCATGGACGCGATGAATCGCCGCTGGTGTGACCGCATCATCGGGGAGGACGACCAGAACAAGGTGAGCCTCCTGCTCGAACACGCCGGCATCAACCGGGACGTCGCGGACCCCTGGTACACCGGAAACTTCCAGGCCACCTGGGACGACGTGAACCTCGGATGCAAAGCCCTGCTCGATGAGATCCTGGGCGATTGACCCCGGCGCGCAGAACGAAACGACAAAAAGAAAACTGACTTCGCTCCACAGGACCGTGGAAAGAAGTCAGTTTTTTGTTGTTATGAAACGGTCGAACGCCGTTTACTTGATCGCGTTTATCGTGAAGCTGTAGATCTTTTTGCTGGTGGCGGCATTGTAATGGGTGCCGTCCGTCGTGCCGAAGCCGGTGTCCTTCAGGTAGCCGTAGCAGTCGATGTACTTGATCTGCGGCAGAAGGCTCACACTGAGCTTCTCGTTGAAGGTACGGATGACCTTGTTGCGGTCGGTGTAGCCCTGCTTCTGTTTCCCGGAAGCGCCGGGCATGCGTCCGGCCGGGCCGACGTTCATGACGTAGACCTTGGCGCCGCGGGCGATCCAGGTCATGGCCATCAGGTTGTAGTAGGCGATGTACTCCTCGACGATAGCGGTGGGAGTGTTGCTCGTGTCATTGTAGCCCATCCACAGGACGATTTTCGTCTTGTTGTCGATGGTGTCGAGACCGCTCATCTCAAGGCGGGGGATGAGGGTGGTCGTGAGGTCAACAAAGGTGGCGCCCCACTTGAAGTCCCAGAGGACGCTGCCGTCCTGCTGCAGGAGGTCGTAGATGAGTTTCCCGTTGTTGCGGACCTGACGCAGGTTCGCGGTGCGGGAGTCTCCGATGAAGATGGTCTTCTTTTTCGTGCCCTGAACGACGGTCGTGACGGACTGTGTCTCGACGGCTTTGGTCTCGGTGGCGGCGAAGGCGGGGCCGGACATGGTCAGGAACAGGACCATGGTCATGGCGACGGCGATCGGGCGGAGCCAGAGTCTTTTTTTCACGTTATATTCCTTTCCTCCGGACTGTTTTTCGCCCGGAAAAACCAATTACTGCAACCATTTTAGATGATTATCCGGGAGAATTCAACGAAATGTAACTTGTTCCTTTTAGTCAACTATGTTATTGTGAAGATGACACAAAACCTGAGCATTTTTGCGTGAGATTTTGTGGAAAGATTTTAAAAAGGAGGGATACTGATGTCACAGGCTGCCATCACTCTGATCGTCCTGGTAGTCGCGATCATCCTCTTCGTCATCGATATTCTGCCGATGGGCCTCGTCGCGTTCTGCGTGCCGGTCGTCCTCTATTTCCTCGGTATCATCGAAGTCGGAGACATTTTCACCGACGTTATCAACTCGAACGTCATTCTCATCATCGCCATGTGCGTCATCGGCGCCGCGTTCTTCAAGACCGGCCTCGCGTACAAGGTGTCACAGAAGGTCATGAAACTGACCCACAGCGAGAAAGGCCTCATTCTGGTGGTCATCCTGCTGTCGGGCGTCATGTCCGGATTCGTTTCCAACTCCGGTACCGTCGCCGTCCTGCTGCCCATCGTCATGGGGATCGCCAGAGCCGCCGACATCAAGCCGGTCAAACTGCTCATCCCGCTCGTCACGGGTGCCACCCTGGGTGCGGACTTCACGGTCATCGGCTCGCCCGGTAACCTCATCGCCAAAAACACCATTGAGACTTATTCGAACGGCACGATGCATGTCGGATTCTTCGAGTATGCCAAGATCGGCATCCCGATGCTCCTCGCTGTCGCCGTCTTCATGTTCTTCTTCGGGAACAAGCTCATCAAGGATCGTCCCGCCGGCGAAATGGGTGAGACGAACACCGATTACAGTGCCATCCCGAAATGGCATTCCATCTTCACGGCTGTCGACCTCGTCGCCACTGTCACCCTGATGGTCCTGACCGACTATGTCGACTTCCTGCCGCCCATCCACATCATCGCCTGTGTCGGCGCCATCCTCATCGTCGCTGCCGGCATCCTCACCGAAAAAGAGGCGTTCAAGTCCTTCGAACTTCTGACCGTCTTCATGCTGGCCTTCATGTCCCCGCTCGGCGCTGCCATGAACAACACCGGCGCCGGACAGATCATCGCCGACAAGGTCATCGCTCTTACCGGCCATTCCGGCACCTTCATCATCATGGCTGCCATGTGGCTCCTCACCTGGGTCCTGACGCAGGTCATGAGCAACACGGCGGCATGTACGCTGCTGTGCCCCATCTCCTGGACCATCGCCGAGACCATCGGTGCGGACCCCCGCGCCGTCGTCATCGCGGTCTTCATCGCCTCCTCTGTTGCGGTCTGTACCCCGATGGCTATCCCGGCCAACGCCATGATCCTCGGCCCCGGCAACGTCCGGTTCAAGGACTTCATGGTCCCCGGTCTTGCTGTCTCCGCTGTCTGCTTCGTCGTCAGCATGATCCTGCTGCCGATCTTCTACCCGTTCTATCCGGGCTGATCGCAAGGTTCGAACCTGTAAGGAGGGTCATGTTATGAAAAATTATCTTTCCATCCTGCTGACCGCCGTTCTGCTCATCAGTATGCTGGCGCTCAGCGGATGTAACAGCAATGTTACGGCGGACGTCGAATATGTCAAAGACCAGGGCAAACTCGTCGTCGGTGTCATCGACGCGCCGCCCCTGACGGAACTCAACGATGAAGGGGAGTGGACCGGTCTTGCCGCGGACCTCGCGAGAGGCTTCGGCAAAGAACTCGGCGTCGATGTCGAGTTCAAGGAGATCGACTGGACTCAGATGGAACATCTCCTGAACGACAAGACCATCGACTGTGTCGCTTCCGCACTGACCCTGACGGCCGAACGCCGCGCGGTCATGTCCTGCACGAAGGCGTACCTCAACAACTCGCAGATCGTCGTCACCAAGGCGGAGAACGCCCGCAAGTACACGTCTGCCGAGGATTGCCTCCAGCTGAAGATCGCGGTCCTCGACGGCTCCACCCATGAGACCCTGGCCAAGGAAAACGGCTTCGTCATCATGGCGAAGGACTCCACCGAGAACGCCCTGAAAGCGGTCTCCGACGGTTCCGCGGACGCTGCCATCGTGAACTCCATCTATGCTACCACTGCCATCGGCAAAGGCAACGAGTTCCCCGACCTTGCACGTTCCTTCCGTCTGAAGAACAACAAGATCGGCTTCGCGTTCCGCAAAGACTCTGAACTTGCCACGAAGATGAACGACTACTTCGTCACCGTCTACACCAGCGGTCAGATGAAACAGATGGCTTCGAAATACGCCATCCAGAAACTGATCACGGAACAGGTCACGGAACAGTAACCACATACGAAATAAGGCCTCGCCAAAACGGCGGGGCCTTGCTTTTTATATGTGCTGTTTTTCTTTCATCAGAACCGGAACACGATGCCGACGACCGCGGCAATGGCGATGTACGCCACCGGGTGCAGGTCCTTGAGCTTCGGCAGCTGTGTTGCCACCATGACGAGCGCGAACAGGACCAGGGACTTCCAGGAGAACAGCGCCGTGATGCCGCTCATGTCGAACACTGTGGAGCCAGAGTAGCCGGGGAACAGGGCGATGAGGAACACCGAGAAGCCGGCCGCGGCGATGAGTCCGATGGCGGCGGGGCGAAGCCCTGCGAACACCGCTTTGACGATGCGGTTCTCGGAATACTTATCCATGATGCCCGCGAGGATGACGATGATGATGAACGACGGCAGGACCAGACTGACGGTCGTCAGGATGGCGCCGGGGATGCTGAACATGTGGTAGCCCACATAGGTTGCCATGTTGATGCCGATGGGCCCGGGAGTCGACTCGGAAACGGCCACCATGTTGGCGATGTCCGCCTTCGTGAACCAGTCCGGATGGGCATTCGACATGTCCGTGATGAAGGGCAGGGTGGCCAGTCCGCCGCCGACTGCCAGAAGGCCGGTCTTGAAGAAGTTCAAACAGAGGAGAAGGAGCGTGCTCATGCGTCATCCTCCTTTCCGGTCTTCTTCCGTCCGCCGAAGAAGAGGAATCCGATGAGGGCACCGGCAAAGACGATGGCGACGGGGGAGGTCCCGAACAGTGCCACCAGGATGAACGCGATGACCGCCATGGCGATGGACAGCGGATCTTTCAGAGAACTCTTCGCCATCTTCCAGACGGACGCGAAGATGAGCGCCGTGACGGCGGCCCGGACGCCGGCCAGCGCATGCTGGACGGGCTCAAGGTCCGCGAAGTTTTTGAGCAGTGCCGCGATCAGCGAGATGATGACCAGACTCGGGGACACGACTCCGAGGGTCGCCAGGACGGCGCCGGGGAGTCCCGCCTGTTTTTTGCCGAGGAACGTTGCGGTGTTGACGGCGATGATGCCGGGGGTGCACTGGGCGAGGGCGAAGATGTCAAGGAGTTCCTCCCGCGTCGTCCAGGCGTGTTTGTCGACACATTCCTTTTCGAGCATCGGCAGCATGGCATACCCGCCGCCGAAGGTGAAGAGGCCGATCTGGAAGAAGGACACGTACATCTTCAGTGCCAGCTTCCAGCGCTCCGCAAGAGTCTTTTGCATGGGAGGCCTCCTTATTCGTTGCGGCCGAGCAGGTCGTCGACCGAGATGTCTAACGTGTTGGCAATGGCCAGAAGTTCATAGTCGTTGATGGCCCGGTGCTGGCCTTCGATCTTCGAGAGCACCGACGGCGCCATCGGGACGCCCTGCAGGGCCATGGACTCGCAGAGATCCTTCTGCTTGAGCCCCAGTTCCTTGCGCAGCCGCTCGATGCGGATGCCGCAGATGTTTTTCGTGCCCCGGTACTGTTCCCGGTTCCTCACGGTACATCGCCACCTTTTTTCTAAAATCGCAAAATGATTATATCAAAGATTTATCAATCGTTGAAGGGCTTTTTCCGCGGTGCTATAATATTTTTACTGAAACACTGAAGGAGGCGTTCCTTTTGAGTAACGACCTGGAGAGCAATTACTTCGACAAAGACCTCAACATCACCATGCTCACCGACTTCTACGAGCTGACCATGGGTGGTGGCTATTTCCATAACGGTCTGAAGGACACCATCGGTCACTTCGACCTCTTCTACCGTCATATCCCGGACAACGGCGGCTACGTCATCGCGGCCGGTCTCGAGCAGATGGTGGACTACCTGAACAACCTGCACTTCACCGAGGAAGACCTTGCGTACCTGAAGACCCGCGGCTTCGCGGACGACTTCCTCGACTACCTCCGGAACTTCGAGTTTGCCTGCGACGTGTGGGCCATTCCCGAAGGCACTCCGGTCTTCCCGAACGAACCCGTCGTCCATGTCCGCGGCCCGGTCATCCAGGCGCAGTTCATCGAGACGGCCATGCTGATGCTCTTCAACCACCAGAGCCTCATCGCCACCAAGGCGAACCGCATCGTCCGCGCGGCGGATGGCAGAGCGGTCATGGAGTTCGGCTCCCGCCGTTCCCACGGTGCCATGGCGGCCATCCACGGCGCGCGTGCTGCCTACATCGGCGGCGCGGTCGGTACCGCCTGTGCCCTTGACGGCAGAGACTACGGAATTCCGGCCCTCGGCACCATGGCCCACAGCTGGGTCCAGATGTTCGACACCGAGCTCGACGCGTTCCTCGCCTATGCGAGAGAGTACCCTCAGAACTGCACACTGCTCGTCGACACGTTCAACGTCCTGAAGTCCGGTGTCCCGAACGCCATCGAAGCCTTCAACCGGGAAGTCGTCCCGAGAGGGTTCCGTCCGGCGGGCATCCGCATCGACTCCGGCGACATCACCTACCTGTCCAAGAAGGCACGGAAGATGCTTGACGACGCCGGGTTCCCGGACTGCGGCATCGTCGCCTCCAACTCCCTCGATGAGTACCTCATCTCCGACATGCTCGAACAGGGTGCGGAGATCACCTCCTTCGGCGTCGGCGAACGCATGATCACCGCAAAGTCCTCCCCGGTCCTCGACGGTGTCTACAAACTCTGCGCCATCGAAGAAGACGGAAAGATCATCCCGAAGATCAAGATCTCCGAGAACGTCACCAAAATCACCACGCCCGGTGTCAAGGAAGTCTGGCGTCTCTACGACAAGGAGACCGGCAAGGCGGAGGCCGACGTCCTCACCCTGACCGACGAAGTCATCGACGAGAGCAAACCCTACCTGCTCTTTGACCCGGACTACACCTGGAAGCAGAAGACCCTCGAGAACTTCACGGCCCGTAAGCTCCTCGAACCCGTCTTCGTCGGCGGCAAATGTGTCTTCCAGCGCAAGCCCATCGACGAGATCCAGAAGTACTGCAAGGAGCAGGTCGATACCCTCTGGGAGGAAGTCACCCGTTTCGAGCACCCGCATAACTACTATGTCGACCTTTCCCAGGAACTCTGGGATGAGAAATACAGACTTCTGAAGGAGCACAGCTCGAAAGTATGACCAACACGACCCCTAAGTATGACACCGTCATCTTCGACCTCGACGGTACCCTTCTTTACACGCTGACCGACCTGCGCACCGCGGTCAATGCGGCGATGCACCGCTTCGGCTGGCAGGAACGCACCTTTGAAGAGATGCGCCACTTCGTCGGCAACGGCATCCGCAACCTCATGGACCACGCGGTCCCGGGCGGGGAGAAGAACCCTCTGTTCGAGGAGGCCTTCGCCACGTTCAAGGCCGCCTATGCCGAGTGCCAGACCGACACGACCGGCCCCTATGCCGGCATCCAGGACGCGGTCCGGGAGCTGCAGGAACACGGCATCAAAATGGCCATCGTCTCCAACAAGATCGACGGCGCCGTGCAAAACCTGAACGAGGACTTTTTCCACATGGACATCGCCATCGGCGAGCGGGAGGGCATGGCCCGGAAACCTGCGCCGGACAGCGTTTTTCTGGCGATGAACGAACTCTCCGCGGAACCGTCCCGCACCGTCTATGTCGGCGACTCCGATGTCGACCTCAAAACGGCGAAGAATGCCGGACTGCCCTGCATCTCGGCCCTCTGGGGCTTCCGCACCAGAGCGGAACTCGAGTCCTACGGAGCCACCTGCATTGCCGATACGCCCGCCGACATGGTCGCGGAGATCCTCGGCACAACGGAGTAAAACAAAAATTGTTAAATGAGACAGGACCTCGCCGGAGGTCCTGTTTTTTGTTCCTTCGGCGGCGATGAAAATTGATAAGAGACACTATCTGTGATATCCTAAAGGGTAAGAATTTTAGCATTCAGATGTAATGAACTGTTTGAAATTATAAAAGGAGGGAGCGCCGTGGCCTTTGACCACTTTGTCCAGAGTGGCACGAAGCAGCTGCGCTGCGGGTACACGACCGGTACCTGCGCGGCACTGGCTGCGGAAGGCGCTGTCACCCTCCTCCTGAGCGGCACCGCCCCCGCCGGCCTGTCCCTTCGGACCCCGAAGGGCTGGACCGTGGAGGTCGTGCCGGAAACCTGCGAACGTCTGGCAGACGGGTCTGCCCGCTGTACTGTCCGGAAAGATGCCGGGGACGACCCGGACGTGACGGACGGCATGCCGGTGATCGCCACGGTCTCCCTCTGCGAGCCTTCGCCCGACGCGGTCCTCATCGACGGCGGGGAAGGGGTCGGCCGGGTCACACGACCGGGCCTCGACCAGCCGGTGGGAAACGCCGCCATCAACCGGGTGCCCCGGCAGATGATCCGGGACGCGGTCCTGGAGGTCTGTGAAGAACTCGAGTATGACCCGGTCTCGCAGGGAGCGATTCAGGTCGTCATCTCCATCCCCGGCGGGGAGGAGAAGGCGAAAAAGACCTTCAACCCGAAGCTGGGCGTCGAAGGCGGCCTGTCGGTCCTCGGGACCTCGGGCATCGTCGAGCCCATGAGTGAACAGGCGCTGAAGGACACCATCGCGGTGGAACTCCGCCAGGCTTTCGCACTTCAGAAAGAAGCCGGGGTACATCGCCACGCGGTCCTGCTGACGCCCGGCAACTACGGAAAAGACTTCCTCGATGCACAGGGCTGGTCCGACCTCGGCGTGCCCGTCGTCAAGATCTCGAACTATGTGGGCGATGCACTGGATGCCGCCGTCTCCATCGGCTTTACCGACATCCTGCTCGCCGGCCACATCGGCAAACTCGTCAAGGTGGCGGGGAACATCATGAACACCCACTCCTCCGTGGCGGACAGCCGGATGGAACTGCTGGCGGCCCATGCTGCGGTGTGCGGCGCTCCGGCGGAACTGACCGAACACATCCTGGAGGCGGCCACCACCGATGCGGCCCTCGACCTGCTGGAAGAAGCGGGCCTGAAAGATGCCGTCATGCAGAGGGTCTCGGACGCGGTCCAGAAGAACCTGCGCGGGAGAGCGGAAAAAGCCCTGACGGCAGACGCTCCCGAACACGACCTGACGGTGGGCGCTGTCATTTTCTCGAACGTCCACGGACTGCTGGCCGTCACAAAACCGGCAGAACGACTACTCGAACACTGGAAGGAGGAAACAGACCATGGCAGAACACAAGCATGACCATGCCCATGAACACCACGGACATACGCATTCCCATGAACACAACCACGCGGCGTATGTCTCGAACCTCCCGATATTCCACAAGACCGAGATCGGCAAGGGCACCTTTTACGGCGTCAGCGTCGGCCCCGGAGACAGCGGCCACCTGACCCTGAACGCGGTGCAGACCATCATGCACTGCCCGGTCATCACGGCACCGCAGACAAAGAGCGGCGCCATGGTCACCTGGGACATCGCCAAAGCCGGCATCGGCCGCTTCCTGGAACTGTCCTTCGGCTCTCGCATGGCGGAGGCCAGCGACGAGTCCTTCTGGGCCGCGAAGACCATCCTGCCCCTGAACTTCCCCATGACCAAAGTGGAGAGCGTGCAGAAAGCCTCCCACCGCAACGCGGCGGAAGCCATCGAAGGCTGCCTCGACAAGGGCCTCGATGTCGCCATGCTGAACCTCGGCGACGTCTCGGTCTACGCCACCTGCCAGTACGTGGCAGACCTCCTGAAGGCTGACGGCTATGAAACGAAGTTCATCCCCGGCGTCACCAGCTTCTGCGCGGCGGCCTCCGCCCTCGGCACTTCCCTGACCGAAGCAGATACCCCGGTCTTCATCGTCCCCGGCGCCGCGGACAGCGAACAGATAAATCGCCTCCTCGACGAATACGGGACCAAAGTCCTCATGAAGACGGTCCGGACCCTGCCGGAGACCCTGGAAGCCCTGAAGGAAAAAGGCTTCGCGGACAGCACGTCCGTCGTCGTGAACTGCGGCATGCCCGGCGAGCAGTTGTATTCGAACCTGCTCGAGTTCGAGACGGCCCTCCTGGAAGCGCCGGAGTCCACCTACAGCTACTTCACCGTCCTCATCGTCAAACCTGCGGAGGAAACGACATGATCCATTTTGTCGGAGCCGGACCCGGAGCGGAAGACCTCATCACGCTGCGGGGCGCGAAGCTCCTCGAAAAGGCGGACTGCATCATCTATGCAGGAAGCCTTGTGAACCCGAAACACCTGCTGCGTGCCCGGGAAGGGTGCGCGATCTATAATAGTGCCACCATGACCCTCGAAGAAGTCCTGGCCGTCATGGAAGAGCAGGAGGCGATGCACCACACGACGGTCCGCCTCCACACCGGAGACCCCAGCATGTACGGAGCCATCCGGGAACAGATGGACGCGCTGGACGAAAAGGGCATTTCTTACGATGTCACCCCCGGTGTCTCCAGCGTGTTCGGCGCGGCGGCCACCTTGAATGCGGAGTTCACGCTGCCCGGCATCTCCCAGACCCTCATCCTGACCCGCATGGCTGGCCGGACCCCGGTCCCGGAGAAGGAAGCGCTGGAAAAACTGGCGGCCCACGGCTCGTCCATGGCCATCTTCCTGTCGGCCGGTCTGCTGAAGGAAGTGGAGGAGGCCCTCTGCAAGGGCGCCTTCACGAAGGACTCGCCGGCGGCCATCGTGTACAAAGCGACCTGGCCCGAGGAGAAGACCGTGTACTGTACGGTCGGGACCCTCGCCGAGACCGCGGAGCGGGAATGCATCAAGGCCACCGCGCTCATCTTCGTCGGAGACTTCCTGACGGAGACCCCGGAGCGCAGCAAACTCTATGACCCGACCTTTGCCACGGGCTTCCGGCCCGCGAAAGGAGACACCCAGTCTTGAAGATCGACATCCTCTCGTTCACAGCCAGAGGCTACGCCCTGGCGGAACGCATCCATACCACTTTCACGGAACGTCCTCCGCAGCTGTCGAACGGGGCGCCCCGGCTCACGATGACCGTGGCCCGGTGCAACGAGCCCCTCAGCCTCACGGAGTGGACCACCCAGATGTTCGACCAGTCCGACGCCCTCGTGTTCGTCGGCGCCGCCGGCATCGCGGTGCGGGCCATCGCGCCCTTCGTGAAGAGCAAGGTGACCGACCCCGCCGTCGTCGTGGTCGATGAGGGCGGTTCCTATGCCATCCCCATCCTCTCCGGCCACCTGGGCGGCGCCAACGACCTGGCCCGGGCCATCGGGGAGCGGATCGGCGCCACACCGGTCATCACGACCGCCACCGACGTGAACAACGTCTTCGCCATCGACGAGTGGACCCGGAAACAGGGCCTCGTCATCAAAAACACCGGGCGCATCAAGCACATCTCGGCGTCTCTCCTGGCGGGAGAGACCGTGCGGGTCGCGACCGAGTGGCCCATTGCCGGTACATCGCCCAAGGGAGTCGAGGTGGAAGAACTCCACCGGACCCTCGAAGGGGAACTGCGGCCTCTGAAGCAGAAGCCGGACATCCTCATCACGAACCGGCGGGACGCCGCGAAGCTGTACCCGGAAGCGCTGCTGGCGGTGCCCCGGAACATCGTGCTCGGAGCCGGCTGCAAACGCAACGTGCTGCCCGTGAACTTCGAGCTGCTCCTGACTCAGATCCTCGGGGAACTGGACCTGCTCGAAGAGTCCATTGACGCGGTGGGCAGCATCGACATCAAGAAGGACGAGCCGGGCCTCCTGGCCTTCTGCACCGTCCACGACTGGCAGCTCATCACGTTCTCCGCGGCCCGGCTGCGGGAAGTGGAGGGAGAGTTCACCGCGAGCTTCTTCGTCCGAAACGTCACCGGCGTGGACAACGTCTGTGAACGGAGTGCCAAACTGCTGTCCGGCGGACAGCTCATCAAGGAAAAAACCACCGGCAACGAAGTCACCCTCGCTGCCGCGGAACGCCCGCTGGCCCTCGACTGGACCTGCGGACCGGAGGAACTGTAAACCATGAAACGGCTCTTTGTCGTGGGCATCGGCCCCGGGAAAAAAGAATATTTCACCGCGGAGGCGATGCGCGCCCTCGAGGAGTCCGACATCATCTACGGGTACCCGGTCTACACGGACCTCGTGAAACCCCTGTTCCCGGAGAAGGACTACCGGACGACCGGCATGCGCCAGGAGACGGAGCGCTGCCAGCAGGCGCTGGAATGTGCCGATGGCGGGCAGACGACGGCCCTCGTCTGCAGCGGCGACGCCGGCGTCTATGGCATGGCGAGCCCTGTGCTGGAACTGGCGGAACAGTGGCCGGATGTGGACGTCTGCGTCGTGGCCGGTGTCACGGCCGCGCTGTCCGGCGCCGCAGTGCTCGGAGCGCCCCTCAGCAACGACTTCTGTGTCATCTCGCTGTCGGACCTCCTGACGCCCTGGGAACTCATCGAGCGCCGGCTGAGAGCCGCCGCCCTCGGAGACTTCTCCATCGCCCTGTACAACCCCTCGTCGAAAAAGCGGAAAGACCATCTGCAGAAAGCCTGCGACATTCTGCTCGAAAGCGGTAAATCGCCCGGGACGGTCTGCGGGTTCGTCCGCAACATCGGACGGGACGGGGAAGAGGCCACGCTCTGCACACTGGCGGAACTGCGGGACACCGAGGTCGACATGTTCACGACCGTGTTCATCGGGACGGCGGAGACGAAAGTCCTGCGGGACCGCATGGTCACGCCCCGGGGCTATGACCTGACAGGAGGAGACACATGAGGATCTTACTGTTTGGCGGCACCACGGAAGGCCGGGTCCTCTCTGAAAACCTCGCTGCCCGGGGAGACGACGTCACCGTCTGTGTGGCGACCGACTACGGCCGGGAAGAACAGGCGCAGGTGGAAGGCGTCACCATCCTCACCGGACGCAAGGGCCCGGAGGAGATGCGCGCCCTGATGGCGGACCACGACCTCGTCGTCGACGCCACTCACCCCTACGCCACCGAAGTGACCGCCCTGCTCAAGGAGGCGGCCGACGCGACCGGGACGGAGTACGTCCGGGTCAAACGTACACTCACAACGAGCGAAACGGGTACATCGCCCGCGAACATACACTACTACGGCTCTGCTGCGGACGTGGCAGAGGCACTGACATCCACGGAAGGCAACGTCCTGCTGGCCACCGGGACGAAGGAGCTGGGCTGCTTTGCCGGGCTCTCCCCGGAACGGCTCGTCCCCCGTGTGCTCCCCTCCGCGGAGAACCTGGCGGCCTGTGAGGCCCTGGGCATTCCCCGCCGGAACATCGTGGCGATGCAGGGTCCCTTCTCCACAGACCTCAACGTGGCGCTGCTGCGCCAGAAGGACATCCGGTACTTCGTGACGAAGGACGGCGGACCCACCGGCGGCTTCCCGGAAAAAGCGGAAGCGTCGGCACAGACGGGCATCCCGCTGCTGGTCATCGCGCCGCCGGACGAAGAGGGACTGACCGTGGAAGAATTTCTGGAGGCACGACTATGATCACCTATCTCACCGCCATCGGCGGCGGAACATTCCCGACCCTGACCGGAGAAGCTCTCCGCGCCCTGATGCAGGCCGACGTCATCTACGGATGGGAGCGGCCTCTGAAGGAACTGCCGGAGGACGTCACGGAGAACCGCGTGCCCATCAAGGACACGGCGGAAGTCTTCGAACACCTGAAACGGGACGAAGCGGCCAGAGAGCCGTCCATCGAGACGGCCGTGGTCGTCTACAGCGGAGACACCGGGTTCTACTCCGGCGCCCGCATCCTGCTGCCGAAACTGAAGGAAGCCGGCATGAAGGCCGAAGTCATCCCCGGCGTCTCCAGCATCCAGATCCTCGCGGCCCGGCTCGGCCGGCCATGGCAGGACTGGAACCTGGTCTCCGCCCACGGCGTCGCCTGCGACCCGGTGGCGGAAGTCATGAAGGGGAAGACCACCTGTTTCCTCACCGGCGGAAAAGTCGGCGTGAAGGACCTCTGCAGAGCGCTGGCGGATGCCGGCCTCGGCAACCTGTCCGCGGTCCTCGCGGAGGACCTCACCTATGAGTCCGAAAACATCAGCTTCGGTACCGTCCGGAGCCTCGTGGACCGGGAGGTCACCGCTTTGAACCTGCTGCTGGTGGAAGCGGCACCTCAGCTGCCGGCCCGCTGCGGCGGATACCCGGACAGCTCCTTCGAGCGGGGCAAGGTCCCGATGACGAAGCGGGAAGTCCGCGCCGTGGCCCTCGCCAAACTGGGCGTGGCCCCGACGGACACCGTCTGGGACATCGGCGCCGGCACCGGCAGCGTCAGCGTGGAGCTGGCACTGCAGGCGAAGCAGGGCAAAGCGTACGCCATCGAGTGCGACCCCGAAGCGCTGGTCCTCGCCCGTCGGAACCGGGAACGGTTCTGCGCCTGGAACCTGCGGGTCGAAGAGGGCACCGCACCCGAGAAACTCGACACCTGGCCCGCCCCGGACGCGGTCTTCATCGGCGGTTCCCGCGGGAACCTCGAAGAGATCATCGACGCGGTCCTGGCGTCCAACAAAGACGCCCGCATCTGCGTGACGGCCATCACCCTCGAGACCCTCGAGGCGGCCCTCCACGCGTTCCAGTACCACGGCATCGAAGCGGAGGTCTCGGAAGTGTCCGTGTCCCGCACGACCGCTGTCGGTTCCTACCACATGCTGAAAGCGCAGAACCCGGTCTTCGTGATCACGGGGAACTGCCATGAATAAACTCCTGTTCGCGGCCCCGGCCTCCGGCAGCGGGAAGACCACGGTCACCTGCGCCGTGCTGGCGGCTCTGGCCCGCCGGGGCCGCAGGGTCCATGCCTTCAAATGCGGCCCGGACTACATCGACCCGATGTTCCACCGGGCGGCCCTCGGCATCCCCTGCCACAACCTCGACCTGTACCTGACCCCGGAAGACCGGCTGAAGACGCTCTTCGCCCGGTACTCCTCCGGCGCGGACACGGTGGTGGCCGAAGGGGTCATGGGCTTTTACGACGGCGTCGGCGGCGTCACGCCGGAGGCCAGTGCCTGGCACGTGGCGGACGTCCTGGACCTGCCCGTCGTCCTGGTGGTGCGGCCGAAGGGCGCGAGCCTGTCCCTGAGTGCCCTCGTGAAGGGCATGCAGACAGTGCCGGAGAGTGCGTCGTCCCTGTACGGAGTTGACGCATCGTCCCTCGACAGCCACATCCGGGGGCTCATCCTCTCGGATTGTTCCGAGATGCTGTACCGTTCCCTGAAACCGATGCTGGAGCAGGAGACCGGCCTTCCGGTGCTCGGGTTTCTCCCGCACCTGGAAGACGCGCAGTTTGAAAGCCGCCACCTCGGTCTCGTGTCCGCGGAGGAGGACCCGGAACTGCAACACAAACTCGATCTGCTGGCGGAGGCGGCGGAGGCCCACATCGACCTCGATGCCCTGCTGGCTCTGGGCGATGTGCCGGAAGAACCTTCGAACGCCGTCGCCCCTGCGGGAGCTGCTGCAGCATTCTTCCGGACCCCGGACGTCCGCATCGCCGTCGCGTCTGACGAAGCCTTTTGTTTCTGCTACGACGAGACCCTGGACGCCTTCCGGGAAGCCGGCATGGAACCGGTATTCTTCTCTCCGCTGAAAGACGATCACCTGCCGGAACCCATCCAGGCCCTGTATCTGCCCGGCGGCTACCCGGAACTCCATGCGGAGGAACTGGCCTCGAATGAGGACCTGCGAAGCGCCATCCGCGAGGCCGTCCAAAGCGGACTGCCCGCCATCGCGGAATGCGGCGGCTTCCTGTACCTCGGACAGAGCCTGACGACGCCGGAGGGGGAGACGTTCCCCATGGCCGGAGTCCTGCCGGGAACGGCGGAAAAGACCGGGAGACCGGTCCGGTTCGGGTATGCCGAACTGACGACAAATGAAAACACTCTTGTGGCGGCCGCCGGGACCCCGGTGCGCATCCACAATTTCCACTACTATGAAAGCTCGGAACGGGGCGGAGCGTACATCGCCACCAAACCGGTGAGCGGACGGACCTATGAGACCGGCTTCGGGACGGAGACCCTCTACGCGGGGTTCCCGCACCTGTACTTCGCCGGCGCGCCGGACGTCTGTGAACGGATCGCGGCTGCGGCCCGCGCGTTTCGAGACAAGAGATGACATGATGAGTACGACAGACGCAAAAACGCAATATGTGCTGGAGACCATCGCCTCCATTGCCCCGGCGGACGAGACGTTTCGTGGGAAGGCCCGTGAACAGTGGAATGCCTGTGCGAAGCCCCTCGGCAGCCTCGGCGTGCTGGAAGGGATGGTCACGGACCTGTGTACATTGGAGCAGACCCTGACCCCGGACCTGGGGAAACGGGTCGCGGTCATCTTCTGCGCGGACAACGGTGTCGTGGCGGAGGGCGTGGCCCAGACCGGTCAGGAAGTCACCCGCCTCGTGGCCAACCAGCTGGCGGCGGGCCGTTCTTCGGTCAACCGCATGGCGTCGGTGGTTGGGGTCGAGGTGCTCCCGGTGGACATCGGGATGCTCCCGCCGGACGACCCGGGCGATGTGCCGGAGAACCTTCGGCAGTGTGCCGTGGCTCCCGGGACCGCGAACCTGATGCATGGCCCTGCCATGACCCGGGACCAGCTTTTTGCGGCGATGTACGAAGGCATCCGCCTCGTCGAAGAACAAAACGCCCAGGGCGCCGGTCTCCTCATCGCCGGTGAGATGGGCATCGGGAACACGACGTCCTCCAGCGCGGTGGCGGCGGTGCTGCTCGGGAAAGACCCGGACAGCGTCACCGGTAAAGGCGCCGGCCTCACCGACCGGGCACTCATCAAAAAGATGGAGGTCATCCGTGAGGCCATCCGGGTGAACCATCCGGACCCCGCGGCTCCGCTGGAGGTCCTGCAGACCCTCGGCGGGTTCGACCTCGCCGGCATGTGCGGACTGTACCTCGGCGGCGCGAAGTGTGGCGTCCCGGTCCTGGCGGACGGGTTCCCCAGCGCCGTGGCAGCGCTCTGCGCGGCGAGGATCTGCCCGAACGCCCTGAAAGCCATCTTCGCGAGCCACGTGTCCGCGGAGCCGGCGGGACAGATGGTCCTGGCCGCCCTCGGGAAGACGGCACCCATCGCGGCCGGCATGCGCCTCGGCGAGGGCACCGGCGGCGTAGCCTGCGTGCCGCTCCTCGACATGGCCCTTACCGTGTTCCAGGAGGCGTACACGTTCGAGGAGGGCGGCATCGAGCCGTACAAAGAGCTATGACGACCCTCGTCGTGGGAGGCGCGGCCTCCGGAAAGAGTGAATACGCGGAGCACCTGACCGAGGCGGCATACGCCCTGGCAGGACGTGAGACTCCGCTCTGGTACATCGCCACCATGCAGGCACCGGACGACGAGAGCCGGGCGCGGGTGACGAAGCACCGGGACCGCCGGGCCGGCAAGGGCTATGAAACGGCGGAGTGCCCGGACGTTGCTGCACTGACTGTGTTCGCGGAACGCCTGGCTTCGGAACCGTCGAATCTTACGGATCGGAAACCAGTCATCCTGCTCGACGACTTCGGGAACCTCGTGGCGAACGAACTCTTCGCCCCGGAGCGGGTCGAAGAGGCCCTGGCTCCGATGACGGACGAACAGGTGGCGCGGAGGATACAGCCCCTCGTCGAAACTTTGAAAACCATCCACCGGACGGCCGGCACGCTGGTCCTCGTCTCGAACGATGTGTTCGGGGACGGAGCGTCGGACGACCCCGGTGTGGACAACTACATGCGCTGCCTTGCGCAGCTGGACCGCTCCGTTGCTGCCTTCGCGGACAACGTCTGTGACGTGGCCGCCGGCCTGCCGGACTACTACAAAGGAGGACTGACATGAAGAATTTCTTCGAGACCATTCTCGTGGCCTTCGGCATGTTCTCCCGCGTCCCGGTGCCCCAGGTGGAGTGGAACGAGAAGAACCGGAAGTACTCGATGCTGGCCTTCCCGATGGTGGGCCTGGTCCTCGGGCTCTGCTGGTTCCTCATCGCATCCCTCGGACGTCAGTTCGGCCTGCCGTCATTCCTGACCGGAGCGCTCCTGACGGCCCTGCCGGTGCTGGTCGTGGGCGGCATCCACCTCGACGGCTATGCCGACACGGTGGACGCGCTCTCGAGCCACGGCGACAAGGCGAAGAAACTGGAGATCATGAAAGACCCCCACGTCGGGTCCTTCGCGGTCATCCACCTCGTCATCTACTTCCTGCTCTGGTTCGCGGCCTGCACGGTCCTCGCAGAGAAGAGCGCGGAAGTCTGGCTGCTGGCCGGCATGACCTTCGTCCTGTCCCGGTCTCTGTCCGGGCTGGCCGTCGCCACGTTCCCGATGGCGAAAGACACGGGCCTCGCGAAGTCCTTCGCGGACGAAGCGGACAAGAAGACGGTGCGGGGCGGCCTCATCGCTGTGCTGGTCGTCCTGGTCCTGCTCTTTATGGCGATGGACATCGTCGACCGCCGGTTCCCGGCAGGGTTCTTCGCTGTCGTGGGTGCGGGTGCCGTGTTCTTCTGGTACCGGTACATCGCCCAGAAACACTTCGAGGGCATCAACGGCGACCTCGCCGGCTGGTTCCTCTGCAAGTGTGAAGTCTGGATGCTCGTGGCCGTCGCGGTCGCGGCGTCCCTGTCCTGAGGAGGCGCGCTATGGTATTGTTCACCGGGTCTCTGTACAGCGGCAGACACGAGGCGGCGAAGGCGTATGCCGAAGCGGCCGGGACAAAGCTTTCGGACCTGCGGGTCTGTGAGGACGCTGCATCTTTTCTGACGGACGACAGCTCTCCGGAGCGTCTGGGGCAAATCGCCAACGAACTGGCAGCGAACTACGACATCATCCTGTATACGGAAGTCGGTAGCGGGCTCGTCCCCGTCGACGAAAAGGAGAGAACGGCCCGGGAAGCGGCCGGACGGCTCTCCATCCTGCTGGCAGACGAGGCGGACGAAGTGTACCGCGTGTTCTGCGGCATTGCGAAGAAACTGAAATAAAAGCGAGTAAACGACCCTATGGAATTCATTCTGGTACGACACGGAAAAACCGAATACAACGAGCGGCGGCAGTACTGCGGTGCCCTGGACCCGGATCTCTCGGACCTCGGGCGGCAGGAACTCGAAGGCTCGGAGGCAAAGGCGTTCCTCGGCGAACATGCCCCGGACATGGTTTTCTGCTCCCCGATGAAACGGACCCTGCAGACGGCGGCGATCCTGCTGGATGGAAAAGACGTCCCGCTGGTGGCGGTCCCGGAACTGCGGGAGATCGACTTCGGAGACTTCGAAGGACGCTCCTATGAGGACATGAAGGACGACCCCGCCTACACCGCCTGGCTCGACACGAACTGTGAAGGGCCCATCCCCGGCGGAGACTTCCCGGACGTGTTCCGGGACGACGTCGCGGTCTGCTTCGAGTCTCTCCTCGAGACCTGTGAGGCGGAACAGGTGGAGCGGGCGCTGGTCGTGTCCCACGGCGGCGTGATCGGCACCATCCTCGAACGGTTCGCCGAACCGGGAAAACACTGGTACGAATACAACATCCCCTGCGGGGGCTTCGCCGTTCTGAAAGACGGCCATATCGAACGAATGGGAGGTGGCACCACATGCTGACATATTTATCGATCCTGATCGGCTTCGTGCTCGACCTGATCCTCGGTGACCCGGAGTGGATGCCCCACCCGGTGGTCCAGCTGGGCCGCGCCACCACGGCGATGGAACGTCGCCTGCGCAAGTGGTTCCCGAAGACCGAGAAAGGGGAGCGGGCCGCCGGACGCCTCATGGCCTTCCTGCTGCCGTTCCTGACCCTCATCGTGGTCTTCGACTTCCTGTGGCTCTGCTATGAGGTCACCCCCTGGCTCTACCTCGCGATGCAGTCTCTGCTCTGCTGGCAGTGCCTTGCCATGAAAGACCTCGCGACCGAAAGCAGCCGCGTGCAGCAGGCGCTGGAGAGTGGCGATTTAGAGAAAGCCCGCAAACAGGTCTCCCGCATCGTCGGACGGGACACGGAGAACCTGACCGCCGGCGGCGTGACCCGCGCGGCCGTCGAGACCGTCGCCGAGAACTTCTCGGACGGCGTCATCGCTCCGCTCCTCTGCATGCTGGTGGGCGGCGCTCCGCTGGCCCTGACCTACAAGGCCATCAACACGATGGACAGCATGGTGGGCTACAAGAATGAGAAATACGTGAACTTCGGCCGCGGACCCGCGAAGCTCGACGACGTGGCCAACTGGATCCCGAGCCGCATCTCCGCGTTCCTGTGGATGGCGGCGGCCGGTCTCACCGGCAACAGCGCGAAGGGCGCTTTCCAAATCTGGAAGCGGGACCGCCGGAAACATGCGAGCCCCAACGCGGGCCAGACGGAAGCCGCCTGTGCCGGTTCCCTCGGCGTCCGCCTCGCCGGCCCCATCTCCTATTTCGGGGAACCGGTGGAGAAGGAATACATCGGCGACAAGACCCGGAAGATCACCCCGAAGGACATCCGCAAAGCGAACCGCATGATGCTCGTGGGTTCTTTCCTCTGTCTGTTCCTGGGCCTCGTCATCCGCTTTGCCATCTGCTATTACAACGATTGGATCATGTACTGATGAACGACACATACAACACGAGGCCCTTCGACCACGGCGGCAGGGCGCGGGAAGGCCAGACGGACTTCTCCGCGAACATCAGTCCCCTGGGGGTGCCGGACGCCGTGCGCGCGGTCCTGGCCGACCTGGCTGCCGGGGACGAACTCGCCCGGTACCCGGACCCGGACTGCGGCGAACTGTGCGCGGCCATCGCGGCCCGGGAAGGCGTCCCGGCAGAACGCGTCCTCTGCGGCAACGGCGCGGCCGACCTCATCTATCGGTATGCGGCCGCGGTGAAGCCGGAGCGGGCACTGGTCCTGCAGCCGACGTTCTCGGAGTACGAGAAGGCGCTGGCCCTGACCGGCTGCGAGACGGAGCAGGTGCTCCTCCGCCCGGAGAACGGCTTCGCCTGGACCGAAGACCTCCTGACCCGGCTGACGCCGGACCTGGACCTCTTCGTCTTCTGCTCGCCGAACAACCCGACGGGCGTCAGCGCGCCGCCGGACCTTCTTGTGACGGTGCTGGACCGCTGTGCGGAGCAGGGCATCGCCGTCCTCTGGGACGCGAGCTTCCTGGACTTCGCGGAGACACCGGAGGTGTACCGCGGGGTCATGCAAAAGGCTTGGCAGAAGGCGCAGGACCTCTCCGTCCTGAACTCGTTCACGAAACTCTATGCCCTCGCCGGCCTGCGGCTGGGCTATCTCCTGACCCTGGAAGGCGACCGGTCTGCGGCGATGCAGGCGGCCGGCGCTCCCTGGACCGTCTCGACGGCGGCGCAGAAAGCCGGTGTGGCGGCGCTCGGGTGTGAGGACTACGCTGACGAACTGCGGCGGTATATCGCCACCGAAAAACAGTTTTTGACGGACGGCCTGGAGGCACTCGGGTTCCGGGTCCTTCCCGCTGACGGGGACCGGGCATATGTGCTGCCTGATGCCAACTTCTTCCTGCTGCGAACGGAGCGGGAGGACCTGGCAGATACCCTCGAAGAGCACTGCGACATCGTCCTGCGGAGGGCGGAGACCTTCCCGGGACTGGATGCCCACTTTGTACGCATTGCGGTGCGCACGCACGATGAGAACACGAACCTGTTGAACGCTCTGAAGGAGGTGCTGACCCATGGCTAAACCGATCATGGTACAGGGCACGATGTCCGGTGCCGGGAAAAGCCTGCTGGTGACGGCGCTCTGCCGCATCTTCAGGGAGGACGGCTACAAGGTCGCGCCCTTCAAGAGCCAGAACATGGCGCTCAACAGCTATGTGACGGCGGACGGCCTCGAGATGGGCCGCGCCCAGGTGGTCCAGGCGGCCGCCTGCGGGAAAGAGCCGGACGTGCGCATGAACCCGGTCCTCCTGAAACCCAGCACGGACACCGGGAGCCAGGTCATCGTGAAGGGCGAAGTGCTGCGGCACATGCCGGCGGCGGAATACTACGCCTTCAAGAAAGAACTCATTCCTGCCGTCCTCGAGGCCTATGAGTCTCTGGCGGCGGAGAACGACATCATCGTCATTGAAGGGGCGGGCAGCCCCGCGGAGATCAACCTCAAAAAGGACGACTTCGTCAACATGGGCCTCGCGGAACTGGTGGACGCACCGGTGCTGCTGGCCGGCGACATCGACCGGGGCGGTGTGTTCGCACAGCTCTACGGCACGGTGGCGCTCCTCGAACAAAGTGAAAGAGAACGGGTCAAAGGCCTGCTCATCAATAAATTCCGTGGCGATGTACGCCTCCTCGGCTCCGGACTCGACCAGCTCGAGGAACTGACCGGGGTCCCGACCCTGGGCGTCATCCCGTACCTCCGTGTGAAACTCGATGAGGAAGATTCTCTGGCGGAGTCGCTGGGCGTCAAGACGGCGCAGCGGCCGGTGGACGTGGCCGTCCTCCGTTTGCCGAAGATCTCGAACTTCACCGACTTCGCACCTCTCGAAAACCATCCGGTCCTCGGCCTGCGCTACGTGGAGTCCGTGGAGGAACTGGGGTCTCCGGACCTCGTCGTCCTCCCCGGGACCAAGAGCACTGTGGCCGACCTTCTGTGGCTCCGGCAGACGGGCCTCGAGGCCGCTATTCTGAAGCTGGCCGCCCGGGATGTGCCGGTCCTCGGCATCTGCGGCGGCTACCAGATGCTGGGCGAGGAACTCGTCGACCCCGAGGGGGTCGAGCAGGGCGGCACCTTCCGCGGCCTCGGGCTCCTGCCGCTGCGCACCGTCTTCGAAACGCAGAAGACCCGCACGAGAGTACGGGCCAGAGTGCTCGAACCGGTCCGCGCGAAGCTGTTCGAAGGGGAAGAGGGTACATCGCCCAGAGAAGTCCTGCTGGACGGCTATGAGATCCACAACGGCACCACCCGTGTCACCGACTGGGACGTGCTCGGACAGGGGACGTCCTCCTTCTGTAAGATCCTCGAAGAGGAGAAAGAAGGCGGCGTGGCCCACGTGGACGGTTTCGTCCGGGGCAACGTCTTCGGTACTTACCTGCACGGGCTCTTCGATTCCGGCGAACTGACGGAGGCCCTGGCCCGGTGGCTCTGCTTCCGCAAGGGCATCTCGTACGAAGCCCTTTGCCCGAAGTCCCACGACGAACAGCAGGAAAAAGAACTGACGAAACTGGCCGCCGCGGTCCGGGAAGCTCTGGACATGGACGCGGTCTATGAGATCCTCGGCCTCGAACGCCCCGGGACCAGCACGGACCGCTGATACGAAACGAAAGAGGACTACTATGTCTGTTGTCATAAAACCATCGGAAATCGAACAGAACAGCATGCGGATCATCGCCGAAGAACTGGCGGAGCGGGGCATCTCCCTGTCTCCGGAGACGGAAGCGGTCGTGAAGCGGGTCATCCACACGACGGCCGACTTCGACTACGCGTCGAACCTGACCTTCACGGAAGGCGCTGTCTCGAAGGGCATCGCCGCCCTCGCGTCCGGATGCGGCATCGTCACCGACACCAACATGGCGAAGGCCGGCATCAGCAAACCGGCCCTCGGCAAAGTCGGCGGCGCGGTCCACTGTTACATGGCGGACCCGAACGTTGCCGCCGCGGCGAAGGAGTCCGGGACGACCCGGGCCGTCATGGCGATGGGCTATGCCAGGTCGCTCCACCCGAACGCCGTCTATGCCGTCGGCAACGCGCCGACCGCTCTCCTGCGACTCTCCGAACTCATCCGGGACGGGTTCCGCCCGGCCCTCATCATCGGTGTGCCGGTGGGCTTCGTGAACGTGGTGGAGAGCAAGGAAGAACTGCTCGAGACCTGCAACGCATACGACGTGCCCGCCATCGTGGCCCTCGGCCGCAAGGGCGGCAGCAACGTGGCGGCGGCCATCTGCAACGCCCTGCTCTACGCGGCGGCGGACCTGCAGGACCCGGAAGCCCGCAACTGGAAGACGAAGTAAAAGGAGATCACTCTTTTGAAGGAAGATACCAAACTCTTACTGGACTGGTATGACGCCGAACGGCGCATCCTGCCCTGGCGGGAGGACCCGACACCCTACCACGTCTGGGTCTCGGAGATCATGCTCCAGCAGACCCGGGTGGAAGCGGTCAAAGACTACTATGCCCGGTTCCTCGCGACCCTGCCGGATGTCGCCTCCCTCGCCGCCGCGGACGAGGACACGTACCTCAAAATCTGGGAAGGCCTCGGCTACTACAGCCGGGTCCGGAACATGCACAAAGCGGCGGTCACCATCATGGATGAGTACGGCGGAGAGATCCCTTCGACGGCGAAGGAACTGCAGAAACTCTCCGGCATCGGAGAGTACACCGCGGCCGCCATCGCGTCGATCGCATTCCAGCAGCCCGTGTCCTCGGTGGATGGCAACCTCCTGCGCGTCTATGCCCGGCGCAACCTGTACCGGGAGAACATCAAGGACCCCGCCGCCAAGAAGGTCGCCTACGACTACTACATGGAGCGGATGCCGGAAGACCGCCCCGGTGACTACAACCAGGCCCTCATGGACCTCGGCGCCACGGTGTGCCTGCCGAACGGCGAGCCGGAATGCTTCCGCTGCCCCTGGGCCGACCTCTGTGAAGCCCACAAACAGGGCGTGGAACTGGAAGTGCCGGTGGTCCCCGCCAAAAAAGCGAGACGCATCGAACACCGCAACGTCTACCGCGTCCACTGTGGCGATGTACTCCTTCTCTCCAAACGCCCCGACACCGGTCTGCTCGCCGGCCTCTACGAGTTTCCGAACGATCTCTTAGTGCCGGAAAAGAAGGCGGCAGAGACATCCGAAAAATCTTCCGGGAACTCTTCTGAGAAATCTTCTGGGAAACTCACCAAAAAGCAAGTTGCGGAACTCTCGCAGAACGCCCTCGACCGGTTCCTTTCCGACAACGACCTGACACCTGTCTCGGTCTTCCCACTGCCGGCGGCGAAACACATCTTCTCCCACGTCGAGTGGCACATGACCGGCTATGACATTGAAGTCGAGAGCCTTGAACAACTGCCGTCCGAAGCGGCCGGCTCCTCGGACGCCGATCGAGCCGATCTGTTCGCCTGCCACCTCTCCGAAGTGGACCGCTATTCCATCCCCAACGCCTTCGACGCGTTCAAGTTTTAAGAAAAAGATCCTGCAAAGCGTTTGCTTTGCAGGGTCTTTCTGTTTCTATTCTGTTCAGCGGATCGGGTGGTCGGTATCGGTCACTTTTCTTCCGCGAAGAAGTCTCTCTTGTTGAAGGCGGCGGTCGCGAATCGCCATGCGGCTTTCTTCGTGGTCAGCCAGGCGATGTAGTCGTCCTGCTTCTTCGCCTTGACGTTCTTCACCATGCCTTTGACGAGGAACTTCGCCACGACATCCGGGTAGTCTCCGAGGATGTTGTAGACCTTCTTGGTCCGCTCCTCGAGTTCCATCTCGCCGCCGTCGCCCAGCGGGTGAGTGATGAAGTTCGTGATCATGATGCCGGGATTCAGGCGCCCGACCTGGACCGGCGTCTTCGTCTTCTTCAGTTCCGTGGCAAGGCCGCGGACGAGGTACTGGACGCCCTTCTTGGAAGCACCGTACGCGGTGAGGCCCAGCTGGGTGGCGTCGTCCGCGCCGAAGCCCTCGATGCAGTAGACACAGCCGTGGCCCTGCTCCTTCATGTGGGCGATGGCGACCTTGCTGCCGTAGATCGCCCCTTTGAGGTCGATGTCCACGAGCAGGTCGATGGTCCGCTGCTCCAGCTCCCACAGGGGGACCATGGGCTGGTTGACGCCGGCGTTATTGACCCAGAGGTCGACTTCACCGAACGCCTTCGCGGAAGCGGCCCAGAGCTTTTCCAGGTCTTCAAGCTTCGTGACGTCGCAGGGCGTCGCGATGACCATACCCTTCTTCGGCGCGAGCTTCTTCAGCTCGGCCTCGGCTTTCTTCAACGCATCCTTGTTGACGTCGCAGATGCTGACATTGTACTTGTGCGCCAGAAACTGTTTTGCCATCTCGAACCCGAGACCTCTGGCCGACCCGGTAATGACAACGCTCTTGCTCATATCTCATTCTCCTTTACAAAGCTTTCTCTTAAGTATAGCAGTTCTTATTATAACACGGTTTACTATCTCCCCAAACCATATCTCTATAAACTGAAATCTATCAATATGATCGACGCTGTGGCTTCGTCGGAGGTTCATGGAGTCGGGGCCTATGCCCCTTGGTCCAGAACCTGCGTCGCCTCCTCGCCCCAGC
>ONFJ01000039.1 GCA_900317085.1 uncultured Eubacteriales bacterium | reverse complement strand
CATCCCGCCGGGCACCGACACGCTGGACGGCGGCGCCGTGAAGAACGTCACGGAAGCCGCGGGCTTCGAAGTGACGGCGCTCCTCGACGAGCCCAGCGCCGCGAACAAACTGCTGGGTCTCACGAACGGCGCCATCATCGACATCGGCGGCGGAACCACCGGCATCTCCATCCTGCAGGACGGACACGTCGTCATGACGGACGACGAGCCCACCGGCGGCACCCATGTCACCCTGGTCGTGGCCGGCGCCTGCCGCAAGAGTTTCGAAGAGGCGGAACTCTACAAACGGGACGTCGAGAACCACAAGGTGCTGTTCCCGATCATCCGTCCGGTCATGGAGAAGATGGCGGTCATCATCCGCGACATGCTGGACGACTACGAAGAAGAATTCATGCAGACGGTCGACGAGCTGGTCCTCGTCGGCGGAACGGCCTGCTTCACCGGTCTCGAGACCGAGCTCGAAAAAGTGCTCGGCATCCCGACCTATAAACCGAAAGACCCTCTGTTCGTCACACCGCTCGGCATCGCCCTCAGCTGTGAACTCGAACAGGACGTGGAATAACAGGAGGAAAACACCATGCTCATCTGCAAAGTCATCGGAAACGTCTGGGCCACCAAGAAGGACGAGGCCCTCGAAGGCAAGAAACTCATGGTCGTGCAGCAGACGGACGCCCACGGCGAAGACTCCGTCGGGGAGAGCTTCGTGGCGGCGGACATCGTCGGCGCGGGCATCGGCGAGCGCGTCCTCGTCGTCAGCGGGTCCACGGCCCGCCAGGCCCTCGGCTCCAACGAGATGCCCATCGATGCCGCCATCGTCGGCATCATCGACTCCCTGGAAGTCGACCGGGTCACTTACGAATTCTGATATCCAAACTCTTTATCATCCTTAAGGAATGGCCGGTCCCCGTGACCGGCTGTTCCTTTTTTCGCCCGTACATCGCCACAATACACTTCCCGGGGATGTGACCGAAAACTTTACAAATATTAAAGATTGAATGGACGGAGTTCCTTTACAAAGCGGTGCTCGACAGGAAACACTTCAGCAATGCTAAAGCCATGTTGTAGAAAATATAATTACTACAACACAGCTATGGAGGTGGGTCCAATGGGCCAGTATTACAACAATTATCCGCTCGTGCTGCTTTCCGGCTGGAACGGCTGGGGCGAACACGATTCGATCGACGCGAAGGGTCAGTTCCCGTATTGGAACTTCTTTACGTCGGGCGACCTCATTGCGCATCTCGAGGAGAAGGGGTTCGAAGTGTTCCACCCGTCCCTCGGTCCCTGGAATTCCGGATGGGACAGAGCCTGTATCCTCTGGGCCTACCTGTTCGGAGGCCGCGTCGACTACGGAAAAGTCCATGCTGAGAAGTATGGCCATGCCCGCTACGGCCGCACTTACCCCGGTGTCCTGAAAGACCTCGGTCAGGAAGGCCCCCACAAGAAGATCAACATCTTCGGTCATTCCTTCGGCGGCCCCACGGTCAAGGAGATCGCGAACCTCTTCGTCAACGGTTCTGAAGAGGAACGTGCCGGCACCCCGGCAGACGAACTGTCCCCGCTCTTCGAGGGCGGCCACGGCAACCTGATCCACAGTGCCCATACGCTGTCCGGTGTCAACAACGGTACCGCTCTGGCGTCCATGTTCGGGAAACGCGGCGCCAAAATCTTCTATGATGTCTTGCTCGGCATCAATACCGTGATCGGCGATACACCGCTCATGCGCGGCGTCGACCTGATGACCCAGCAGTGGGGCATCATGCCGGAAGTCGAGGACATCACCGGCTGGAACTGGCGTTCTCCCTTCGCCAAAGCCGCGGAGATCCGCAACTACAACCGCAACGACGGGTTCGACCACGTCATGCATGAGATGCAGGTCGAAGTCGTTCAGACGGAGATCAATCCGAACCAGAAGGAAGGCGACACGGTCTACTACTTCGCCCAGCGTGCGGCCGGCACCATCAAAGGTCCCGGCAGTTTCGGCATCCCGGGCCCCAAGATGAACCCGATGGCGTTCGTCGTCGCACCGGTCACGTCGGCCATGACCCGCATCCTGGCACCCCGCATCCAGAAGTATGTTCCGGAACGAGGGGACGAGTACTGGGCGCTGTGGGGCCCGAACGACGGCTTCGTCAACCTGAAGGGTCTGTCCGCTCCCATCGGTGCTCCGCAGGAAGACGGCACCTGGGACATGGATTCCTTCAAGCCCGGCATCTGGTACAACATGCCGGTGGAAAACCATGACCACATGTGCTGGAACGGTATGGGCATGATGAAAAAAGAACTGTTCCGTGTCTGGGACAACATTTCAGACCTTTGCAGACGTCTCCCCGACGGAGAGAGCGTCAGTAAATAAATACCTATCCATCAGAAAAGCCACTGTCGAATGACAGTGGCTTTTCGTAGTTTTTGGTCGATTGCCGGACCGACTTATTACATTGTTTGTTTATCAAAACAAGTTTGACAGAGAATTAACAACAGTCATATTATTGACATATAGCGAAATATGTACACAAACGTACATTAAGTACACTACGTCAAGAAGAAGGGAGATAACAACAATGAAATACGCATTTGTAACTGGCGGTGCGGGTGGTATTGCCGGTGCCATCGTCGAGGCGCTGGACAAGACCGGAGAGTGGACCGTGTTCGCGACCTACCACAGCAAACCGCTGACCGACCTTCAGGCACGCTGCTCTGACAGAGTCATCGGGGTCCAGCTGGACATCACGAGCCAGGAGAGCTGCGACAAGGCAGCTGAGACCGTCAAGGGCTATACCGATACCCTCGACGCACTCCTCAACTTTGCCGGCATCCATACGATGGCGTCCCTCGTCGAAGGCGACCCCGTCGGGATCATGGAACGCATGATCAACACCAACGTCATGGGTATGATCCGTGTGACCAAGTCCTTCTTCCAGGCAGGACTCCTGAAGGGGAAGAGAAGCCGCATCCTCAATTGCTCCTCCGAGTGCGGATGGATGCAGCCGCAGCCCTTCAACAGCCCCTATGCCATCACGAAGTGGGCGGTCGAAGCTTATACGATCGGCCTTCGCCGTGAACTTGCGTTCCTCGACATCCCCGTCGTCAAGATCCAGCCCGGCTCCTTCAAGTCCGGTATGCACGGTCAGGCGACTTCCGGTTATGAGAAACTCCTTGCCGCGACCACGCATTACAAACCGGTCCTCTCTGTCCTGAGCCCGCTCATGACCATGGCGATGAAGAACCCCCACGACATGAAATACATCGTGGCAACGGTCATGGAAGCGCTGAATGCGAAGAGCCCGAAGATCAACTACCGCTCGAAGAACACCTGGTACCTCGCTCTCATCGATCCGATCCCCGGAAAGATCATGGATGTCGGGTACAAGTATGTTGTCGGCGGAGGTTATCACCTCATGAAAGCGCTTGGAATGATCAAAGACTGATGTGCCGTAAACCATCATAAAAGATGCGGAGCAGGGATTCCTGCTCCGCTTTTTTGTTGCCGATCAAAAAAATAATAATTGAGAACAATTTATAGTAGATATTGAAAACCTTTACACCTATACTATGGTTAGGGATAAATGATAAAAAAGCGAGCAAACGTGTAAAACTTTTATGCAGTTTTGCACGACAAAATAGGACGAAAGTCCTATTTTGTCGTTGTAAAGGGGACTGCATCCGTTCAAGGTTAGGTATTAAGGATTTTGGGAAAGGGTGAAAAGATAATATGCGAGATTTGAAGAACATGATCGAGTTTGAGGATCTTCTGCTGGAGGCCCACAACGACCTGGTGCGTCAGGCCAAGGACGAAGGAAAACTCGCGCTCGGTTATACCTGTTACTTCATGCCGGAAGTTCTTCTGAACCTTCCGGGTTGTTTCTCCGTACGGTTGCGCGCACCGCGAAGCGCATCGCCTGACATGGCTACTTATTACATGTCGGGTCGTACCTGTATGTACGGACGGGCACTGATGGAACGCGCTCTCGAGGGTGGTTTCAATTTCCTGGACGCTCAGCTTGCCACGGAGACCTGCACGGTCACCTGCCGGTTCCAGGAGCATATGCAGATGATGCCGGGCCTTATCAACAACCCGAATTTCTTCTGCGAGTTCACCGATGTTCCGTTCAAAAAGAATGACAATTCCATCCTCCACTACAAAGACCAGCTTCAGGCCCATGTCCTCGATGTCCTCCATGAAAAGCTGGGGGTCGACACATCGGATGAGGCCATTCGCAAGGCGATCGAAGAACAGAACGAGATCAACCGCGTCATCCGTGAGATCGGCGAGTTCCGGAAACTCGACAACCCGACCATCACCGGCTTCGAGTTCGCGCTCTGTCAGCTGGTCGCCATCGCCTGCCCGCACTACCTGATCCTTCCGAAACTGAAGGAGACGCTGGAAGACCTGAAGACGCGGAAACCCGATCCGAAACCGGGTTACCGGATCAAGGTCGTGGTCGCCGGTTCTGAAAACGATGACCCGTACTTCATCCAGCTCATCGAGGAGTGCGGCGCCCGCGTCGTGGCAGACCGTTACTGCTATGGTTCGATTCCCGGACGGGAAGAGATCGAGATCAAGGAGGGCGAGACCGCGCTCGAAGCGGTGGCGCGCCATTATCTGCAAACGAGCATGTGCACCCGCTTTATGGAACAGCACGTCATGCGGCAGCGCAAAGAGACGCTTGCAGGCATCGTCAAAGAATACAAAGCGGACGGTATCATCATCGAACAGATGAAGTTCTGTGAATACTGGAGCTATGAACGCATGATCGACACGTTCGTCCTTCGCCGCGACTATGGCATCCCGGTCTGCTCCATTGAAAAAGAATATAACAATGGTGCCACCGGACAGCTGCGCACGCGGTTCCAGGCCTTCATCGAAAGTGTGGAACTCAAGAAACTGCAGAGTGAAAAGGCAGAAAGGGGTGTTGGCTGATGGCAGAAGAGAGAATGACGAAAATGTCACTGTCCGAAAAGCTCGGCTACAGAAAAGGCGATTTGAAAAACTTTGTAAAGTACATCGCCGATGACCCGAAGCAGGCATGCAAAGACTTTATTTACGGAAAAGAACATGAACGCCGGAACCTCGGCGACCTGTATATCCAGCCGACAGGCCTCTACCGCCATCGCGAGTGGCGCGGCCTGAAAGACACGTTATATTATTTCACCTGCGTCTGGTGCTACACGTACGGCACCATGGTCGGCGACATCCTGACCTCCGAAAAACCGCTGTCCTTCTTCAAAGGCCTCTGGCGGTACCGCTGGGTCGGACAGACCTACATCCCGGTCCTCCACTGGTATGACCGCGGCATGGAAGGCATGCGCGGCCCCGCACTGCGCGCGTCTGCGTGGCACTACCGCGGCATGACTTATTCCACGATCGAACAGTTCATGCGCATGTTTGCCCGAGACCTCCGGTTCAACGACGGGAAAGAGACCGAGCTCTGGAAAAAGACGGTCCTTCACAACGAGACCGTGTCCGGCAGCGTCTTCTACCCGTTCCGGGACGGCGGCCTCGTCGATATCCCGCTGGAGATGATCCCGTACTTCGTCACCTGCCACGTCAACTCGAATACGGTCCTCCACTACATCGACGCCATCCAGTCCCTCGGCCTGCCGTCGGACCCCTGTCCCATGTGTCAGGCGGAAGCCGGTGTCGGCATCATGGATGACTATCCGGACTCGGCACCCTGTTTCGTGACCACCAACGAGGCCTGCGACGCGTCCGTTGCCACATCCATCATCCAGGACTGGTTCCTGAACCGGCCTCTGTACGCGATGCCGCAGCCGATGCAGTATGACGACCCGCTGGTCCAGAAACGGTGCCAGGCGGAGATCGAAGGCTGCTGGAAGTTCGTCGAAGAACAGACCGGTGTCCCGTTCAGCTGGGAAAGCTTCAAAAAATATGCGGAACTGCAGAATGAGCAGCTTTACTTCGAACGGGAGAAGTGGGATGTTGCCGCCCATACGAACAGCTACCCCATCAACGGTGTCGCGCAGGCTTTGTACCGCATCTACTATTCTCAGTACGGCTGGAACAAGACCTGGCAGCTGCTCGACGGACGCGTCCGCAAGATCATGGAGCACTGCGTGGCCAATCAGATCGACACGTTCCCGAAGACCCGTCACCGCGTCATCGCCTGGTCCTGCGCGCCGCTCTACTATTCCAACTGGTGCACCTGGGCCTACAACTGCTGGGGCCTCAACACCATCATCAACATGGATTCGCTCATGTTCGATAAAGAGATCCGCACGGACACCTATGAGCACGCCCTCGAAGACCTCAGCTGGTATAACGAACTGGCCCCCATGCGTGCCATGGCCGTCGGCGGTCACAAACACATTTTCCAGCTCTGGGACTACATGGAGCAGTTCAACTGTGACATGGTCGTCATGTATGACCAGCTGCAGTGCAAAGGCATGCAGGGCATCAAAGGTATGTTCGAGGACGAGTTCCGTGAGCGCGGCATCCATGCCATCTGGTTCCCGCACGCACTGCCGGACAAACGGACGGTTTCCCGCGCGGAGATCCGCGACTGCATCAGCAATTACATGATCGACGTCATGCACGAAGAGCCTCTCGACCCGTCGCTGCTCGACTTCGATGACAGCCTGACCTGGTAAGAAAGAGGTGGACCGAATGAAATTCATTTTCAAGATCATCCGTATCTTCGCGATCGTTTTTGCGGCGCTCTTCGCGGTCTTCTATTTCGACCTCGATGGCAAACTTCTGTACTATGTCTATGAGCCGCTCATGTGCAAGCATTACGACAACATTGAAGGCCGCCGGAACATCGTCGATATTCCGTACGACATGAAAGAAGACATTTACGACTAAGCGTTCGAAAACAAACAGGAAAGCCCCCTGATCGGATTCAGGGGGCTTTTTGTATTCGCTTGGGCGATTCACTTCACGAGTTCTGCGACTCTCGCCGCTTCGGCCCGGACGTTCTCCGGTGCCGGCGCGCCGATGCACGTCCGCTGGGACACGCAGCGCTCGAGGGAGATGGCGTCGTACACGCCTTCTTCGAAGAGGTCGCAGACCTGTCTGTACTCTTCCAGCGGAAGCTCTTCGAGGGTCGTGCCCTTCTCGATGCACAGGGCGACGAGTTCGCCGGTGCACTTGTAGGCATCCCGGAAGGGGAGGCCTCTGCCGACGAGGTAGTCGGCGCAATCGGTGGCGTTGATGAAACCGCCGGCAGCGGCTTTCCGCATGTTCTCCGGCAGGACCGTCATGGTGTCGATCATCGGAATGAAAGCGGTGAGGCACATTTTCACGGTGTCGAACGCGTCGAAGATGGCTTCCTTGTCCTCCTGCATGTCCTTGTTGTAGGCCAGCGGAAGGCCCTTCATGACCGTGAGGAGGGTCGTTAAATCGCCAAAGACACGGCCGGACTTTCCGCGGACGAGTTCCGCGATGTCCGGATTTTTCTTCTGCGGCATGATGGAGGAGCCGGTGGAGAAGGCGTCGTCCAGTTCGATGAACTTGAACTCCCAGGAGCACCACATGCAGACTTCTTCGGAGAAGCGGCTCAGGTGGACCATGATGAGGGAGAGGGCGGCCGCGAACTCGATGCAGAAGTCCCGGTCGGACACGCCGTCGAGGGAGTTGCGGCAGGGGCCGTCGAATCCGAGGGCCTTCGCAGTCATTTCCCGGTCGATGTCGTAGGTGGTGCCGGCGAGGGCGCCGGAGCCGAGGGGCGATACATTCATCCGTTTTCTCGCGTCCTCCAGGCGGCCGATGTCCCTCAGGAACATCTCGGCGTACGCCAGCAGGTGGTGGCCGAAGACGATGGGCTGTGCCCGCTGCAGGTGGGTGTAGGAGGGCATGATGTCCTCCGCATGCTCCGCGGCCTGCTTCGCGAGGACGGCGATGAGCTCCTTCAGCTGGGGAATGAGCGCGTCACACTCGTTACGGATGGTGAGACGGTCGTCGAGGGCCACCTGGTCGTTCCGGGAGCGGGACGTGTGGAGGCGTTTGCCCGCCGAACCGATGCGCTCGGTCAGGGTCTGCTCCACGAAGGTGTGGATGTCCTCGGCATTCGGGTCGATCTCGAGAGCGCCGGACTCGATGTCATCGAGGATGCCCTGCAGACCTGCAAGGATGGCCTCGGTGTCCTCCTTCGAGTTGATGCCCTGTGCGCCCAGCATGGTAGCATGGGCCATGGACCCGGTGATGTCCTCTTTGTACATCCGGGAGTCGAACTTGATGCTCGAGTTGAAGTCGTTGGTTTTCGGGTCGATCTCTTTCGAGAACCGTCCGGTCCAGAGTTTCATGGGTGGTAAAACCTCTTATTCTTTGTCGTCGAGTTTATAAGCCTGGGCGCTCATCGCCTGAGCCTTGATGGGAAGGCCGAACAGGTTGATGAAGCCGGCGGAGTCGGTCTGATCGTAGACTTCGTCCTCGTCGAAGGTGGCAAGGCCCGGGTTGTAGAGGCTGTAGGGAGAGGTGACGCCGGCGTTGATGATGTTGCCCTTGTAGAGCTTCAGTTTGACAGTGCCGGTGCAGCGCTCTTCGAGTTTGTCGACGAAGGCGTCGAGGGCCTCACGCAGCGGGGTGAACCACTGGCCGTTGTAGACGAGGTCCGCATAGGTGATGGACAGTTCCGCTTTCTTGTGAGCGGCATACTTGTCAAGGCAGATGGTCTCAAGGTAGTTCAGGGCATGGTACAGGATAGTGCCGCCGGGGGTCTCATAGACGCCACGGCTCTTCATGCCGACGAGACGGTTCTCGACGATGTCGAGGAGGCCGATGCCGTTCTTGCCGCCGAGCTCATTGAGCTTCAGGACGATGTCCTTCTGGCTCATCTTCTCGCCGTTCAGCGCGACCGGGATGCCCTGCTCGTAGTCGAGGGTGATGTAGGTGGGTTCATCCGGAGCCTGAAGCGGGGAGACGCCCATCTCGAGGAAGCCTTCCTTCTCGTACTGGGGCTCGTTGGCCGGGTCTTCGAGGTCAAGACCTTCGTGGCTCAGGTGCCAGAGGTTCTTGTCCTTGGAGTAGTTGGTCTCGCGATTGATCTTCAGAGGAATGTTATGGGCTTCCGCGTATTCGATCTCCTGCTCACGGGAAACGATGTCCCACTCACGCCAGGGGGCGATGATGGTCATGTCGGGGCAGAACGCCTTGATGGTCAGCTCGAAACGGACCTGGTCGTTGCCCTTGCCGGTGCAGCCGTGGCAAATGGCGTCCGCGCCTTCCTTGATGGCGATCTCGCAGAGTCTCTTCGCGATGATCGGACGGGCGTGGGACGTGCCGAGCAGATAGTCTTCATACTTGGCGCCGGCTTTGACGCAGGGCATGATGAAGTCTTCGACATATTCGTCGGTGAGGTCTTCGATGTAGAGCTTGGAAGCGCCGGTCTTGAGGGCCTTTTCTTCGAGGCCTTCGAGCTCGGATGCCTGGCCGACGTTGCCGGACACTGCGATGACTTCACAGTTGTTGTAGTTCTCCTTCAGCCAGGGGATGATGATGGATGTGTCGAGGCCGCCGGAGTAGGCGAGAACGACCTTTTTGATGTCTTCCTTTTTCTTCTTTGCGATTGCCATTTTTATTCCTCCAATCCCGTCGTTACGGGGTCTTTTCAAGTTGTGATACACATTATAGGAACGCCCTATATAAAAGTCAAGGGGAAAGTGCATAAAAATTCAAAAAGATGCAAAATATTTGCATAAATATACATTTGGGCGATTCGCCTCCGTCAAAGCTAACATTTTTTTGACAGAAAAACGCGATAGTTTATACATCAAGATGGTGGGTGCTTTATTGTGTTACTCCACAAGTTTTGGTATAATGTTTTAAATATAATGCCCTATTATGGGTAACTATAACTGAAGAAGGGTATATAGTACATGGAACAGAAGGAAGTCCGGGACGAACTCATCATCGGCAGAAATCCTGTCATGGAGGCTCTGAAAGCCGGACGGAACATCGACACCATTTTCGTCTCCAAAGGAGAGCGTCAGGGGTCCATCGGGAAGATCATCGCGACCGCCCGGGACGCCGGCGTCCTCATCAAGGAGACCGACCCCAAAAAGCTGGGCTTCATGTGCGGGAACGCCAACCACCAGGGCGTCATCGCCAAAGTGGCGGCCCACGAATACGCGACGGTGGACGACCTGTTCGCCCTCGCTGAAGAAAAGGGTGAAGCTCCCTTCTTCATCATTGCCGATGAGGTCTCCGACCCCCACAATCTCGGGGCCATCATCCGTACCGCCGAGTGCGCCGGCGCCCACGGGGTCATCGTCCCGAAGCGTCGCAGCGCCACACTGAACTACACGGTGGACAAGACGTCGGCCGGTGCCCTCGAGTACCTGCCCGTCGCCCGTGTCTCCAACCTTCCGGCCTGCATGGAGGAACTGAAGGAGCGCGGCGTGTGGATCTACGGCACGGACATGGAAGGCGAGACCTGGTGCCAGACGGACCTCACGGGCCCGGTGGCCCTGGTGGTCGGCAATGAAGGCAAAGGCATGGGCCGGCTGGTCCGGGAGAAGTGTGACTTCATCCTGTCCCTGCCGATGTCCGGAAACATACAATCCCTCAACGCATCCGTTGCCGCCGGCATCGTCATGTATGAGGTCAATCGCCAGAGACTGGGGCTCAGTTCCCGGTGACGGCAATACAAAATGGGTAACAATCAATCCGATGTTTGAAAGAGGTTAGTACGAATGGCTAAACAATGGTCAATGGACGAGATCGACAACCTCCTGGAATCCACTCAGGAGAACGGGGTCTCGGACCTGGTCGCGGAACTGATGGGCGAGTCCGCGGAAGCACCCAAAGCCGAAGCAGTCGAAGAGGAGACCCTTCCCGTCATGGACGAGGAAGATGACTTCGACGACGACTACGATTACGACTACGACGACTTCGACGAAGATGAAGGTCCGGACGTAGAGGGCGTGGACGACCTGTTCGGCACCCCGGCGGAAGAACCCGCCGAGGAACCGGAAGAGGAAGCCGCACCCGAAGCGGAAGAACCGGTCGAAGAAGCACCCGAAGCACCGGCAGAGCCGAAGACTTCGGTCTTCGAGCCGACCCCGGCGCCGAACGCTTCGAACGTGGTGAACTACGCCGAACAGGCGAAGGCCGCGGAGGCGAATCTGACCGACGAGACCGACTACGTGCCGGGCTTTGTCGACGACGATGTCACCGTCGATGACGAGCCGGAAGAAGAGCTCGGCAAGGGCGGCTTCATGGACAAGCTGCGCGCGTTCCGCGAAAGCTTCATCCACGTCGTCGAGAACGCCGGCGAGGAAGAGGAGTTCACGGACGAGGACTACGGTCTGGCGCCCACTCCCGAAGACGGCGTCCAGCGCATGACCGGCCGCGAAAAGTTCATGGACCGTGAACTGGCCATGCAGAAGACCAAGGTCTTCGAACCTCTGGCAGACTCCGCACCGTCCACCCCGCGTCCGGTGCAGGATGTCCACAATAAAGGTGCCCTCTTCAAGGGCATCGACGAAAACGCAGGGTCGCCCAAAATGATCATGGAGCTGGCGGACGACAAGCCCCAGGCGCCGGAAGACAAGAAGGCCCTGGCCCAGAAGACCGTCGGCATCCGTCCCATCCGCAATGCCAACATCGAACATCAGATCTTAACGACGAAAGTCGAACGCACCACGGCCGAGTTCACGAAACTCGAAGACGAAGAGATGCCGGGTGCGGACAATAAAGTCAAGGCTGCCCCGAAGGGCACCACCGTTGCCTCCGCCAGCGCTGCCGTCGCAGCCGCTGCCGCCGCCGCGGTCGCCGACTTCCGGGGCGAAGAGCCCGAGCCGGAAGTACAGCCGGAGGTCCCCCAGGAGATCACCGAAGGGGTCGCCGCGGTCCCGTCGGTCGACAAGACCCGGAAGTTCACGAACACCGCGGACCTCGAGCCCATCCCCACCATCATCGCGGCGGATGCCGAGCTCAACACCTTCGACAAGACCATCGTCGCGAAGGGCGACAACAAGACCATCGAGCATGAAGAACAGGAAGAGATCGACGGTCAGATCAAACTCTTCGGCTTCGACGATGAGAACCCCGAAGTCCAGCCCGTCCAGGTGGACGAAGACGCCACCGAGGAACAGCTTCGGGAACGCAGAGCCGAACAGATCAAAGGCTTCAAACTCAATCGCCGCGAAGACGACGAACCGGATGTCCCGCAGCGGGAGGAAGAACCCCTCGACTACGACCCGAACACCGTCAACGAAGACCTGCGCTTCGCGCTGGGCGATGAACGCTTCGTCGACCACGACACCTACGTGGGGGACTACCTGAACGACGAGTACGAGAGCGCGGAGCTCGACGCCGACCGCATCGAGTATTCCCTCGAGCGCAAAGTCCGCTTCACGTTCATCACCTCCATCATCCAGGCCGTCCTGGTGGTCGTCGGACTGGTCCTGTCCGGCATCCTCGCCTCCAACGGCTACAACCTCGAGACCTTCGCCGGCAGCGCCGGCGTCACCGTCGGCGTCGCCATGGGCATCCTCATCCTGGCTGCCGCCCTCAGTTACAAGACCATCGTCAAGGGCGTTCTCGGCATCGCCCGCCTGCGGCTCAACGCCTCCAGCGCGGTCACCGTCGTGGTCCTTGCGAACCTCATCGCCGACCTCATCTACCTGCTGGCATCCCAGTCGACCGGCGTCACCGTTGCCCTGTTCACCGCGGCGGCCACCTTCACGGTGCTGCTGTCCAACGTGGCGCGGCACCTGTCCTTCCGCCGGGCCCTCGACAACCTTCGTCTCCTGACGAGCGGCATCCACATGTACAGCACCGAGGTCATCCCGAACGAGCGGGACGCTGCCGAGGTCACCCGCGGCATGCAGCTCGAGAACCCGGTCGTCGCCTACAACGCGCCGATCACCGACCAGCCCCGCTTCGTCGAGGAATCCTTCGCCGACGACCCCGCCGACCAGAACGCGCACCTGCCGACCCTGGCCGCCCTCGGCGTCGCGCTCCTTGCCGCTCTCATCTTCGGCCTGGTCCGCCACAGCGCGGTCTTCGGCGTCAGCGTTTTCGCCGCCATCCTGACCATCGCCATCCCGGCTTTCGCGCTGCTGGCCTCCAACCTGTCTCTGTACATCGATGACAAGCGCTTCTCCCGCAAGGGTTCCGCCATCCTCGGCCACCGCGCCGTCGAGCAGAGCGCGTACATCAACACCTTTGCCATCGACAGTAAAGACATCTTCACGAAAGACTCCTGCCACATCATCGGCATCAAGACCTTCCACAACATGCGCATCGACGACGCCATCCTCTACGCGGCGGCCCTCGTCATCGGCTCGGAAGGCCCGCTGGCCGACGAGTTCCAGAACGTCATCCTCGGCAAGTACGACCTGCTCCCGAGCGTCGACGGCCTTGCCTACGAGGAGCGCCTCGGCCTCTCCGCCTGGATCGGCGAACGCCGCGTCCTCTTCGGCAACCGCAACCTGCTCCTGAACCACAACGTCGAACTGCCGGATGAAGAGTTCGAAAAGCAGTACACCATCAACGGCCGCAAGGTCAACTACCTCGCCATCTCCGGCAAGGTGGCCGCCATGTTCGTCGTCAAGTACCGCCCGGTCAAACAGTACCGCCGCTACCTGCAGAACATCGACCGCGCCGGCATCACCATCCTCGTCCGCAACACCGACTGCAACATCACGGAAGAGATGGTCGCGAAGTACTACCACCTGCCCGTCACGGCGGTCAAGGTCCTCGGCCCGGTCCAGGGCGACGTCGTCGGCAAGTACTTCGAAGCGGAGAAACCCTTCTCCACATCCGGCATCCTGCATAACGGCAGCGTCGAGTCGTCGCTGAAGACCCTCTACGAGGCACGCCGCCTCTACGATGGCGTCTCCATCAACAACATCCTCGCCATGGCCTTCGCGGTCATCGCCGGCATCGTCGGCATCGCCCTCGCCATCCTCGGCGTCGAAGCCATGTCCGACGCGAAGCTGCTCATCTTCCAGGCCGTCTTCACGTTCCTCGGCGCCGGCCTGCCCGCCCTGCGCAGCCGCACCGTCGGGAAGTAGTATGCAGAGAAGCATCATACGAACAACGCCCTGCCAAACGGCAGGGTGTTTTTTTGGTCAGTTTTCCGATTGTACACAGCAACGTTTCCTTTATATAATGTAATTGCTTGCAGAAAGCAAAAGCAGACAACACGTCTGCTGTCATTTCTTTGCGATACACGGATTGTGTATACAACGGAGGTTTTTATGGCTCACATGTATTTTCAACTCCCGGTCCTGGAGAAGTTCGTCGGCGACGCGTTCCAGGCATTCGGATTCACGAAAGACGAATCGGCGATCATCACCGATGTCCTGCTGACCGCTGACATGTACGGCATCGAGTCCCACGGCATGCAGCG